>NZ_JBHVGZ010000005.1:295459-317408 GCF_042800355.1 Streptomyces sp. NPDC057623
GGGAAAGGGTACCGAAGGGCCTTTGGGGGGGGAACGAGGGTGGGTGGTAGGAAAGGGGGGAGGGTTGGGTTCCCATGCGCCGCGGGGCAGGCGGGAATTGTCAGACAGGCCCTAGGGTCATGTCGGCGCGCAGGGCGGCCAGTTGGTCCGGGTGCGTGAGCAGGGCGTGGACGGCGTTGGTGATGAGGTTGACCGTGGTCTCGTGGCCCGCGACGAGCAGGATGAAGGCCATGCCCCGCAGTTCCTCCGGCGACAGCCGGTCGCCGTCCTCGGCGGTGGTGCGGATCAGGTCGCTGAGCAGGTCGGCTCCCGGCCCGGTGCGGCGCTTGTCCTCGATGAGTCCGGTGAGGTACTCGGCGAGGCTCGCGAAGGCGTCGTACTCGCTCTGCGCGCTGGTCGGCGCGACGGCCTCCGAGGACAGTTTGCGGAACTCCGTGCGGTCCATCTCGGGCACGCCGAGCAGTTCGCAGATCACGGTGATCGGCAGGGGGTAGGCGAGCGAGTCGACGAGGTCGGCCCGGCCCTGCGGCAGCGTCGCGTCCAGCAGGTCGTCGGCGATCTGCCGGATTCTCGGCCGGAGTTGCTCGACGCGGCGCATCGTGAACGCGCGCGTGATGAGGCCGCGCAGCCGGGTGTGCTGGGGCGGGTCGGCGACCAGCAGATACTTCCCGATCAGCTGCTCGTCGAGGAATGTCACGCCGATCCTGCTGCCGTCCTTGGCCAGCCGCGGGTCGGCGAGCGCCGCGCGCGCCTCCTCGTACCCGACGACGAGCCACGTCTCGTGGTGCTCGTCCGGCACCGGCAGGCGCACCCGGTGCACCGGGCCGTGCTCACGCAGGCGCGCGTACACAGGGTGCGGGTCGGTGCGGAACCCCTCTCCGAACTCCCCCAGGTCGATCACTTCTGCCATGACGCTCCCCCTCCCACCACCTCGACAACGCGCGGGAGCACCGGCTAGTGCCCGTCCCCCTCCAGTTCCTCCAGAAGTCCCGCGTCGTACGCCAACAGGGCGATCTGCACACGGTTGTTGAGGTCGAGCTTGGCCAGGACGCGGGAGACATGGGTCTTGACGGTGGCCACGCTCATGAAGAGCTCCCCCGCGATCTCGGCGTTGGCCAGGCCCCGGCCCACGGCTACGGCGACCTCGCGCTCGCGGTCGTTGAGGGCGGTGAGCCGCTCACGCGCGCGTGCGCGGCGGGTGTCGGCGGCGGCGCCCGCGGCGTGGTCCATCAGCTGCCGGGTCACGGTCGGCGACAGGACGGGGTCGCCGGCCGCGACCCGGCGCACCGCCTCGACGATCTCGGCGGGCGGGGTGTCCTTGAGCACGAACCCCGCGGCCCCGGCCCGCAGGGCGCGCAGCACCTGCTCGTCGGCGTGGAAGGTGGTCAGCACCACCACCTGCGGGGCGTCCTTCCTGCCGCGCAGCCGCTCGGTGGCGGTGAGGCCGTCGACCGACGGCATCCGGATGTCCATCAGGACCACGTCCGGCAGGGTGCGGTCGACCAGCGTCTCGACCTCGGCACCGTCGGCCGCCTCGCCGACGATCTCGATGTCGTCGGCGCCGCCCATCATGAAGGACAGCCCGGCCCTGACCAACGGGTCGTCGTCGACGAGGAGGAGTCTGATCGCAGTCATGTACCTCACGTAATCACGGTTGCGCGCCGTGGCGGGGCCGGACGGCGTGGAGTGCCCGTAAGGAACACCGCGCGGCCCGCAACAGGGCACGCCGGGGCGTCCGTTGAGCACCCCACGCCCGGTGCGAGGGGAGTCACCCCCACGGCAACCAGGCCCGCACGTCGAACCCCCCGTCCGGGACCGGACCGTGCTCCAGCCGGCCGCCGGTCAGCGTCGCCCGTTCCGTCAGGCCGATCAGGCCCTGTCCCGAGCCGGGAACGTGGGGCACCTCGCCCTCGGGCGCGGGATTGCGCACCGACACGGACAGGCCCTCGCCCGGAGCACCCGTCACCGTCACCGTGACCTCTGTGCCGGGCGCGTGTTTGCGGGCGTTGGTGAGGCCCTCCTGGACGATGCGGTAGGCGGTGCGGCCGACGGAGGCCGGGACGGCGGCGGGGTCGGTGACGCGCTGGTCGAGGATGACCTTCATGCCGGCCTCGCGGGACTCCGTGACCAGTGCCTCCAGCGCCGCGAGGGTCGGCTGGGGGCGGCCGGCGTCGTCGGACTCGCCCGCCCGCAGCACGCCGATGATCTCCCGCAGATCCTGGAGGGCCTCGTGGGCGCTCTCCCGGATCACGCCCGCCGCCCGCGCGATCTCGGCGCGGGGCGCGTCGGGCCGGAACTCCAGTGCGCCCGCGTGCACGCTGAGCAGTGTCAGCCGGTGGGCGAGGACGTCGTGCATCTCCCGGGCGATGGCCTCGCGGGCGAGGCGCTGGGCCTGCTCGGCACGCAGCCGCGCTTCCGTCTCGGCGCGCCGGGCGCGGTCGCGCAGACTCAGCATGAGCTGCCGCTTGGACCGTACGAACATGCCCCAGCCGACGGTCGTGCCGGACAGCAGCGCGGCGAAGAGGAGCGCCCAGCCGTAGGAGATGTCGGGGTCGGGACGCAGCCAGAAGTACAGCGGGGTCAGCGCCAGGGACGCCCCGCCCACCCAGGCCACGTACCGGAAGGGCCGGTGGACGGCGAGGGTGAAGAAGACGACCACGCCCGCGCCGCCCGCCGTGCTCGACACGAAGCAGACCGGGACCATGGCGATGGCGAGCCCGACCGGCCAGCGGCGCCGCAGCCACACCGCGGCACAGGCGAGCGCGCCGAGGACCTGGTCGACGGCGGCGACGCCGGCCGGGATGCTCTCCTTCGCCACCGTGTCCGCGGTCAGCAGACCGATGAACACCGCCAGAAGGAAGCAGAAGAAGTCGACCACCCAGTCCCGCGCGGTACGCCGGGGCCGCCCGGAGCGGCCGGGTTCGAGGTCGAACTCCTTCACCAGGGCCGAGGGCAGCAGCCAGCGCCGCACCGTGAACGCCTGCGGTGCGTGCTCCGACTTGTCACCACTCACGATCGACAAATCTACGCAGCGGGGGCCTCCGGCGCGCCTCCTGCGACACGATCGCCGACCAAAGTCGCGCCATCGCACACTTTCGGCGCGGCGGGCCACCCGGAACGTGGACTTCCGTCGGCCGTGGCACGCCCCACGACCGATGCGCGCGGGGGCCCGCGGGGCGAGAGTCGTGGCATGAAGCAGTTGCTGGAGTTCCTCGGAGTCATCGCCCTGGCGCAGGGCGTCGCGGGTCTGCTGACCGAGTTCACCGACTGGGACTGGGGTCTCGTCCAGCGGATCGGCTTCCTCGACGGCTACGGGCTCTACGCGAGCGTCGCGCTGCTCGTGCTGGCGGTCGCGCTGTTCGCGGCAGCCGGGAGCCGGAAGTCCGGCTGACCGGACAGAAAGCGATTCCTTCCCGCACGTGACCCGCGCACTGTGCAAGGAATTGACCGCGGTGCCCGCAAAAGCACGTCGTACTGATCCCCGCCGGATATTTCCGGGGTGCAATCCCCGGCCCGCCCAAGGGAATACGGGATTCCGGAAACCTTTGCAGGAACATCAAATTCCACAACGCATCGAATTGACCGAAGGTCGTCACCACAGAGTGAGAGCGTCATCACACAACGCAGCCGCACGGCTCGCCGGAGGGTTCATTTTCGCACCGAGTGCACCTTTTTGAGCATGCGCGATCTCTTTGTGCATGACACTCAGCGCACATCAACTCCGGCCGGACAACGTGATGTTGCTGACTGGAACCAGACCCCCGGTCAGGTAGCGTCGAAGTTCGAGGAGACTCCGACGGCGCGCTTCTAGGAGCTGCATGAAGGCGACAACCCTTGATGTGCAAACCATTTCGACACAGCAGCCGTCCGCCCTTGCCCTCAACAGTCGGACACCCGGTGAACTGGGCCTGTTGGTCGAGCGTGAGGATTCCATAGCCACGCTGCGCCGGCTGCTCACCGACACGGCCGCGGGGAGGGGCCGTGTCGCCGTGGTCCACGGTCCTTTGGCGGTGGGCAAGAGCAGGCTCCTGCACGGTTTCCTCGAGTCCATCGACGATCCGCGCACCCTGGTCCTGCGGGCGTCCGCCTCTCGCCAGGAACGGCAGTTGCCCTTCGGTGTCCTGCGGCAGTTCTTCCAGACCACCCAGGTGCCCAACTCCGTCCGGGACGAGCTGGACGACGTCCTCACCGCCATGACGCTGCGCGAGGCGAGGTCGGACCCCGCGGCGGGATCCTTCTCGGTCGAGACGTTCGGCGCGCTGCAGAGGATCTTCCGGCTCCTGGTCGACCTGACCGAGCACAGCCGGCTGGTGATCGGCATCGACAACCTCCACCACGTCGACACCCACTCGCTGTGCGGTCTGCTCTACCTCCTGCCCCGGCTGCGGGACTCGTGCTCGCTGGTCGCGCTCACGGACGACGTCGGCAGGCGGCCCACCAGTGCCCTGCTGCGCTCCGAGCTGCTCCAGCAGCCCAACCTGCACCGGATCGAACTCGGACCGCTGACCCCTGAGGGCACCTCTCGGCTGATCTCCCAGGAACTCGGCGGCAGGTTCGCGAAGGAGTTCGCCCACCGGTTTTCCTCGGTCAGCGGCGGCAACCCGCTCGTCCTGCAGAACCTGATCGGTGATCACCGGGCCGGGCTCGGACCCTTCCCCCAGGGCTACGGAAGGGCCCTGCTGAGCAGCCTGTTCCACTGCGAGCCCACCGCCATCGCCGTCGTACGCGCCCTCGCGGTGCTCGGAGACGGCGCCCCGGCACCGGCCCTGGCCCGGCTGGCGGGCGTCGCGGCCGCCGAGGCGGACCGCGTGCTGCGCTCCCTCGACAGCGCCGGGCTGCTCGACGCCAGGGCGTTCCGCCACGCCATGGCGGCGGCCGACGTGCTGGACGCCATGCCGGCCCAGGAGCGCGCGGAACTCCACGGCCGCGCCGCCGAGTTGCTGTACCGCGAGAAGGCACCGACGGTCGAGGTGGCCGGGCAGCTGCTGAACGCCGAGTCCACAGGGTCGCCGTGGGCCGGGGACGTCCTGCGGGACGCGGCGCTGCACTGCCTGCGCGCCAACCGCATCCGAGAGGCCGTGGCCCATCTGGAACTCGCCGAGCAGACCTGCGCGTCCCCGCCCCTGAGCGCGGCGGTACGGGCCCGGATCAGCCGGCTGAAGTGGCAGGTGGAGCCGGCCTCCGCGGTCCCCCACCTCGCGTCCCTGACGGCCGACGCCGCGGCCGGACACCTCGGCACGCAGGATCTGGCGGACCTGGTGTGGGCCCTGGCCTGGCACGGCGACCTGGGTACCGCGAGCCGGGTCCTGTCCGAGGTCCGCGACCGCAGGACGGCACGGCACGGCCACGAGGCGTCCGCCTTGCAGGACCTGCGCTTCTGGCTGACGTCGATGTACCCCGCGTACTCCGGGGAACGCCGGCCCACGGCGCGCGGCCTCGGGACGGGCGGCGATGCGCCGCGGCCGAATCCGCAGACGGCCGCCGCGGAGCTGGCCGACGCGCTGATCCGGGGGCACGCCGCCACCATCCGAGACCGCGCGGAGCAGGCCCTCAACACCGCCCGGCCCGACACCGACTCGCTGTGGAGCGGGGAGGTCGCGCTGCTGGCCCTGCTCTGCCTGGTGTACACGGACCAGCTGGAGGAGGCGGCGGACTGGTGCGTGCGGCTGCTGGACGACGCGCGCACCCGTGGCAGCGCCACCTGGCTCGCGGTGTTCACCGCCGTCCAGGCGGAGATCCTGCTGCGCGGCGGCGAGTTGCAGGCCGCCGCCGAACGGGCCGAGGAGGCCCTGGGACGGATGCCGGCCGGCAGCTGGGGTACGGCACTGGGGTTGCTGAAGGGCTGTCTGGTCCTGGCGAACGTCCGGATGGGCCGGCTGGACCGGGCCGCGGCCCATCTCGCCCAGCCTCCTTCCGAGACGATGCTCCAGAGCCGCTACGGACTGCACTACCTCTACGCGCGTGGCCACCACAGGCTGGCGACCGGTCAGGCCCAGTCCGCGCTGGCGGACTTCCTGTCCTGCGGCAAGCTCATGCACAAGTGGGCCGTCCAGGGCACGGGCCCGGTCCCCTGGCGCACCGGCGCCGCGGAGGCGTGGCTGGCCCTCGGCAAGCAGGACCAGGCCCGGCTGCTGCTCCGGGACGAACTCAGCAGGCTGCCCGCCGGCGGCTCGCGGGCACGGGGGCTCAGTCTGCGGCTCATGGCCGCCGGAGCGGCGGGTGCCGAACGGCCCCGGCTGCTGAGCGAGGCCGTGGAGGTCTTCAAGGAGTGCGGCGACAGGTTCGGGCTCGCGCTCGCGCTGGCCGACCTGTGTCTCGCCCACAAGGAGGCGGGCGATCACCGTACGGCCCGACGGGTCGCGCGCAAGGCGTGGCACATGGCGAAGGCGTGCGGTGCGGAGGCACTGTGCGAGGAGATCGCCTACAAGCCCGCCGACGGGCGCGCGACGCCGCCCGTCAAGGACGACCGGCGGACCATGTCCGCGCTCTCCGAGCAGGAGCAGCGCGTCGCCTCACTGGCCGGCGAGGGCTACACCAACCAGGAGATCGCCGATCAGTTGTTCATCACGACCAGTACGGTGGAGCAGCACCTCACCCGTGTGTTCCGCAAGCTCAAGGTGAAGCGTCGTCAGGATCTGCCGTGCCAGCTCGAGACGGCCTAGGGGGAGGAAACACGTGACCTGTTGCGGACAGAGGGCGGCCTCGTGACCGACGACTCAAGGAGCGGCATGGCCGGGCCCCGCACCTCTCCCAGCTCGCCGTGGATACGCCGCTACGCGCCCGCGCCCGACGCGCCGGTCCGGCTTGTGTGCCTGCCGCACGCGGGCGGCTCGGCGGCGTTCTACAGCGGGGTTGCCAGGACGCTGAGCCCGCGGGTCGACGTACTCGCCGTGCAGTACCCGGGGCGGCTCGAACGCCGTCGGGAGCCGCCGATGGAGAGCCTGACGGAGCTCGCCGACGCCCTCGTCGACGAGCTGCTGCCGTGGGCGGACCGCGATCTCGCGGTGTTCGGGCACAGTCTGGGGGCCATGGTCGGTTTCGAGGTGGCCCGGCGGCTGGAGGCCCGGGGCCGGGCGCCGGTGGCCCTGCTGGTGTCGGGCCGCGGCGCACCCTCCCGGCACCGGCGCGAGTTCACCGAGCGCCCGGCCGACCCGGTCCTGATCCAGCAGCTGCGCCGGCTGGGCGGAACCGACCCGCGTGTCTTCGACAACGAGGACCTGGTGGAGCTGGCGCTCCCCGTGCTCCGCGCCGACTACGAACTCGTGGAGAACTACCGGTACCGGCCGGGGCCGCCGCTGAGCTGCCCGGTGACCGCGCTCAACGGCGTGGACGACCCCAAGGTCACCACCGCCGACGTCGAGGCCTGGCGCGAGCACACCACCGCCGCGTTCGACTCCGTCACCTATCCGGGCGGCCACTTCTATCTCGTCGACCGGCCCGGTGAGGTGACCGGTGCCATCGCCGACCGGCTGGCGCGCCGGGCCGGATCGCGGCGCGGCGAGCCCTCGACCGCGGGAGCCACCCGTTCGGCGGGGGAGGGCACGGAGTGACGGTTCCGTCGCCGCCGCCGGTGCCGGTCATCGGCGGCTCGACCAGGCTCTACGCCGTGCTCGGCTGTCCGGTCTCCCAGGTGCGGGCGCCCGCGCTGCTCAACCCGCTCTTCGCCGAACTCGCCCTGGACGCCGTGCTGTTCCCGGTGCTGGCCGAACCCGGGGACCTCGGCGAGATCGTCCGCGGCCTGCAGCGGGTCGGCAACCTGGACGGGCTGCTGGTCACCGTCCCGCACAAGAGGGACGTGTGCCGGTACGCCGACTCGGTGAGCGAGGCGGTCACCCTGTCCGGCAGCGCCAACGCGCTGCGCCGCGAGCCCGACGGCCGCTGGTCCGCCGACAACTTCGACGGCGCGGGCTTCGTCCGGGGCCTGCGTGCCCGTGGGTTCGAACCGGCCGGCCGGCAGGTGACCCTGGTCGGTGCGGGCGGCGCGGGCAGCGCCGTGGCCGTGTCCCTGCTCGCGGCGGGCGTGGCGCACCTGCGGCTGTGCGACCCCGACGAGGCCGCACTCGCCGCGCTGGTCCCCCGGCTGACGGCGCACTGGCCGGGCCGGATCTCCGGGAGCGCCACGCCCCGGCTCGCCGAGGCGGACCTCGCGGTGAACGCCACACCGCTCGGCCTGTCCCCCGAGGACCCGCTGCCCTTCGACGTGGCCGCTCTGCCGCCCGGCGCCATGGTGGCGGACATCATCATGCGGCCCGAGGAGACGGCGCTGCTGCGGGCCGCCGCCGAGCGCGGCCACACCGTGCACCACGGGTCCCCCATGCTGGCCCATCAACTGGACTTCTACCGCGAGTTCTTCGGACTCGACCGCGCCGCCGGAAGACCGACCGCGGCTCCGGCGCCGGCGCAGTGACGTCCCCCGGCGCCGACCACCCGTCCGACCACCACTCCCCGCACCCGTCCCCCCGCTACAGAAACGGATCGCAGATGTCGACCGACACCGCAGTGCCCGCCGAGCTGAAGGACCTCTACGCGCTCTCCCCCGAAGCACAGGAACTGCTGTTCACCGAGGCGCGCACCGCCTACAAGTTCACCGACGAGCCGGTCGGCGACGACCAGCTGCGTGCGATCTTCGAGCTCTTCAAGTGGGCGCCGACCGCGAGCAACGTGAACCCGCTGCGCATCCTGTACGTGCGTACGCCGGAGGCCAAGGAGCGACTGCTTCCGCTGCTGAACCCGCCGAACCGGCCGAAGACCGCCTCGGCCCCCGTCGTCGCCGTCCTGGCGCTGGACAGCGAGTTCACCGAGCACGTCCCCACGCTGTTTCCCGTCTTCCCGGGGCTGAAGGAGGCCTTCGAGGCCAATCCGGAGCTGCGTGAGGACAACGCGACGTTCAACTCGGCGCTTCAGGCCGCCTACTTCCTGCTGGCGGTCCGGGCGGCCGGACTCGCCGCCGGCCCGATGAAGGGCTTCGACGCCAAGGGCGTGGACGGGGAGTTCTTCCCGGACGGCCGCTGGCGCTCCATCCTCGTGGTCAACATCGGCAAGCCCGCCGAGGACGCGTGGTCCTCGCGGCTGCCGCGACTGGAGTACGGCCAGACCGTACGGCTGGTCTGATCCGGACCCGAGGGGTCCGGCCGGGGCGTCACCGACGCCGCTGCCGGACCCCGCCGAGTCCGTCCCGCGCCGCCAGGACCGCCCCGTACAGCGAGGACCGCCCGCCCAGCAGGGCCGGACGCACCGGTGCCACCGGATGACCCGGCCTGGCGAGCCGGGCGGCGTGTGCGGCGACCCGCTCCACGTAGCCGGGGATGCCCGTGGCGAAGCCGCCGCCGACGACGAGGGCCGTGGGGCGCACCAGTTCCGCCACGCCGACGAGGGCGGCGGCGAGCGCGTCGCACCCGGCGTCGACGGCCCCGACGGCCCAGGCCGCGCCCTCGGCGAAGCCGTCGCGCAGGTCCGCGAAGGCCACCTGAGCGCCGCGCGCGGCCGCCGCCCTGCGCAGGGTGGCCGGTCCCGACGCCTCGGCCTGGACGCAGCCGCGGCGCCCGCAGTCGCAGAGCACGCCGTCGCGGTCGACGATCAGGTGGCCCAGCTCGCAGGACCCGCGCCCGGGGCCGGGCAGCATCCGCCCGTCCAGGACGATGCCGCCGCCGATGCCGGTGCCCACTCCCGCGTAGACCAGGTCGGCGCAGTCCGCCGCCCGCGCCTCCGCGAGTGCGGCGAGATCGGCGTCGTCGGCCCAGCACACCTCGGCGGCGGGGAAGATCCCGTGTAGTGCCGCCGCCAGGTCGAGGCCGGTCCAGTGCGGCCGGGTCGGCCAGGCGGTGACACGGCCGTCGCCGTCCACCGTCGCGGGCACGGCGACACCGACCGCCGTGGGCGCCCGTCCGGCACCGGCCGTGACCGCCTCGGCGTGAGTGCGCAGGGCCGCGAGGTCGGCCGCGTGCGTGCCTGCGGCGGGCCAGGTGAACGTGGTCTCGTGCGCCCGGCCGTCGGGAGCCTCGGCGCGGAGGGCGACCTTCGTGCCGCCGATGTCAACGCCGAGCAGGATGGCCGGCCTCCTCGTCGGTGAGCTGCCGCCCCAACTGCTCCAGCAGCTGGCCGAGTTCACGGGTTCCGCGGGCCACGCCGAAGATGTGGTAGTCCGGGCGTACGAGGAGGAACCTGGCCCGGGCCGAGGCGCAGAACGGCAGATAGACGTCGTCCAGGTCGACGGTCGCTCCGGGCGCGGGGTCCGGGTCGCCGGCGGGCACCAGGTGGACCAGGTGGGTGCCGAGTCCCTCCAGCAGGGCCCGCTGAGCATCCGTCAGGGCGGTGGCCGGGTCCTCGGTGCCGAGGAGGACGAACCCGGTGCCCACGACCTCGTCGAAGAGGCCGCTCACGCCGTTCCTGGCCACCCTGCCCTGGGGGATCAGCGACCCCGTGGGCGGTGCGGCGACCATGCCGACCGTGCGGTGCAGGAACCCGTCCCGCAGGGCGTGGACCACGGGGCGGCCGGGGGTGCGGCCCGAGGTGAGGGCCGTGTCCCGGCGGGCCGCCTCCTCCGCGTCGGTGACACAGATGATCTTCCCCAGCTGAACGGACATCTCGACGGTACGGCGCACATGGGAGCGGCGCTCGACGTCGTAGGTGTCGAGCAGGTCCGGCGTGCAGCGGCCCTTCAGGACGAGGTCGAGCTTCCACGCCAGGTTGAGCGCGTCACGGATACCGGAGCACATACCGGCACCGGCGAACGGTGGCATCGAGTGGGCGGCGTCCCCGGCGAGCAGCAGGCGGCCGTTCCGCCAGCGGTCGGCCAGGGCCGCGCGGAAGGTGTAGACGGCGTGCCGGGCGAGGGTGGCGTTCTTCGGGTTCACGTCGACGCGTTCGAGCAGCCGCCAGGCGGTCTCGGTGGTGTCGAGCTCGGCGCGGGTCTCGTGCGGGAGCCGCATGAACTCCCAGCGCCGGCGCCCGGGTCCGCTGCCCACGGCCGTGGTCGGCCGGGCCGGGTCGCAGATCTGCGTGTTGGCCGGGGTGAACACACGCGGCTCGTCCATGAGGACGTCGCACAGCAGCCAGTCGAAGGAGAAGCCGAGATCGGTGACGCCGACGGCCATGGCCTCGCGGACGAAGCTGTTGGCACCGTCGCAGCCGACGAGCCAGGAGGCGGTGAGGGTCCGTTCCTCGCCGTTCGCGGTGCGCGTGGTCAGGGTGACCTGCTCGCCGTCGTCGCGCACCGCGACGGCTGTGTGGCCGCGCAGCACGCGCAGGTCGTCGACGTGTGCGGCCCGGTCGGTCAACGCGGCTTCCAGCGCGGGCTGGTGGAACGTCGTGGCATCCGGCCAGCCCTGGGCGCCGACGGCCTCGAAGTCGATGCGGACGAGCCGGGTGCCCTCGGAGTTGCGCCAGTCGTAGGCGTCCACCGGCTCGCCGATCTCGGCGAACGCGGGGGCGAGGCCCAGGGCCGCGAGGGTGCGGGCGGTCTCGCCGTCGAAGACGGTCGCCCGGGGCAGCCCGTAGGGGCTCTCCCACCGTTCGACGACCGTCACCTGCCAGCCCTGCCGGGCCAGGAGGAGCGACAGCACCTGTCCGACCGGTCCGTATCCGACGACGAGGACGTCCGGACCGGTCCCGTCCGAGCCGCTTCCCCGCGGGCCGGGCGGGCGGCCCTGGGCGGATCCGGCGCTCACGGGGTGGCCGCCCCGGTGCGGTGGGCGAGGCCCCGGGCGGCGAGCCGGTAACCCTGCGCCCCCAGCCCGAAGATCACCCCGTCGGCCAGGGAGCCGAGGATCGACTGGTGCCGGAACTGCTCACGGGCCCAGACGTTCGACAGGTGCACCTCGATCCAGGGGCGCGGGAAGTTGGCGAGCGCGTCGCGCAGACTCCAGCCGGCCATCATGAGGGCGCCCGGATTGAGGATGGCGCCGACCACGTGATAGCTGTCCTGGACGGTCCGGACCATCTCCCCCTCGCAGTCGTGCTGCCGGGACACGACCTTCCAGCCGAATTCCGCGACCTCTTCGGCAACAGCCTGCTCGATATCCGCAAGAGTTTCGCTGCCGTATATCTCGGGCTCGCGGCGCCCAAGTATTCCAAGGTTCGGCCCGTTCAACAACAGGAGCTCACTCAAGACTGACCTCGATGCTTTTCGAGCGGTAAGTGACTCATGATGCTAGCCAGCCGCGTCGGGGCCGCGCAATGCCAGAATGCTGCTCCGACGTGCACGTTCGAGAGGTAGGGGTGATTAGGGGGTTGCTTGAGGGGTTGTGGAGCCATTCGGCCGCGTGAACCATGACCGCATGACTGACACCGTGCAGCGGAACCTGAATTTCCCGGAATGGCCTCAGTACGACGATGCAGAAAAGACCGGTCTCATTCGCGCCCTGGAGCAGGGCCAGTGGTGGCGTATCGGCGGCCAGGAGGTCGAACTTTTCGAAGAGGAATTCGCCGCTTATCACGGTGCGCCGCACGCCCTCGCGGTCACGAGCGGCACCCATGCCCTGGAACTCGCCCTCCAGGTGATGGGCGTGGGGCCGGGGACGGAAGTGATCGTGCCCGCGTTCACCTTCATCTCCTCCTCCCAGGCCGCGCAGCGCCTGGGTGCCGTCGCGGTACCCGTGGACGTGGACCCCACCACGTACTGCATCGACGTACAGGCGACGGAGGCGGCCGTCACCGACCGCACCCGGGCGATCATGCCGGTGCACATGGCCGGGGTGGTGGCCGACATGGACGCGCTGGAGAAGCTGTCCGCCGACTCCGGGGTCGGCCTGCTCCAGGACGCCGCGCACGCGCACGGTGCCGAGTGGCGTGGCCGCAGGGTGGGCGATCTGGGCTCCGTGGCGGCCTTCAGCTTCCAGAACGGCAAGCTGATGACCGCCGGCGAGGGCGGCGCGGTCACCTTCCCCGAGGCCGAGCAGTACGAACTCGCCTTCCTGCGGCACAGCTGCGGCCGGCCCCGCACGGACCGCTCGTATCTGCACCGCACCTCGGGCTCCAACTTCCGGATGAACGAGTTCTCCGCCAGTGTGCTGCGGGCCCAACTGGCCCGGCTCGACAGCCAGATCGAGACCCGTGAGCAGCGCTGGCCCCTGCTCGCCGAACTGCTGTCCGGCATCCCGGGCGTGGAGCCGCAGGGCGGCGACGCACGCTGCACGCGCAACCCGCACTACATGGCGATGTTCCGGATCCCCGGCATCACCGAGGAACGGCGCAACGCCGTGGTCGACACCCTGATCGAGCGGGGCCTGCCCGCGTTCGCCGCGTTCCGGGCGGTGTACCGCACGGCGGCCTTCTGGGAGATGGCCGCTCCCGAGGAAGGGGTCGAGGACATCGCACGGCGTTGCCCGAACAGCGAGGCGCTCACCCGGGACTGCGTCTGGTTGCACCACCGCACCCTGCTGGGCACCGAGGAGCAGATGCACGCGATCGCCGACGTGGTGGCCGACGTGCTGGGACGGTCATGACCCTGCGCGTCGCCGTGGTCGGACTGGGCTGGGCGGCCCGGACCATCTGGCTGCCCCGCCTCGTCGGCCATCCCGGCATCACGGTCACCGCTGTGGTCGACCCGGATCCGGTCGCCCGCGCGTCGTGCGCGACCCAGGCCGGGAACGCACGGCCGCTGTCGTCACCCGACGACCTCACCCCGGACCTGGCCGACCTGGCCGTGGTCGCCGTGCCCAACCACGCCCACGCCCCGGTCGCGTGCGGCCTGCTGCGCCGCGGCATCCCGGTCTTCCTGGAGAAGCCGGTCTGCCTCAGTACGGCCGAGGCGGACGACCTGGCCGCGGCGGAGGCGGCCGGCGGCGCGGTGCTCGTGGCCGGGAGCGCCGCCCGCTATCGCGCCGACGTCCGGGCCCTGGAAGAGCTGCTGCCGACGCTGGGCCGGATCCGCCACGTCGAACTGGCCTGGGTCCGTTCCCGGGGCGTTCCGGGCACGGACTGGTTCACCCGGCGGCAAGCGGCCGGCGGCGGGGCCCTGGTGGACCTCGGCTGGCATCTGCTGGACACCGCCCTGCCCCTGCTCGGGCCCGTGCGCATCGACCAGGTGGCCGCCGTACTCGGCCACGACTTCGTCCGGCACGGCGACTCGCGGGCGGTGTGGCGCGAGGAGCAGGCGCGCCCGGCGGACCCGGGCGCACGGGACGTGGAGGACACCGCACGCGCGCTGCTGGTCACCGACAGCGGCGTCTCGGTGGCGGTGCGGGCGAGCTGGGCCTCGCACGCCAGGTACGACACCACGGTGGTGGAGATACACGGCACCGCCGGCACCGCGGTACTGCGGTGCACGTTCGGCTTCAGCCCCAACCGTGAGGGCGCGGCCTCGCTGACGCTGCATCGCGACGGCGACGTCGTGCGCGTGCCGCTGGACGAGGAGCCGCCGGGGACGGAGTACGACCGTCAGGTGGCCGCTCTCGCCGCGCTGGTCGCCGATCCCGCGCAGCGGGGCAGGGCGGTCGCCGCCGCGCGCACGACCATCGGCGCCATCGAACTCATCTATGACTCCGCGCGGAAGGCGTCGGCCGGCGCGCGGAACTCCGAGGAGGAGCCCGCGTGGACAGGGAACTGATGGTCGAGGACGGCGCTCACGCCGTGCCGGACATCAAGCTGCGGGCCGTCGTGTTCGATCTCGACGGGGTGCTCGTGGACAGCTTCGGCGTGATGCGCGAGGCGTTCGCGCTGGCCTACCGGGAGGTCGTGGGCGAGGGGGAGCCGCCGTTCGAGGAGTACAGCCGGCACCTCGGCCGCTACTTCCCCGACATCATGGAGATCATGGGCCTGCCGCTGGAGATGGAGGGCCCGTTCGTCCGGGAGAGCTACCGGCTCGCCCCTCGTGTCCGGCTCTTCGACGGGGTGACGCAGGTGCTGGAAGCGCTGCGGGAGCGGGGCATCGGGTGTGCCGTCGCCACCGGCAAGAGCGGTCCGCGCGCGCGTTCCCTGCTGGAGGGTCTCGGGGTGCTCCCGCTGTTCGACCATGTGATCGGTTCGGACGAGGTGGACCACCCCAAGCCGGCGCCGGACATCGTCCTGCGTGCCCTGGACCTGCTGGGCGCGCGGCCGGACGAGGCGGTGATGATCGGCGACGCGGTGACCGACCTCGCCAGCGCGCGCTCCGCCCAGGTGCTGGCCGTCGCCGCGCTGTGGGGCGAGAGCGATCCCGCGCCGCTGCTCGACGCCCGGCCCGACGCGGCCCTGGACAGCCCGGCCGCACTGCTCGACTGGCTGCTGGAGGCGACGGCGTGAGTCCGGCCCGGCATGTCGTCGAGGTGGCGCTGGGCGACCGGACGTACGACGTCCACATCGGCCCCGGCGTGCGGGACGCGCTGCCGGAGGTGGTCGCGCGGCTCGGGGCCCGGCGGGCGGCGGTCGTCTCGGCCCGTCCACGTGAGTGGACGCCCGACCCGGGGGTGCCGTCGCTCTTCCTGCCGGCGCGGGACGGCGAGCACGGCAAGTCGTTGTCGGCCGTGGAGGACCACTGCCGCCGGTTCGCCGATTTCGGACTCACCCGGGCGGATGTGGTGGTCGCCTGCGGCGGTGGGACCACCACGGACACGGTGGGTCTGGCCGCCGCGCTGTATCACCGGGGGGTGGCGGTGGTCCATCTGCCCACCACGCTGCTCGCGCAGGTCGACGCCAGCGTGGGAGGCAAGACGGCGGTGAACCTGCCCGAGGGCAAGAACCTCGTGGGTGCCTACTGGCAGCCGAAGGCCGTGTTGTGCGACACCGACTACCTGGCCACGCTGCCGCCCCGGGAGCTGACCAACGGCTTCGGAGAGATCGCCCGCTGCCACTTCATCGGGGCGGGCGACCTGCGCGGGCTCGGCCTGGCCGAGCAGATCGCGGCGAGCGTACGGCGCAAGGCGGAGGTCGTCGCGGCGGACGAACGGGACTCCGGGCTGCGGCATCTGCTCAACTACGGGCACACGCTGGGGCACGCGCTGGAGCGGGCGACGGACTTCGCTCTGCGGCACGGCGAGGGCGTGGCCATCGGCACGGTGTTCGCCGGCCGGCTGGCGGGCATGCTCGGGCGCATCCCTGAGGCCCGGGTCACCGAGCATCTGGACGTCGTCCGGCACTACGGCCTCCCGACCGCGCTGCCCTCGGGTGTGGCCCTGCCCGAGCTGATCGCCCTGATGAGGCTGGACAAGAAGGCCACCGACGGCCTCGCCTTCGTACTGGACGGCCCCCGTGGCGCGGAACTGGTGACCGGCGTCGCCGAGACGGAGGTGAAGGAGGCGCTGGCCACCATGCCGAGAGACACCTGAGCCCTCCGGCCCACGCCCCCGACGGTTCCAGAACGCCGGGGGCAAAGCCATGCCACCACCGAACCCCTCGGGCCCACCGGCCGGCCCTGCGGCCCGACGGCACCAGGACCACTGGGGCAACCCTGCCACCCGACCGCGCCAGGACCACCGGGACAGCCCTACCGCCCGACAACTCCCGGACCACCGCGAGCAGCCCAGCGACCCGGCAACCCCAGGACCACCGCAGGCCAGCCACGCCGCCCGGCAACCCCAGAAACCACCCCCGCAGGCCCTGCCGCCCGACGACTCCAAGGCCGCCCCGCGCAGACCCCTGCGACCGAGGGTTGCACGACCACCCCGCGGCAGGCCCCCGTCAGGGAGTCAACCGATCCGCGTTCCCACCGCCTGGATGGACCAGTCGAGCACCGCCGTGAGGCTCTCCGGTACCGACCAGTCGTTGATCACGGCGAGCAGGGTGAAGTAGCGCTCGCGGCGCGGGTCGTTGGCGGCCTCCAGGCGGCCCAGGAGCCGGCGGCGGAGCTGCGGGTCGCCGGGGCGGCCGAGGAGGCGGGCGTAGTGCGCGGTGAGCGCGGTGACGACCGCGTCGGCCTTGGGTGAGGCCGGGTCGATCCCGGCCTCCAGAGCCGGGGCGACCTCGGCGCGCACGAGTGACCCGAGGTCGGGCTGCGGCCCGGTGGTGCCGGCCTCGCGCTCGGCCGCCTGGTCCTCGGCCAACCGCCTCACGACAGCACGGAATTCGGGGTCCTGGGACAGCTCGGCCAGCTCCACCCACGCCCGGACCTGCTCGGTGCTGGGGTTGTCCGGCAGCTCGGGGGTCATCGTGCGGCTGATCGCCGAGAGATCGGAGTCGATGTCACCGACGCCCCCGAACGTGGCGTCCAGGAAGTCGTCGATCAGACGCCGGCGTTCCCGCTCCGACAGCTGAGCCAGTTGGTGCATGAGGTCCATCTCCTCCGGGGTGGGGTTGCGTTCGGCCACCGCTGTCAGCACCGCGCGCCTCAGACGCAGGGTGCGGATCTGTACCGCCAGGGCTTCCGCGTGCGCACGGGCGACCTCGGCGAGCGAGAGCTCACGCTGGACGACCTTGCGCACCGTCGCCAGGTCGACCCCGAGATCGCGCAGGGTCCGCACAAGCTCCAGACGCGCGATCGCGTCGACCCCGTACAGCCGGTAGCCCGCCGGGCTGCGGTCGGTCGGCACCACGATTCCCCGGTCGGAGTAGAACCGGATCGCCTTGACCGTGAGCCCGGTCCGCCGGGCCAGTTCCCCGATCGGGTAGAGCGTGGTGCCGTCCATGCCTCCACCTTCATGTCTCCCCCAGGGGGAGACTCAAGCCGAGCCTCCCAGGCGGCCGCCCGCCCGGACACCCGCCCCCCGCCCCCCCTGTACACACACGGTGACGAAATTGGCTGAAGTCCGTCGTCGTCAGCCTGTCACGTGTCCGGCCGGACCACCGGACCCCACCCCCTTAGTGATCAAGAAACCTTCACCTAGGGGTCAATAGGGGTTTCGCCGTCAGAGCGCCTACCAGCATCGTTGATCGCAGCAATGCCATCGAACACGGGGGTGAACGGGGATGTTGCGTGCGGATTTGGTGCGCCCACTGCACGATCTCCTTCGGACGCAGAGCGAACGACATGGCCGGAACGTAGCGTTCCGCGACGACCGTCGTTCACTCAGCTACGAGGCTCTCGAAACCCGTTCCCGGCGGCTCGCCGGACACCTCTCGGACCTGCGGGTGCATCCCGGTGACCGCGCGGCCATGCTGCTCGGCAACCGGGTGGAGATGGTGGAGAGCTACTTCGCCATCGCCCGCTCCGGCGCGATCGGCGTCCCCCTCAACCCGCGCTCCACCGACGCGGAACTCGCGTACCTGCTCCAGGACAGCGGCGCCAGGGTCCTCGTCACCGATGCCTACCACCTCGACCAGGTACGCCGCTTGCAGCCGTCGCTGCCCCCGCTGACCGTCCTCGTGGTCGGCGACGACCCGGTGCCGGCGGGCTTCCTGGCGTACGAGTCGCTGGCGGCCTCGGAACCCACCGCGCCGGCGTACGACAACCTCGGCCTGGACGAGATCGCCTGGATGCTCTACACGTCCGGCACCACGGGCCGCCCGAAGGGCGTGCTGTCCACCACCCGCAACTGCCTGTGGTCGGTGGCGGCCTGCTACGCGCCGGTGCTCGAACTGTCGCCCGAGGACCGGGTGCTGTGGCCGCTGCCGCTGTTCCACAGCCTCTCCCACATCGCCTGCGTCCTGTCGGTGACGGCCGTCGGCGCCGGCGCCCGGATCGTGGACGGCCTCTCCCCGCAGGACGTCCTGGACATCTGGGAGAACGAGGACTTCACCGTCGTCGCCGGTGTCCCCACGATGTACCACCACCTCGTCCGCGAGGCCCGCTCGCGCGACTTCACGCCGTCGGGCCTGCGCATCGGCCTGGTCGGCGGCGCCATCACCACGGCCGCGCTGCGCAACTCCGTCGAGGAGGTGTTCGGCGCGCCCCTCATCGACGCCTACGGCAGCACCGAGACCTGCGGCTCGATCACCGTCAACTGGCCCACCGGGACCCGGGTCGAGGGCTCCTGCGGCCTGCCCGTGGTCGGCCTCGGTGTCCGCCTCGTCGACCCCGAGACCGGTAGGGACGTGCCCGACGGCGCGGAGGGCGAGGTCTGGGTGCGCGGGCCGAGCGTCATGGCCGGCTACTACAACCAGCCGGAGGCCACGGCCGAGGCGATGAAGGACGGCTGGTACCGCACCGGCGACCTCGCCCGCCGCGACGACGCCGGGTACTTCACGGTCACCGGGCGGATCAAGGAACTCGTCATCCGCGCGGGCGAGAACATCCACCCGGTCGAGGTGGAGGACGTCCTGAAGACGGTGCCCGGCGTGGCCGACGCCGCCGTCGCCGGCCGCCCGCACGAGGTCCTCGGCGAGGTACCGGTCGCCTTCGTGGTGCCCGGCCCCGAGGGGTTCGACCCGGCTCAGGCGCTCGCGGTGTGCCGGGAGCGCATGTCGTCCTTCAAGGTGCCCGCCGAGCTGTACGAGATAGGCGATGTCCCGAGGACCGCCTCGGGCAAGGTCACCCGGCTGCAACTGCTCGACGTGCCCGCCCGGCTGCGGGCCGTCGGGGACACCGACCAGGAGTCGCTGCGCCGCGTCGACTGGGTGCCCCGGCCGGCGGCCCCCGCTCCGTCTGGCTCCGCCGTGTGGGCCGTGGTCGGCGAGGAGACCGCCGCCCTGGCCGAGGACCTGGAGGCCGCCGGAGCCGAGGTCCGCGCCTACGCCGACCCGGGTGCCCTGAGCGCCGGACTGGCGGCCGGCGAACCCGTGCCCCAGGTGACCGTCCTCGCCGCACCGGCCGGGGCCACCGACGCCGAGCTGGTCCGGGCGGGCGTGGACCGCTGCGCCGCCTGGGCGGAGAACTGCCTGGCCGACGGCCGTCTGGCGGGCTCCCGCCTGCTGGTGACGACGCGCAACGCCGTGGTCACCGGCCCCGAGGACCGGGCGGACGCGCCGGAACGAGCCCCGTTGTGGGGACTGCTGAGGTCTCTGGGCAACACGCACACCGGGCGACTGGTGGTCGCCGATCTCGACGAAGGTCCTTGCGCCGAGGCCCTGCTGGCCGCCCTGGCCACCGAGGAGTCCCACTTCGCCGTACGGTCCGGCCGCGTCCTGCTGCCCCGTCTGGTCCGCGTCGCCATGGACCCCGCGCGGGACGCGGCCACCGCGTTCGCCGACGCCGACAGTGACGGTACGGTCGTCGTCACCGGGGCGGGGGCACCGCGCGGCTCGGCCCTCGCCCAGCACCTGGTCGACACCTACGGCGTCGGCCGACTGCTGCTGATCGCCGCCCCCGGCGACGGCGCTCTGGCCGCCGAGTGCCGTGACCGGCTCGTGGCGGCCGGCGCGAACGTGGTGCTCACCGAGTGCGATCTCGCCGACCGCGCCGGGCTGCGGACGGCCCTGGCGAAGGCCCCCGGCCCGATCCGGGCGGTGGTGTACGGAGCCGGTCCCGAAGCCCGCCCGGACATGCTCGCACCTCTGATCACCGGACTGCGCAACCTCCACGAGCTGACACACGCCTCAGCCCCGTCCTGCTTCGTGCTGTGTTCCTCCACCGCGGCCGTCACCGGCCGGGAGGACCCGCACACCGCCGCGTACGCCGCGTTCCTCGACGCCTTCGCCCACCATCTGCGGGCCCTCGGCGTCCCGGCTCATTCCCTGGGCTGGGACGCGGACGAAGTCCTCTCCGCACCGGACCGCCGTCGCGAACTCGCCGCCTTCGACGCCGCGCTCACCGTGGACCACCCACAGCTGAGCATGGTGCGGAGCACGTCCGACTACGACACCGAACTCGCCTCCGTCCTCGACGACACCCACATGGACCGCCCGGGCTCTACGCCGACGCCGACGGCTCACGGCACCGAGGCCCCCACAGCGGCCCACGGTGACTGGGGCCGCCTGCCCGAGCGGGACCGGGAACGACACCTGGTCGACCTGGTCCGGGAAAAGGCCGCGGAACTGCTCGCCGTGCCGACGGACACGATCGCGTCCGACCGTGCCTTCCGGGAACTCGGCTTCACCTCCGCCAACGCCGTACAGCTGCGCAACCTGCTGTCCGAGGCGACCGGTCTACGGCTGCCGCCCACCTCGGCGTTCGACCACCCGACCCCGCGGGCCCTCGGGCGCCGGCTCCACCGAGAGCTGTACGGGACCGGTGAGGAGCGCCGGCAGCCGGTCCTGCGCGCCGCACAGCCTGCCGAGCCGATCGCGATCGTGGGCATGGCCTGCCGCTACCCCGGTGACGTGTCCTCGCCCGAGGAGCTGTGGCGTCTGCTCGCCGACGAGTCCGACGCCGTCACGGAGTTCCCCAAGGACCGGGGCTGGAACCTCGACACCCTGTTCCACCCGGACCCTGACCGCCCCGGCACCAGCCACACCCGCGAGGGCGGGTTCCTGCGCGACGCCGACCGGTTCGACGCGGCCTTCTTCGGCATCTCGCCACGTGAGGCGCTCGCGATGGACCCGCAGCAGCGGCTGATGCTGGAGATCTCCTGGGAGGCCCTGGAACGGGCCGCCATCGACCCCGCCGCCCTGCGCGAACAACCCGTCGGCGTCTTCACCGGCGCCATGCACCAGGACTACGCGCCGGGCGCGGCACACACCGCGGAAGGTGTCGAGGCCTACCTTCTGACGGGCGGCGCCGAGAGCGTGCTGTCGGGCCGGGTCTCGTACTTCCTGGGCCTGGAGGGCCCGGCGGTCACACTCGACACGGCCTGCTCCTCCTCCCTGGTCGCCCTGCACTGGGCCGCACAGTCGCTGCGCTCGGGCGAGTCCTCCCTCGCCCTCGCCGGTGGTGTGACGGTGATGACCACGCCGGACGCCTTCGTGGGCTTCTCCCGGCAACGCGGTCTGTCTCCCGACGGCCGCTGCAAGGCGTTCGCGGGGGCGGCCGACGGCACCGGGTGGGCCGAGGGCGCCGGTGTGCTGGTGCTGGAGCGACTGTCGGACGCGGTGCGCAACGGGCGTCGGATCCTGGGTGTGGTGCGGGGTTCGGCCGTCAACCAGGACGGCGCCTCCAACGGCCTGACCGCACCCAACGGCCCCTCCCAGCAGCGGGTGATCCGGCGGGCGTTGGCGAGTGCCGGGCTGACCGGCGCGGACGTGGACGCCGTAGAGGCACACGGCACCGGAACGACACTCGGGGACC
>NZ_JBHVGZ010000006.1:0-67358 GCF_042800355.1 Streptomyces sp. NPDC057623
AACAGGACCCTCAGCAAGTCCTATCGTTGCAGGTCAAGGGCACTTTCCGTGTTTCTGATCAACTCTTGGACAGCCCACCTCGTGAAAGCGCGAGGCTAGCCGTAGGAGGGCTGCTGTCGGCTGTCGTCGCCGTGATCGTTCCCGCTGTGACTGGCGGCTGAGCGGACACGACCGAGCGCCTGGGGCAGGTAGAAGGCACGGCGTGCATGGCTGCGACTGCGGCGGCCCGCTTCCGCTGCTCTGACCGGCGTGGGAGCGGAGATCCCGCCCGATCTCCGAGAGGTCTCGAAAACCGTTGGGGGCTCCCGCTCCCCTCCACCTACGATCCCGGACATGCCCCGACCCCACGGATTCACCTACCAGGACCACGCCAACGGCACCGTCCACATCACCCACCACGGCCGCCCCGCCACCACCCTCCAGGGCTCCCGCGCCGCCCAGTTCCTCGCCGAAGTCGAGTCGTCCGACCCCCAGCTGGTCATGGCCCGCTGGACCGGGAACTACAAGCACGGCAACGAGCGCACGGCCCGCGATCACCCCCGAAACCGGCGCTGACCCGAACGGTCTCGGGTAAGGGAACGGTAAAACGCCCCCGCTCGTTCACCCGGCATGACAGCTATGACCCCCGGCTCGAACATCCCTCTCTCCGCTGCGCGCGTGACGGTGGACGTCGCCGCCCCCGTGCGGCTCGACGTATCGGGCCTGCTGCTCACCGCCGACGGCAAGGTGCGCTCCGACGACGACTTCATCTTCTACAACCAGCCCCAGGGCCCCGGCGTGACGTACCGCTCAGGCGGTGGCACCAGCCCCGACGCGATCACCGTCGACACGTCGGCCGTTCCCCCCGGCATCGAGAAGATCGTCGTCACCGCCAGCCCGGACGCCGCCGGCCAGACCTTCCAGGGCATCGAACCGACGGCCACCATCCGCAACGCGGACGACAACAGCGTCCTGGCCACGTTCACACCCCCGCAGCTCGGTACCGAGACGGCACTGGTGATCGTCGAGGTCTATCTGCGGGGCGGCGCCTGGAAGGCCCGCGCGGTCGGCCA
The DNA here is from genome assembly GCF_042800355.1 of Streptomyces sp. NPDC057623. Taxonomy (NCBI): domain Bacteria; kingdom Bacillati; phylum Actinomycetota; class Actinomycetes; order Kitasatosporales; family Streptomycetaceae; genus Streptomyces; species Streptomyces sp. NPDC057623. Next base: position 1,053 of record NZ_JBHVGZ010000006.1, read on the forward strand.
GGGCTACGCCAACGGGCTGGCCGGCATCGCCACCGACTTCGGCGTCACGGTCGAGGAGCCGGCCCCGGCCGCCCCCGTGGCCCCGCCGCAGCCCGCCATGCAGCCCCCGGCCGCCCCGCCGGCCCCGCCGATGTCCACTCCCCCGGCGCCGCAGGCCCCCGCCGCTCCCCCGGCCCCGCCCGCCCCACCCGCGCCCGCGCCCGGCGCCGGAAAGATCAACCTCGACAAGGGCCGCGTCAGCCTGCAGAAGAACCAGACCGTCTCCCTCGTCAAGGGCGGCCGCCCCCTGCTCTCCCAGGTCAAGATGGGCCTCGGCTGGGAGCCGGCGTACCGCGGCAAGGACATCGACCTGGACGCCTCGGTCATCGCGTACGGCCCGCAGCGCAACCACATCGACAGCTGCTACTTCGGCAAGCTCCAGATCGTGCAGGGCGCCATCCGCCACTCCGGCGACAACCTCACGGGTGAGGGCGGCGGGGACGACGAGGTCATCACCGTCGACCTCGGGCGCCTGCCCCAGGAGGTCACCGGCCTCGTCTTCACGGTCAACTCGTTCTCCGGCCAGAAGTTCACCGAGGTCGCCAAGGCCTACTGCCGACTGATCGACGCCGCCTCCGGCGAGGAACTGGTCCGCTTCGACCTCACCAGCGCCGAGGCGCAGACCGGCGTGATGATGGCCAAGTTGATCAAGCAGTTCTCCGGTGAGTGGGAGATGACGGCCATGGGCGACTTCGTCAAGTCCCGCACGGTGAGGGGGATGGTGAAGCCGGCGGCCCAGGCGCTGTAGACAGCCGTACGACGTCCAGGGCGCCCCCGGCCGAAGGGGGCGCCCGGCGCGACCGGAAGCCGGGATGGGGCTCGGGCCTCCCCGGTCACATCTTGGTGGCCCCCGCCGCCAGATCCCGCAGGAAGTGCCGCGCCCCGATCAGGAACACGATGATCAGCGGGATCACACTCATCAACGCCCCGGCCATCACGAGCGCGTAGTCGGCGTTGTACAGCACGTTGAGGTTCGCCAGGGCGACCTGGAGGGTGACCTTGTCCGGGTTGATCATGACGACCAGCGGCCAGATGTAGTCGTTCCAGAGGCCGATGAAGGTGAAGATGCCGAGGAAGGCGAGGGCCGGCCGGAACAGCGGCAGCGCGACCTGCCAGTAGAGGCGGAAGAAGCCCGCGCCGTCGATCCGCCCCGCGTCCAACAGCTCGTCCGGCAGCGAGTTCTGGGCGTACTGACGCATCCAGAAGATGCCGAAGGCGTTGGCCGCGCCCGGGATGATCAGAGCCTTCAGCGATCCGGCCCAGCCGAACTCGGCCATGGTGACGAACTGCGGCACCAGCGAGAGCTGCGCGGGGATCATGTAGGTGACCAGGAGCGTGCCGAAGAGGAACTTCTTGCCCGGGAACTCGTACTTGGCGAAGGCGAACGCGGCCAGCGAGTCGAAGAACAGCACCAGCGCGGTCCCGACCACGGACACGGCGATCGTGTTCCAGAGGGAGCCGAAGAAGTCGATGGTGTCGAGCACCCGACCCATGTTGTCCAGGAGATGCGGGCCCGGCACGAGTTTGGGCGGGTAGCTGTAGATGTCCTGGGTGGTGCCGGAGGCCATCACCACCAGCCAGTAGAAGGGGAACAGCGAGATCAGCACGCCCAGGAGCAGCGCTGCCCGGACGCATATCCGGGTGAGCCGGCTGCCGGAGCCGATGGCCAGCCCCGCGCTCCCGGCCGTCCTGCCGCCGGACGTCCTGCCGTCGGACGTCCTGTCGCCTGCCACCCTGGTGGCGGTCGTCCCGTCGTGATCAGCGGCCATCGCGAGCCCCCTTGCGGCGCAGCAGCCCGGCGAGGCCGGGGCGGCGGTCGTCGCGGTCGGATCCGGAGACCAGCCGCCAGTTGATGATCGTGAAGACGGCGATGATCGCGAAGAGGAGCCAGCCCATCGCGGCGCCGTAGCCGAACTGGTGCTCCTTGAAGGCCTTCTGCCACAGATAGAGCACGATGGTCATGCCTTCCTGGCCGGGTCCGCCCGTGGTTCCGACGTCGGTCGACTGGAAGAGCACCTGGGACTCGGTGAAGATCTGCAGGCCGTTGATGGTGGAGGTGACGGCCGCGAAGAGGACCACCGGCCGCAGTTGCGGCAGCACGACCCGGAAGAGGGTCTGCCAGCTGTTCGCGCCGTCGACCCGGGCGGCCTCGAAGTGCTCGGTGGGGATGGCCTGGAGGCCGGCCAGGAAGATCAGGGCGTTGTAGCCGACCCACCGCCAGATGATCATGAGGGAGACGGACGACTTGATGCCCCACTCGGAGGACAGCCAGCCGATCCCGTCCACCCCGATCGCCCTGAGCGCCGAGTTGGCGAGGCCCGACTGGGCGAAGACCGAGCCGAAGACGACAGTCATGGCGACCATCGAGGTGACGTTGGGGATGAAGTAGGCGACCCGCATCGCACCGCTGAAACGGACCTGCGAGTGCAGCAGGAAGGCCAGCACCAGGGCGAGGAACAGCATCGGCACCGTGGACAGGAACCAGATCTCGAAGGTGTTGAGCACCGAATGCCAGAACACCGGGTCCTGCAGCAGCCAGCCGTACTGCTGGAGTCCGACGAAACGCATGTCGCCGATGCCGTCCCAGTCCTGGAAGGACAGATAGAGGGAGTAGAGCACCGGGAAGGTACCGAAGACGGCGAACAGCACGTAGAACGGCGAGATGGCAAGGAGGGGCGGGAGGTGACGTCTGCGTCCGCCCGGGGCGTTGGACCGTGTACGGCGGACAGGGCGCCGTTCGTCGGCGGGCGGCGCGCCCGCCGGGTCGAGGACCGTGGCCATGTCAGCTCACCCCCAGTCGGGACAACGTGGTCTCAGCGGTGTTCACCGCGTCCCGCCAGGCCCGGTCGGGGTCCTTGCCGAGCATTTCCACGTTGGTCAGCTCCTGGAAGAACGGGGTGTTGGCGGTCTCCTCGTACGGGCTGAAGTAGTTGACCGGGGCCTTCTCGGCGGCCGGGCCGAAGACGTCGATGGGCTGCTGACCGCCGAAGAAGGGGTCCGGCTTGTGCATCGCCGGGTCGGCATAGGCGGCCGGAGTGGTGGGGAACAGGGAGATCTCCTGGTAGCTCTTGAGCTGGTTCTCCGGGCTGAGCAGCCACTTGAGGAAGGCGAACGCCGCCTCGGGGTCCCGGCAGTAGCGGGTCAGGGTCATGTACGAGCCGCCGTAGTTGGCCGGGCCGTCCGGCATGGTGGTCAGGCGCCAGGTCCCGGAGGTCTTCGGCGCGGAGTCCTTCAGGCCGTTGATGGCCCACACCGCGGTGGTCATCGTGGCGACCCGGCCGCCGCTCATGGCCGCGTTGAAGTCGGGCGTCCCGTCCGTGATCCTGCCGCTGAGCCGCTGGCGGAGGATCTCCACGGAGAGGTCCCAGCCGCGCTTGACGTGTTCCTGGTCGCCGATGAAGCGGTTGTCCTTGTCCACGAACTGCTGGGGGCTCTGGAGCAGGACCTGCTGGAAGACGTTGCCGATGTTGCTCACCAGGTACGGCTTGCCGGGCGCCTTCGCGCGCAGCGTCTTCCCGGCCGCGATGAACTTCTCCCAGGTGGGGATCTCCTCGGCGACGTCCGCCGGTTCGTAGGCCAGTCCGGCCTGCTGGAAGAGGTCCCTGCGGTAGTAGAGCGCGGTGGGGCCGGCGTCGAGGGGGAAGCCGATCATCCGGCCCGACGGGGTGAAGCAGCTCTTCCACTTCCAGTCGAGGTACCGGTCGCGGACGGACTCCGCGCCGAGCGTCCTGAGGTCGAGGAACTCGTCCTCGTCGGGGAAGAACGTGGCGAGGTTGTCGGAGTTCGCGACGGTGATGTCCGGAACGTAGGCGCGGGCGGCGAGGCTGGTGCGGACCTTGGAGTCGATTTCGCCGTCGGGGATCTGCGAACCCCGCACCCTCAGCCCCGGTACCCCGGGGACGCCGCGCTTGGCGGTGGCGAGCAGTTCGTCGCTGAGCGCGCCCTTCCAGTACCAGAGGCTGAGGTGGTTGGTGCCCGCGGAGGCCGATCCGCTGGGGGCTCCGCATCCCGACAGGCCCAGCAGGGCGGCACCCGCGCCGCCCAGCGAGGCCCCCAGAAATCGTCTGCGGGACATGGTTCGGTGTTCCATGGGGGGCGCACTCGCTTTCCGGACGTGCGTATGACAACGATGTCGACCACTTCGTCCCAGCGGCTCGGCATCGCGCTGTGGGGAGATTGCTGTGGGGAGAATCTGGGGTCCGTGAGCGTTCACGTGAACGTTGCCGTCGAGTATCGAGGCGGCCGAAAAGCAGTGTCAAGGGATGGGCACGGCTGATGTGTTGAGGGATTTCCGGCCAGGTGTCGGGGCATTTCCGGGTATGCGGTGGAGTGTTTCCGGCTGGGCGTCGAGGCGATGCCGACCGCGCCGGCGCGCGCTCCCGGCTGCGCGTGGGGCGTCACCGGCTACACGCCAAGGCGCCCTCGGCTCCGCCTGAGACTCCTGGGCACCGACCGCACGTCGAGACGACCCCGGCCTCCCCCGAGGCCCACCGACTACATGTCGAGACGGCCCCGACAGCACCCGAGCCATCACGGACGCCGGACCGCAGTCGAGACCGGCAGCGATGACGCGGCCCCTGCCGCACACCGATCGATGTGCGGTTGGTGATGCCGCAGGGGTGGCTGGGGTCGGTACGACCCGCCTGTGCGTGGCGCGATCCCGGCGGCACGTCGCCCGTGACCCGGCCCACCGGCACCGGCTTCGTGCGAGGTCTGGGCGCCGTCGCCCCGGCGGCGTGGCCGTCAGGTGGAGGCTCGCACCACCAGTTCGGGGACCACCCACGCCTCGGCACCCCGCAGCGGCTCCGCACCCGACCTCAGGCGGGCCACCTGGTCGACGGCCAGCCGTCCCAGTCGCCGCTTGTCGATGTGCAGGGTGGACAGCGCGGGCTCCACCAGCTCTCCCAGCGACAGCCCGTCGAAGCCCAGGACGGCCAGATCCTCCGGCACCCGCCGGCCCCGGCGCCGGGCGGCGCGCATGGCGCCGACCGCGATCAGGTCGTTGAAGCCGAAGACGGCGGTGACGTCGGGCCGGGCGTCCAGCAGTCGCTCCATCCCGGCCTCTCCCCCGGCCACGCTGTGCTCGGCGCACAGCGCGATCCAGCTGTCGTCGACCGGCAGGCCGTGCCGCCGGGCCTGCTCCAGGAAGGCCGCACGGCGCGGGCCGGGGCCGTGCACACCGTCCAGCATGCCGATCCTGCGGTGCCCCGCGCCCACCAGGTGGGCCATGCCCTCTGCGACACCGGCGGCGGCGTCGATCCCCACGGCCGCGAAACGGGTCTGCTGCGGGCCACGCTCCAGCAGCACCAGCGGTACGCCGCCGAGATGCCGGGCCAGCACGTCGTCCGGGCTCTTGAAGTAACCCACGATCGCGTCGGCCTGATGCGACAGGACGTCGAGCGCGTCCCGCTCCCGGGCCTCGTCGATGCGCGAGTCCCACATCACCACCTGCCAGCCCCGCTGCTCGGCCGCCTCCAGGACACCGGCGGCCACCTCGGGGAAGAAGGGGTTCATCAGATCCGGGATCACCAGCCCCGTCGTCACGGCACCCTTGCGCACCATGCCGCGCGCGAACCGGCTCGGCCGGTAGTCCAGCAGCCGAGCCGCCTCCAGCACCCGTTCCTTCGTGGCCGGGTCGATCTCACCCTTGTCGTTGACCGCGCGGGAGACCGTCTGCCGTGACACTCCGGCCAGCTTCGCGACATCGTGGATCGTGGCCCGGCGGCGGGTGCCGTCAGGCTGCTCGACACCCGGCTCCCGCTGCTGATCGTCCGCCCACACGCTGTGCACTGTAGCGCTCCGCTCGAAGGGCCGCGCAAGGGTCGTCGGTTGTCAGCGGCGCCGTTGTGGCTGGTCGCGCCCCGCGGCGGAGCCGCATGTCGATGCAGCCCAGCGCCCCGCCGCTCAGAACAGCGCGCTGTACGCGTTCAGCGCCGGCTGCCCGCCCAGGTGGGCGTACAGCACCGTGGAGTCGCGGCCGATCTCCCCGCGCTCGACCAGGTCGATCATCCCCGCCATCGACTTCCCCTCGTACACGGGATCGGTGACCATGCCCTCCGTGCCGGCCGCGAGCCGCATGGCCTTCAGCGTCGGCTCGTCCGGGATGCCGTATGTGCCCCCGTGGTACCGCTCGTCGAGCTCGACGTCGGCTTCCGTCAACTCGCGCTTGAGACCGATGAGTTGACCGGTGTTGTGGGCGATGCGGGCGACCTGGGTCCGGGTCTCGGCCGGCTTCGCGGAGGCGTCGATGCCGATGACACGCCGCGGCCGGCCGCCCGCCTCCTCGATCGCGGCGAAGCCGGCGACCATGCCGGCCTGGGTGGAGCCGGTCACCGAGCACACGATCACCGTGTCGAAGAAGACCCCCGACTCCCGCTCCTGCTCGGCGACTTCGTACGCCCACCCGGCGAAGCCGAGCCCGCCGAGCGGATGGTCGGACGCCCCGGCCGGGATGGCGTACGGCTTGCCGCCCGACTCCTCCACCTCCCTGAGCGCCTGCTCCCAGCTCTCCTTGAAGCCGATCCCGAACCCGGCCCGCACGAGGCGAACGTCGGCTCCGGCGAGGCGGCTGACGAGGATGTTGCCGACCTTGTCGTACACGGAGTCGGGCCAGTCCACCCAACTCTCCTGGATCAGCACGCACTTGAGCCCGGCCCGGGCGGCGACGGCGGCGACCTGGCGGGTGTGGTTGGACTGCACGCCACCGATCGAGACGAGCGTGTCGCAGCCCTGCGCGAGCGCGTCGGCGACGAGGTACTCCAGCTTGCGGGTCTTGTTGCCGCCGTAGGCGATCCCGGAGTTGCAGTCCTCCCGCTTGGCCCAGAGGGAGGCGCCTCCGAGGTGGGCGGTCAGGCGCTCCAGCGGGTGCACGGGTGACGGGCCGAAGAGGAGGGGGTAACGCTCGTAGGAGGAGAGGGACATGGGGCGCCTCCAGAGGCAGCGGCGTCGGTGTCGGCGTCGGTCGGTGTCTACGTCAGTCAGCGTCGGCGTCATCGGAGTCGGCCAGGTCGGCGAGGGTGCGCCAGATCTCCGCCGTGACCCGGACCGCCGCGTCCACGTCACCGGCGGCGCACGCCTCGATCAACCGCTCGTGCAGCCCGGCCGAACGGCAGGTCCCGCCCTCTCCGAAGCGCCGGCGCTCCAGGCGGCGGATGAGCGGGGTGTAGCGGGCGACGGTGGCGGTGGCGGCGCGGTTGCCGCTCACCCGCACCAGTACGTCGTGCAGCTCGTCGTCGGCCCGCAGGGCGAGGTCCACCTCACCGGCCGCGACGGCGGTGGCGAAGCGTTCGTTGGCGGTGCGCATGATCTCCACGTCCGCGGCCATCAGCCGGGGTACGGCGACCCTCGTCACCAGCTCGTGCATGGCGCCGACCACGGCGGCGGCGTCCCGGACGTCGGCGGCCACGACCGGTGTCACCCGGGTGTAGCTCTGGGGCTTGCTCTCCAGCAGTCCCTCGTCCACGAGCCGCGAGAACGCCTCACGCACCGGCGCCCGGGACAGCCCGAGCCGCTCCGCGAGATCGGCGTCCCGCACCACCGCGCCGGGCTCGATCTCCCCGGCCACGATGGCGTCCCGGATCGCTTCGTACGCCCGGTCCCTGAGCAGGGTCCGGCCTACGGGTCGTATCGCCTCCACGAACTGAAATGTTAGATGTCAATCCGGGGTCCGGACAAGGGTGTGGCCCGCACCCCCGTGAAGTGCGGGCCACGCTCAGGGCCGGTGCCTCAGGCCGCCCACGGCCAGTCGGCGTCCCGAGCGCTCTCCAGCAGCGGCACCATGCGGAAAGCCGCGTCCGACAGGCCCCCGAAGGTGTGCCTGTTCGCCCTGCCCGACGGGCCGTGGCCCGCGCGGTAGCCGGCGAGGTTCCAGGTGTAGACCGGCACCTGGTCGGGGACCTGCTGGGTCGGGTCGCCGTGCCGGTTGAACGTGTACTGCTCGTCGGTGACGATCAGCACCCGGTCCTGTCCCCGATAGTGCGCACGGACCGCCGAGGTGGTGTCCGTGCCGCCCAGGTCACCGAAGCGGCCAAGGATCTTCAGCACCGACTCCCCCTTGCGGAACTTCAGCCGCCGGCTGGTGGTACCGAACTCGACGAGGTCCGCGTCCTCGGCCCGCAGCGCCAGCGCCGTGCCGAAGATCGCCGCCGCGTCCGCCCGGTTGAGCTGCGAGCGGTCCGACAGCCGCGCCCACATCGAGCCCGAACGGTCGACGAGGACCAGCGTCCGGCCGGGCAGCGCGGGCACGTTGGCCAGCGAGTGGCCGAGCGCCTGCTCCAGCGGGTACGCCCAGCGCAGCGAGGGCGCGTGCTGGTACGCGGCCAGGTACCGGAAGGGGAACTGCCGCGACCGCGCGACCTCCGCCGGGTCGCTGATGCGCGCCGCGACCCGGGCCGCGACCTCGTCACCGACACCGGCCTGGTCGAAGTTCCGCAGGTTGCGGACCAGAGCCATGGCGCCCATGGACGGGATCACGGCCTCCCAGGCCGCCTTGTCCATCGGGCCCTGCAGCCAGCCGGCCAGCGCCTCCCACGTCATCCCGGCCGCGGCGAGCCGATCGGCACCGCCCTCGGACGTGACGACGGCACGCCGCTGCTCGACCGGCAGCGCCATCAGCTCGCGGTGCGCGGTGAGCACGGTGCTCGACGCGGGCGGCACGGCGGTGTCGGGGTTGTGCCGGCGGTCGAGCGCGTACCGGAACAGCTCGCCCTGCCACGGCTTGTCCGCGTCGGGCGCCGCGTGCACCAGGTTGAGGATGTCGCCGAACCGGTAGCCCTTGGTCGCGGTGTCGTACTTCAGCAGCGACTTGCCGCTGTAGAGACGCTGTACGGCGTCGGCGACACCACGCTTGACGGGCTTGGGGACATTGCGGCCGTACGTAGCCGTCCAGTACGCGAGCAGTTCGCCGGGCTCGTCCGGGCGCCGCAGCACGGAGGCGATGACCTGCCGGTTGGCCGGGCCGTCGGTGGCGCCCGCGTCGAGGCGGGCCTTCACGTACTCGGCGGCGCCCACGATCGAGGCCGTACGGAGGTTTCCCTCGCCGCGCAGCCAGCCGAGCAGGCCGGCCGTCCACGCGGGGTCCTCGACAGCGAGCTGCCGGACGAGGCGTGCGAACCGGTCGTCACGGTCGGCGCCGCTCTCGTAGAAGGTCCGCTGCGAGACGAAGTTGGCGACCGACAGCAGGAAGAGCTCGGAGCGCGTGTCCCGCTCACGGCCTCGGCCGCCCTCGTACGACCGCAGTACGCGTCCGGTGGAGGTGACACGCGAGGTGGGCTGCGCCCGCGCCGCCCTCTTGTTGAATCGCGCCATGGTGAATTCCCCCGAATTCATTGTTGTTTCGGAGGGAGGCGCAGCAAATGGAGGGTGACCGAGTTCGAAGTCGGCTGCGGTGACTATAAACTGGCGCGTCTTCCGTTCCGCCACATCGACTCTGGGTCGATGACGGGATTCGAACCCGCACGAGGGTCCAGCCCCCACCAGTTCCCGAAGTATCCGCTGCCTGCGCACCGGGCACCCACCATGAGCTGCGCCTCCCCGAGATCAGTGAACGCACCGGGAGGTGCATGAAGTTGTGGTGTCCAGAGTTCAGGCCGGCGGAACCGACATCAGGTGCTCTGCCGCTGAGCTACACCGGCACGTGGTACCGGTGGCGGGATTCGAACCCGCGGCCTCCCCATTTGGAGTGGAAGTAGGTCCTGCCTTCGCACCTGGACGTTCATCACTCTAAGAGGGCGGCCGCGAGACGGGCGAGCGAATTAATTACCCGCGCTTCTGACGCTTCCAGGGGCCGGTGATGGCGAGCATGATTCCGGGCGTCTGGATGTTGGCGTACAGCGTCCGGCCGTCGCAGGAGAAGGTGACGCCGGTGAACTCGCTGTACTCGGGCTCGTCCTCGGTGCCGATGTTGAGTTCGTTGCGGGCGATGGGGTACGTACGGCCGCTGTCGGTGGCGCCGAACAGGTGCTGGACGCCCTCACCGTCCTCGGCGATGACCAGGCCGCCGTACGGGGAGACGGTGATGTTGTCGGGGCCGTCGAAGGCGCCGTCCTTGGACGGGTCGGGGTTGACGCCGAGGAGGACCTTCAGGGTGAGGGTGCGGCGCTTGGGGTCGTAGAACCAGACCTGGCCGTCGTGCCGGCCGGGGCTCTCCTCGCGGGCGTAGGAGGAGACGATGTAGGTGCCGCCGTCGCCCCACCACATGCCCTCCAGCTTGCGGGCACGGGTGATCTCACCGTCGGCGAACTGCTTGCGGACGGGGGTGGTCCGCGCGTCGCGGTCGGGGACGTCCACCCAGTCGACGCCGTACACCGTGCCGATCCTCGTGGCGCGGGAGAGGTCGTCGACGAACTTGCCGCCGGAGTCGAAGCACTTGGGTGCCTGGAGGACACCGGCGTCGTCGGCCAGCGCGCGGAACCTGCCGCGGCCGTACGCGAAGCCCTTCGGCGGGGTCCAGCGGAAGAGCAGGCCGTTGGGCGCGGCGGCGTCCTCGGTGAGGTAGGCGTGGCCGCGCCTGGGGTCGATGACGACGGCCTCGTGGTCGTAGCGGCCGAAGAACTTCAGCGGCTTGGGGTTCCTGTTGGCGCGCCGGTCGCCGGGGTCGACCTCGAAGACGTAGCCGTGGTCCTTGGTCATGCCGTTGGTGCCGGCCTTGTCGGAGTTCTCCTCGCAGGTGAGCCAGGTGCCCCAGGGGGTGCTGCCGCCCGCGCAGTTGGTGGAGGTGCCGGCGATGCCGACCCACTCGGCGACCTGGCCGTCGGGGCGGACCTCGACGACCGTGCAGCCGCCGGCCGCGGCGGGGTCGTAGACGAGGCCCTCGGTGAGCGGGACGGGGTGCTCCCAGTTGGCGCGCGGGCCCTTCAGCTCGTGGTTGTTGACCAGGAGGGTGGTGCCGCGCGGGCCGTCGAAGGCGGCCGTGCCGTCGTGGTTGGACGGGGTGAACTCGCCCGACTCCAGCCTGGTCTTCCCGCTGTGGGTGATGACGCGGTACCTGAACCCGGCGGGCAGCGCGAGGATGCCCTCGGGGTCCGGGATCAGCGGTCCGTACCCGACACCCCCGCCGTGGGCGTCCGCGGACTCCTCGCTCGCGGTCTCGGACTCCGTGGACGCGAGCGCGTTCGGCGCCGTGGCGAGGACGCCGGTGCTGCCCGCCAGCGCGACACCGGCACCGGTGATCGCGGAGTTCCTGGCGAAGTCCCTGCGGGTGAGCGACATGGTGTCTCCTGTGACAGTGGGTGTGCCGTGGGAGGTGGCGGACTTCGGTCGGCGCAACGGTCCCGCCCATGTCTGAACACCGGTTGAACGCCAGGGGTCTTCAGGGCACCTGCTTCCATGAATCAACGCCGGGCGCGGCGACGTCCTCAGGGGCGCGGGACGGTGTCATTCGCGGCTCCGCCGCGTGGGCGCGACAGCCCCCACGCACCCGCACCCGCAAACGGCCGTCACCCACCCTGCTGCGACCGCGCCTTGAACGCGGCCTTCCGAGCCTCCTTGGCGATCTTCTTGTCCGGATGCAACCGCCCCATCGCCTCCAGCACATCCGCCGTGGCCGGGTGGTCCACCCGCCACGCCGCCGCGAAGAAACCGCTGTGCTGCGCGGCCAGCCCCTCCACCAGCGCCCGCAGCTCCTCGGAGTTCCCCTCGGCGGCCAGTTGCGCGGCAAGCGTGTCGACGGTCAGCCAGAACACCAGATCCTCGGACGGCGCGGGAACGCCGGAGAACCCGGCCTCGGTCAGCCACACCCGGGCGAGACCGCCCAGCTCCGGATCGTCGAGGACCTCCCGCAGCGCCGGCTCGGCCTCCGCGCCCACCAGGGACAGCGCCTGCTGGCAGCGCAGCCGCCGCAGCGGCGCCCCGGTGTCCAGGCCCCGTGCCGCGGCCAGCAACTCCCTTGCCGCGGCGAGGGGTTCGCGCCGGGCCAGCCACTGCTCGGTCTCGGCATGCGCGGCGGCCTGCGGGAAGACGGCCGTGCCGTCGAGCAGCGCGTCGGCGCCCTTGTCGGCGAGGTCCCCGACCGCGGGGGCGTCCAACCCGGACTCCAGCAGCCGCGACCGCAGCCCGAACAGGCCGAGCGGGGTCAGCCGCACCATGCCGTAGCGCGACACGTCGGTGTCGTCGACCGGGGCCGCCGTCTCCTCGGCGCCCTCGGCATCCGCCATGAGCGCCTCGTCCACCGGCTGGTACTCCACGAGGCCGACCGGCTCCAGCACCCGGAACTGGTCGTCGAGGCGCATCATCGCGTCGGAGACCTGCTCCAGCACGTCGTTCGTGGGCTCGCCCATGTCGCTGGGCACGATCATCGACGCGGCGAGGGCCGGCAGCGGCACGGGCCCGTCGCCGGGGCCGTCCTCGCTGACCGTGAGCAGATACAGGTTGCCGAGCACTCCGTCGAGGAACTCCGCCTCGGCCTCCGGGTCCCAGTCGAGCGAGGAGAAGTCGATCTCGCCCCCGGTGTCGACCAGGTCGACCAGGTCGTCGAGGTCGGGCACGCTCGCGTCGGCGAGCACCGCCTCCAGCGCCGTCAGCCACACCCCGAGCACGTCCTGCGGCGAACCGCCGGTCAGCAGCGCGAGGTCGGCGCCGGACGTGACCGTGCCCGCCTCCTCGTCGACGATCTCGACCAGCCCGGCGTCCACGGCCACCCGCCAGGCCTCGCTCGCGTACGCGGCGGCGTCGTCCCCGCTCAGCCCGAGCAGCTCGGCTGCGGCCGGCAGCTGCTCGTCGACGAGGCCGCCCCCGGCGTCGACCCGGGTGTCGGGTCCGGCCCAGCGGGCCAGCCGCGTGGCCCGGGAAAGCAACGGCGTGGACAGCGCGTCCCGCGCCAGCTCCGCTTCGGGGTGCAGCCGCGCCGGCGGCAGGGGGGAGCTGTCTGACATCGGCTGTTTCTCCTAGGGCGTTCTGCATGGCCGTAAGCGACACGGCCCTTGGCCGTACGCATCACGGCTCAACCGCTCAGCCTAGACGGATTTCCACCCATGCCACCCGGTTCATCTCCTCGTCGGGCCCTGTACATGGCCGAAACCTTGACAAGTGGCTTGACCAGGCAGGAGATTGACGCGCGTAGAAACCGAGCGGACATGTGTTCACTGTATTTTCTACGCGCGTCGCCGCCGCCCCACCGGTCGCGCCTGCACCCACCGTTCCACGCACCACCCTCGTCCCGGCGCTCATTCACGTCCCCGGAGGGATTTCCGTTGCCGAGCAAGAAGTCCGCGCGTCTCGCCGCGCTCACCGTCGCCGCCGTCTGTTCCGCGGCGTCCACCGTCGTCCTCACGGCTCCCGCGCACGCGGACTCCGTGCGCATCCATGACGTCCAGGGCAGCACGCGCATATCCCCGTACGCCGGCAAGGAGGTCACGGACGTGGCCGGAATTGTCACCGGCGTACGCACCTACGGATCCTCCAGAGGCTTCTGGATCCAGGATCCGCAGGCGGACGACAACCCGGCCACCAGCGAGGCCATCTTCGTCTACACCAACTCCACGCCGAAGGGTGTCGCCGTCGGCGACGCGGTCACGGTGTCGGGCACGATCCAGGAGTACGTCCCGGGCGGCGCCGCCACCGGCAACCAGTCGATCACCGAGATCACCAAGCCGACGTTCACCGTCGTCTCCAGCGGCAACGCCCTCCCGGCGGCCGTGGTCATCTCCGCCAAGTCCGTCCCGGCCGCGTACGCTCCGGCCGGCGACACCGCCGCGAACGGCTCGGTCAACGGCCTGACGCTCAGGCCCAAGGCGTACGCCCTGGACTACTACGAGTCCCTGGAGCACATGAACGTCCGGGTCGCCGACGCCCGGGTGGTCACCGGCACGGACGGCTTCAACGAGCTGTGGGTCACGGTGAAGCCGCGCGAGAACGCCAGTCGGCGGGGCGGTACGGTCTACGGCTCCTACGACTCGCAGAACACCGGACGCCTGCAGATCCAGTCCCTCGGCGCGGCCGCCGACTTCCCGAAGGCGAACGTCGGTGACACCCTCGCCGGCACCACCACCGGTCCCCTGGACTACACCCAGTTCGGCGGCTACACCCTCGTCGCGAGCGAGCTGGGCACCCTCAAGAGCGGTGGCCTGAAGCGGGAGACGACCCAGAAGCAGGGGCGTGGCGAGCTGGCGGTCGCGACGTACAACGTCGAGAACCTCGACCCGTCCGACACCACCTTCGCCGAGCACGCCGCCGCGATCGTGAACAACCTCCAGTCGCCCGACATCGTGTCCCTGGAGGAGATCCAGGACAACAACGGCGCGAAGAACGACGGTACGGTCGCAGCCGACCAGACGATGAAGAAGCTGATCGACGCGATCGCCGCGGCGGGCGGCCCGGCGTACGACTGGCGCTCCATCGACCCGGTCGACAAGGCCGACGGCGGTGAGCCGGGCGGCAACATCCGCCAGGCGTTCCTGTTCAACCCGGAGCGGGTCTCCTTCGTCGACCGTGCGGGCGGCGACGCCACGACGGCGGTCGGCGTGACCAAGGTGAAGGGCAAGGCCGCCCTGACGCTCTCCCCCGGCCGTATCGACCCGGCGAACGCGGCCTGGACGAACAGCCGCAAGCCGCTGGCCGGTGAGTTCACCTTCCGCGGCCGGACGGTCTTCGTGATCGCCAACCACTTCGCCTCCAAGGGCGGCGACCAGGCGCTGCACGCGCAGTACCAGCCGCCGGTCCGCAGCTCGGAGACCCAGCGCCACCTCCAGGCGACCGCGGTGAACGCGTTCGTGAAGGACATCCTGGCCGTCCAGAAGAACGCGGACGTCGTCACGCTCGGCGACATCAACGACTTCGAGTTCTCCGGCACCGCCAAGCTGCTGGAGGACGACGGCGCCCTGTGGTCGGCGATCAAGTCGCTGCCCAAGAGCGAGCGTTACTCCTACGTCTACCAGGGCAACGCCCAGACGCTGGACCAGATCCTGATCAGCCCGTCGATCCGGAACTCCTGCGACTTCGAGTACGACAGCGTGCACGTCAACTCGGAGTTCAACGACCAGATCAGCGACCACGACCCGCAGGTCCTGCGGTTCCGTCCATAGCCTCGGGTGAGTGTCAGGGCTGGCTGAACACGCCGTTCAGCCAGCCCTGCCAGGCGGCTTCGCACTCCTTGATGTCGGTGCCCGGCGTGAAGTCGTGCAGGGAGATGCCGACCGGATGGCCCCAGTGGTTGCGTCCGAAGACGCGGGTCAGGCCCCGGTCCGTGCGCAGCCCGATGAAGTACGGGTTGCGGAAGTCGACCACGGCGTCGAAGTCGTCGGGGCCGTGGACCGTCAGGCGCGTACCGGCGGCCACGTCCTCCCCGACACCGAGTGCCCGCCCGACGGCGGCGAGGGCGTCGGGCGCCTTCGCCGCGTCGGGGCCGTCGAACGTGGCGAAGGCGGCCGGCCGGGGCGCGAAGTGGACCAGGTACTCGCGCAGGGTGTGCAGATAGAAGTCGGTGTGCCGGGCGGCGCCGTCGTACTGGTTGTCCCAGTCGTCGACGAAGATGCCGCTGTGCACGTACCGCACCCAGGCGCGCCGGCCCTCGTCGCGCGGCTCGATGGTGTAGTCGAGCTGGTTCATCGTCTGCTCGGCGATGCCGTCGACGTCCTCGACACGGTTGGTGTAGCGGTGCGGCGGGTCCCAGGCGGTGACCGTCGACCCGAAGGGCCCCCGGCCGCCGGTCCGGGGCTCCGGCGGTTCCATCGGCCAGAGATAGCCTCCGGTCCCGGTGGTGACCGCCTCCCAGACCTGCTGAGGCGTGGCGTCGACCTCGAACTCGCGGGCGATCTCGAATTCCTTGGACATGGCGGGCTCCTACGTCCTACTGCTCGATTTCCTGGGTGGGCTGCTGGTCCTTGACCGTGGGGTGTACGGCGACGACGATCCGGTGATCGCGGCCGCCCTCGGCGTCGGGCGCGTCGTACTTCTGGATCAGCGCGCTCACGCCGACCGTCAACTCCTCGATGAACGCCGCCCGTTCGGCGGCAGAGGCGAACCTGACCTCGCCGTCGAGCGCGTACGTCGCCAGCCGCTTGCGGGCCTTCGCGGCGCCGGTGATCAGCGAACCGACGTCCCGTACGAGCCGGGCGCCGAGCGCCAGCAGCCAGCGGGCGGAGAGCTGGTCACGGAAGCGGTCCGGGTCGGGCTGCACGGCGGCGAGCGCGAGCGGCGAGATGACGTACGACGCGGCGGTCGCGCGCATGAGCCGCTCGGTGACATTGCCCTTGCGGCGCTCTCCGGCCAGCTCGACCAGTCCGTGCCGCTCCAGCGCCTTGAGGTGGTAGTTCACCTTCTGCCGGGGCAGTCCGACCCTGCCGGCCAGCATGGCGGCCGACGCGGGGCCGGCCGCCAGTTCGGCGAGCAGCCGGGCCCTTATGGGGTCCAGGGAGACGGCTGCGGCCTCGGGGTCCTCGATCACGGTGACGTCCAGCATGGGTCCACCGTCTCACCGAAAACTTTTTTTGTCCAGACGGGGCGAGTTGTCGGTGAAGGCTCCGGTCAGGCCGGTCAGCCCGGTCATGCGGGCATGAGGCCCAGCACGTGCTCGTACCGGCTGACGGCACCGCCCTTCGTCAGCCCCGGCCAGTTCTGCACGCGGTGCCACAGTTCCGTCGCCGAGCCGATACCGCTGCCCGGGGCGGCGAGGGCGTCGGCATGGGCCTGCGCGCTCTCCCACTCGGCGTAGTTGAGGACACGGGTGCCGTCGGTGCTCAGATGGAAGTGGGCGGAGATGCCGCCGGGGTGGGGGTTCGGCTCGCTCTGCAGCGCCTCGAACACGGCGTCGACCCAGGCGCGCTGCCGGTCGGGGTCGGGCCCCTCGAACTCGATGTCGACGATCACGACGCAGCCGGGGACGCGGGTGTCACCCTCCCGGCCGGCGCTGCGGTAGTGCCGGTAGCGGCCGAGCCCCAGCCGCTCGATGCCCGGCACGGCGGTGTCGATCTCGTCGACGCGCTCCTGCCTGTGGGTCTTCAGGAACCCCTCGTAGGCCGGTTCGCTGCGCCACTGCGAGTGGTGCAGGAGGGTGGAGCCGTCGTGCCCGGCGTAGACGTGGTAGCCGAGCAGGCCCTCGGCGGGCCACGGGCGGCGCTCCCACGTGGCCGCGATCGCCTCGACGGTCCGCTTCTGCCGCAGGGGTGTGCCCACCCGCC
Organism: Streptomyces sp. NPDC057623; assembly: GCF_042800355.1. Classification (NCBI taxonomy): domain Bacteria; kingdom Bacillati; phylum Actinomycetota; class Actinomycetes; order Kitasatosporales; family Streptomycetaceae; genus Streptomyces; species Streptomyces sp. NPDC057623. The sequence goes on from NZ_JBHVGZ010000006.1 coordinate 18,203, forward strand.
AGGTGCTGAAGAAGGTGGCACCCACCTCGGGGCGGGTGGGGTCGGGGTGGGCGTCGGTACGGCGGGTCACGGCGGCCTCCATGGACGGCAGGGGTGAAAGGTGATCGGTGGCCGCGATGCGCGGCCACCGATCACCTTTCGCCCTCAACCGAACTTGAGGTCAAGCGCCTGTTCAGCCGTGCCCGTGATGCCGGCACCGCAGCACCCCGGTCACGACCACGGCCCCCACCACCGCCCCCGCGATCAGCACCGGCCGCGGATGCCGCAGGCCGGCCTGGACGACGGTGCGCAGCGGGCGCGGGACGCTGTGCTCGACGACATGGCCCGCGTGGGTCGCCCGGTCCTGGACGGTGTGGCCGGTCCGGGTCGCCCGGTCCTGCACCGTGTGACCGGCCTGGGTCGCCCGGTCCTGCACGACGTGCCCGGCATGCGTGGCCTTGTCCTGCACCACGTGCCCGGCGTGGGTCGCCCGCTCCTGCACCAGGTGACCCGCCTGGGCCGCGCTGCTGCGCAGCTGCACGGTCATCGCACCCGCTTTGTCCTTCAGGTCGGCGGCACGGGCCATGGCCCGGCCCTTCACGTCCGCCTTCCCGGCCAACTCCTCCACGGTGTCGCCGAGTTCACCCCGCGTCTGCTCGATCTGGCGACGCAGTTCCTCGGGACCCTTGGCCCCGCCGCTCGCCTTGCCCGCCGCGGCCTTCCCCGCCGCAGCGGCCTTCGCGGAGCCCTTCTTCGCGGCTTCCCCACCGCCCGTAGCCCCCGCCTTCTTGTCCGTCATCGGTGCGCCCTTCCCTTCATCTCCTCGACATCGGCCCTGACGCTGCCGAGTGCTTCCTTGGGTGCGGGAGGCGCGGCGCGGCGCAGCTGGGCACGGCCGGTGGCGGCCAGCAGACCCGCGACGGCGAGCAGGACTCCCGTCACGATGAGTGCCGCGGCCCACACGGGCAGCGTCAGCGAGAGCGCGGCGGTGACCGCCGCGGCCAGGAACAGCACGCCTGCGTACGCGACGGCGCCCGCCGCACCCAGCAGTCCGCCGCCGCGGCCGGCGCGCCGGCCCTTCTCGGCGAGTTCCTCCTTGGCGAGGGCGACCTCCTGCCGCACGAGTCGGGAGAGCTGCTCGCCGGCCTGTCCTACGAGATCGCTCACCGAGCGCTGCTCGTCGCGCACCCGCTCGGGGACCATGGACCCGGTCACGGTGTTCCGCCTCCTCTCGGTTCGGAACACCCCGGGTACCCGGTGCGGCCCCCGCTATCCCTTCCGTCCGCCCCCCGGTCCGCGCTCGCCGAGCCGGGCCAGCTGGGTCTGGAACCAGTCGAGGCGGGCCTGCAACAGCGCCGCCTCGGCGGTGAGTTCGGGCACGCCGAGCTCACCGGCCGCGGCGAGGTCGGCGGCCGCCGCGGACGCCCCCGGCCCGGCCGCCACCCGCAGCCCGTCCCCCGCCAGCCGGGCGAACCCGGCGAGCGGGACGGACGTACGGCCGCGCAGGCAGCCCGCGCAGGAAGGGGCGAGCGCGCGCCAGCCGGGGCGGCCCCAGCCGGCGTCGGCCAGGGAGGCGGCTACGCTGCCGCAGGCACAGGGCGGGGCCGTGGCGGTGCGCACCCGTTGACGGGCGTAGCGGAAGCCGCGCTCGAAGCGGATGTAGCGGCCCAGCACGGTGACTTCGAGCAGTACGGCCGCCCGGTGCCCGGCCGTGCACAGCAGCGCCTCGGCCGCCGTACGGTCGTGCACGCAGTGGAAGCCGCAGTCGCAGCGGCGGCTCGGCGCCCGGTGCCGCAGGCCGTAGACACAGGAGGCGTCGGCCACGACCCCGTACGGCAGCGCGCCGCCCAGCGACACACCGGTGAAGCCTGCCCGGGTGCCGTCCTGGGACAGCATCGGGTGGGCGATCTTGTATCCGGTCGGCGGCTCCGTCGGGCGTTCCTCCGGAAGCCGCAGTCTCATCGGGCGACCGGGGCCTCTTCGGGAGCCTTCAGTTCCTCGATCTCCTCGGGAAGCCGGAGTTCGGGCTCCTCCTCGCGGGTCTGCGGCCGCTCCTGCGCGACTCCGGTGGCGAGTGCCTTGCCGAGCTTCATGACGCCTCCCATGACCAGGGCACGATGACCGTCCTGGCCATGGTGACCCATGACGCCCGAGTTGGACATAGGGCCTGCGAAGGGCCCAACGGACTCCCATCCCACAGCAATACTTATCAATACCTCGTAGAAAAATTAAGTGGAGCTTCACGGTCGACCTGTCGAGACTACTTCCATGACGACCACTCCCTCCCCCGCCCCGCCCTTCGGCCGCGCCCTGTGCGCCATGATCACTCCCTTCACCGAGGCGGGATCGCTGGACCTCGACGGTGCGCAGCGGCTGGCCGACCGGCTGGTGTCCGAGGGGTGCGACGGGCTCGTGCTCTCGGGTACGACGGGCGAGTCGCCGACCACGACGGACGCCGAGAAGTCGGAGCTGATCAGGGCCGTGCGGGCGGCGGTGGGCGACCGGGGGTCGGTCGTCGCGGGCGTGGGCACCTCCGACACCCGGCACACCGTCGAGCTGGCCCTGGCGGCCGAGAAGGCGGGCGCCGACGGCCTGCTGGTGGTCGCGCCGTACTACAGCAAGCCCCCGCAGGACGCCGTCGAGGCGCACTTCCGCGAGGTCGCGGACGCTGCCGGACTGCCCCTCGCGCTGTACGACATCCCGGGCCGCACCGGGACCCGGATCGAACCGGAGACGCTGATCCGGCTCGCGGAGCACCCCCGGATCGTGGCGGTGAAGGACTGCTCCTACGACTTCCTGGGCGCCCAGAAGGTGCTCTCGCGCACGGAGTTGGCGTACTACGCGGGGTGCGACGAGCACAATCTGGCGCTGTACGCGGTGGGCGGCACCGGCTACATCAGCACGGTCGCCAATGTCGTGCCCTCCCGGCTCCGGGCGGTGCTCGACGCGTTCGAGGCGGGCGACACCCCCGTGTCCGCCCGCCTCCAACAACGCGCCACGCCGCTCATCGAGTCGATGATGTCGGCGGGGCTGCCCGGCGCGGTCACCGCGAAGGCCCTGCTCCATGAACTGGGCCTGCCCGCGGGTCCCGTCCGCGCACCGCTGCGGCCCGCCGGCCGCGAGGCGGTCGACGGACTGCTGGCGGCCTACGAGGAGCTCGTCGCCGCCTGATCAGCGCTCGGCGAAGACGGGCTCCCAGCGCCCGGCGTCACCGTCGTTGCCCATGCGGAAGCCGCTCAGGGGGACGGTCTTGGCGCTGCCGATGGTGACCTTCACGAGCCGCTGGTGGAACTCGTTCTTGCCGTCCTTCGCGATGTCCCAGGCGATCAGCGAGGTGTCGCCGACCCAGGCGAGCAACTGCTGCCCGCGTACCTCGGTCTTGTGGCCGGTGCGGGCCTCGACGACCCAGGAGGACGTCTTCCACTTCTTGCCCGCGAAGTCACCCGCGACCAGCCTGCCGCTGGGCGACTGCCACGCTTCGACGTACCACTGCAGGTGCTTCTGGTCCGCCGGCACCTCGACCTCGGCGCCCGTGAGGTCGTAGAACTGCTTGCCGATGGCTCCCATGGGGTTGCCGGCCCAGACATGCCTGCCGTCGGGGCTCAGTGCGAAGTCCTGGCGGGCGTTGAGGAAGCCTTCGCCCATGGGGTCGTTCGGGTCGCCTTCGAGCTCGACCTCGCTCCAGGAACCCTTTCCGGAGGCCACGTCGAGGACGTAGAACCCGGTACGGGTCGACGGCTGCTTCTGGTCCCAGTAGTCGGAACCCTCCGTCTTGACCAGCTGGTCGGGGTTCTCGCCGTAGGTCGTCGCGACCAGCTTCAGACCGTCGCGCGAGAAGGAGAGTCCGGCGACCTTGTGGTCGACCTCGATCCACCGCGCGACCTTCCCGGTGGCCAGGTCGAGCAGGCCGATCCGCGAGGCCGGCAGGTTCCGCTCCAGCACGGCGGCGGTCTTCATGCCCGGCGCGACGGCGACGTAGGACCACTTGGTGGTCTTCACGTACCGGTCCGTCCTCTGGTCCAACAGCCAGTAGTCGCGGACGCGTTCGGCCTGGCCGGCGGAGTGCTTGACGGTCCGCGGGACGTAGTAGGCGGCCAGCACCGTGTTCCCGGCCGAGATCAGCTCGCGCGGCGGCGACTGGTCCGGATGTGCGATGTCCTTGTTCTTCTGTACGACGTCCGCGGGCCGCACGTCCTCCTTCCCGGAGTCCAGCAGCGGTACCGCCACGCCGATGGCGACGACGGCCGCGGTGGCCGCGGCGACAGAGGCGATCCGCCGGGTGCGTCGGCGCCGGCGGACCACCAGGACCCGGTCGGCGAGCCCCGGTCCGGCCGACGTCTGTTCGTCGGCCAGCTCCCGCAGGGAGTCACGCACGAGTTCCTCGACGTTCACGGTCGTACCTCCACGGGCGAGAAGTCACGGGACGGCGGCGACTCGACGGCTGCCGGGCCCAGGGCCGACAGCTCGGGCGCGAGCGCGCGCAGCCGGGCCAGCGAACGGTGGGTGGTGGACCGTACGGTGCCCACGGAGCAGCCCAGGACGCGGGCCACGTCGGCCTCGGGCAGGTCCTCGAAGTAGCGCAGCACCAGCACCATGCGCTGCCGCGCCGTCAGCCGGGCCAGCGCCCCGCGCATCAGCAGCCGCAGCTCCGCGTCGGGCGCGGCGTCCGGGCTCGCGCCGGTCTCGGGCGGTTCGGCGACGGTGAGTTCGCGCCGGCGCCACTTCAGCCGCCAGCGGCTGATCTGCTGCCGGTACAGGATCTGCCGTACGTACGCCTCCGGCTCGTCGATGCGGTGCCAGCGGTCGGCCGCCTTGACCAGGGCGTTCTGCAGAAGGTCCTCCGCGGCGTGCCGATCGCCGCCGCTCAGCAGCACCGCGGTCCTCAACAGCGCGGACGACCGGTTCTCCACGAACTCCCGAAACCTGTCCTGCGCTTCGGCATCCATCGTCACCTTCTCTTCCCCCGGGCCGGCCCGGCGCCCGCCTCTCCTACTCCTGGTGACGCGTGCGGCGGGCTGCCGCTATGCCGGCACACGGAAAAAAGATCGGCGAACGGACCGGGGCCCGTACCGCACAGGATGCGGTACGGGCCCCGGGGCACGCGATCAGCCCCACTTGTACCCGTCGCCGAAGAGCAGGAAGTGCTCCAGCACATCCTCCATCGGATCGTCCACCTGCCCCACGTTGACCAGCCCGATCCGGGGGCCGTTGTGCGAGGCCGTGTTGGTCTCGTCGGCGTACGCGCTGCCCGCCGGCAGCCAGCACGCCGCCCCCGCGGCCAGCGCACCCACGACCAGGCGGAGTACGACCCTGGTCCGCGCGCTCGTCTTCACTCGGCCCGTCATCGGCCCTCATTTCTTCGGTTCGGCGTGTGATCGGAAACTGCGTCCAACCGTTCATCTGCCTGGACCGCGATGAGGTCACGTCAAGTAACCCGTACGTGAGGGCGCCGGGTTGCCGCGGACGGGGTCGGTCATGGCCGTGAGTAGTCTGACGTGCGTCACCTCACCACTACTGGCCTGCCTTGGAGAACACTTGCCGCCGCTCCAGCGAATCACCTCACGCAACGCGCGCTTCCAACAGTGGGAGTCGCTGCTGACCAACCGGAACAAGCGAACGCGAGCGCGTGAGTTCCTGGTGCAGGGTGTTCGCCCGATATCGCTGGCGGTGCGGTACGGCTGGCCCGTCAAGGCGCTGCTCTACGACGGCAAGCGGACGCTGTCGCAGTGGGCGCGGGAGCTGCTGCGGACCGTCGACGCCGAGCGGGTCGCCATGGCGCCGGACATGCTGGCGGATCTCGGGGAGAAGAGCGAGAGCGCGCCGGAGCTCGTCGCCGTCGTGGAGATGCCGGCCGACGACCTCGGTCGCCTGACGCCCGGCGACGACTTCCTGGGCGTCCTGTTCGACCGGCCGACCAGCCCTGGGAACATCGGCAGCGTCATCCGGTCGGCGGACGCCTTCGGCGCGCACGGGCTCATCGTCTCGGGACACGCCGCCGACGTGTACGACCCCAAGTCCGTGCGGGCGAGCACGGGTTCCCTGTTCGCCGTACCGGCCGTACGCGTTCCCTCCCCCGGTGACGTGATGGCCTGGATCGACGCGCGGCGGGCCGTGGGGCAGCCGATCGTCCTGGTCGGCACCGACGAGAGGGGGGACTGCGACGTCTTCGACTTCGACTTCACCCAGCCGGTGCTGCTGCTGATCGGCAACGAGACATCCGGGCTGAGCAGCGCCTGGCGGGACCTGTGCGACCACACGGTCAGCATTCCGATGACCGGCTCCGCGAGTTCGCTGAACGCCGCGAACGCCGCGACCGCCGTGCTGTACGAGGCTTCCCGGCAGCGGATCGCCGCACGCAGGCGTGCGGCCTGACGGCTCGGCGCCACAGCGGTGGGAAGCACACGAGCAGTCGTTCGTCAGCCGGTCCGGCGCGGGCCGAGAAGTGCCGGCGCGGCCGCTGCACCAAGCTGAGTCCTGGCAGGACGCCGAACTCCACCCCATCCGAGGAGAACAGTTGCTTCTCAGCGACGCCGATGGGCTTTTCGCTGCCCTGGCCGCTCTGAGACTGCCCCGCGACGACTACGTCGTGTGCGGCTCCGCGGCCCTGTACGTACGTGGGTTACGCGCGCGCATGGGCGACCTCGACGTCCTCGCACGCGGCGAAGCCTGGCAGTGCGCCCTTCGCCTCGGCGCACCGGAGCCCACCGTCTCCGGGTACGGGCTCAGGGTCGTCCATCCGACCGCCGGCATAGAGATCATGGACCGTTGGACCCCGGGGTGGTCGACGGACCGGCTCATCGATGACGCCGACGTCATCGACGGGGTCCCCTTCATGCGCCTGGGTGACATCCTGCGGTGGAAGATCGCCGCTGCCAGGCCCAAGGACCAGGCCGACATCACGGCCATCCGTCACCTCTACCGTGTCTGGACCGGCGAGGCGGAGCCACTCCTCCCGCGCGCCCCTGACACCTCGGACGCCTGGCGGGAAACACGAGCCGACACACGAGCGCCCTCCCCCGGCCCGGGGGAGGGCGCTCAGTGATGACCTACGTCGACGGTCAGTTGTGGCTGTGCAGGATCTCGTTCAGCCCGCCCCACACCGCGTTGTTCGGGCGGGCCTCGACCGTGCCGGTGACCGAGTTGCGGCGGAAGAGGATGTTGGAGGCGCCGGACAGTTCGCGGGCCTTGACGATCTGGCCGTCGGGCATGGTGATGCGGGTGCCGGCCGTGACGTAGAGGCCGGCCTCGACGACGCACTCGTCGCCGAGCGCGATGCCGACGCCCGCCTCGGCGCCGATCAGGCAGCGCTCGCCGATGGAGATGATCACGTTGCCGCCGCCGGACAGCGTGCCCATCGTCGACGCGCCGCCGCCGATGTCGGACCCGTCGCCGACGATGACGCCCGCGGAGATGCGGCCCTCGACCATGGAGGTGCCGAGGGTGCCGGCGTTGAAGTTGACGAAGCCCTCGTGCATGACGGTGGTGCCCTCGGCGAGGTGGGCACCGAGGCGGACCCGGTCGGCGTCGGCGATGCGGACGCCCTTGGGGGCCACGTAGTCGGTCATCCGCGGGAACTTGTCGATCGAGGTCACCTGGAGGTGCAGGCCCTCGGCACGGGCGTTCAGGCGGACCTTCTCGACGTCGTCGACGGCGACCGGGCCGAGCGAGGTCCAGGCGACGTTGGCGAGGAAGCCGAACTGGCCCTCCAGGCTCAGGCCGTGCGGCTTGACCAGACGGTGGGAGAGCAGGTGCAGGCGCAGGTAGACGTCGTGCGCGTCGATCGGCTTCTCGTCGAGCGAGGCGATGACCGTGCGGACCGCGACGACCTCGACGCCCCGGCGGGCGTCCGGACCGATCGCCTTCGCGGCGCCCTCGCCGAGCAGCTCGACAGCGCGCTCGGCGGACAGCCGCTCGCTGCCGGAGGGACCAGGGCCACTCGTGGCAGTCACAGCGACGAGCTCGGGCGCGGGGAACCAGGTGTCGAGAACGGTGCCGTCATCAGCGATGGTGGCGAGGCCGGCGGCCACGGCGCCGGTGGTACGAGGAGCAGTCGTGTCGGTCATGAGGGCAACCTAACCGGCGGGGGGCCGCCCGGGCCAACCGGCGAGAGGGACGTCTCAGGGTACGAGCGGGTCGCGGACCTCAAAGGGGCCCGGCCGGGCTCCCCGGGCTTCCCGGGCTCCCCCGGGTTCAGGGGATCACCCGCCGCAGCACCTCGCGCGCATACCCCTCGTCGTACGGGACCTCGGTGAGCAGCACCTGAAGACAGATCCCGTCCAGCAGCGCCACCAGCGCCCGTGCCGTGACCGCGTCCGTGCGGCGGGCCAGCCGGTCGGCGAGGTCCCGCGCCCACTCGGCGGCGACCGGGCGCAGGGCGGGCCGGCGCAGGGCGGCGAGGTACAGCTCGTACTCCAGCTCCACGCCGGTGCGGTCGCCCGCGAGCCACTCGCCCATCCAGCCGGCCAGCTCGGCGGCCAGGTCGGTGTGCGGGTCCTCCAGTGCGCCGCGGGAGGCGATCACCTTGGCGAAGCCCTCGTTCGCCTGGCGCAGGGCGGCCACGAGCAGGTCGTCGAGGGTCTTGAAGTGGTACGTCGTGGAGCCGAGCGGCACATCGGCCTCGGCGGCCACGGTGCGGTGGCTCAGCCCGGCGATGCCCTTCTCCCCCACCACCCGGATGGCCGCGTCGATGATCCGCTGACGTCGCTCGGGGTCGTAGCGCCGGGCCATCAGTGCGCACCGCCCAGGTTCAGCACGACCACTCCGACGATGATCAACGCGATGCCGGCGGCCTTGACGGTCGTCATCCCCTCCCCCAGGAACAGGATCCCGATGGTGGCGATGGCCGCGGTACCGACGCCGGCCCAGATCGCGTAGGCCGTGCCCATGGAGACGGACTTCAGCGTCTGGGCGAGCAGCGTGAAGGAGACCAGGTATCCGAGGGCGGTCAGCAGGGACGGCCACAGCCTGCTGAAACCGTCGCTGTACTTCATGGCGGTCGTGGCGGCCACCTCGGCCGCTATGGCTCCGGCGAGCAGCAGGTATCCCATGTGTACGAGCGTACACAACGTTGCGTACGGCTGTACACAGGGGTGTTCCGGTGGCCTGGGTGGGCGCGGCCGTCGCGGCCACCGGGACAGCGACGCGGAGACGGCTCGCTCCGAACAGTGGATACGGCTCTTTCCGAACAGCTACTCCAACACCCCTGTACCCACTAGTGTTTTACCGTTCACATACCGGGCCTTCGCAGCCGCGGCTGCTGTCGCGTGACGTCGCTGGAGGAACAGCGCATGCCAGAAATCAAGCCCCGGCCGCCTCAGGACCAACCTTGGGAGAACGGCTGGGCCCCGGACACCTCCCGGGCACCGGGGACGCGCCGTCTGTGGCTGGCGGGCACGATGGCGGTGGCGACGATCGTCGCGTGCGCCACGGCCATCGTCGTGACGGAGCGGGCACCTGACGAGCGGTCACGTTCGGCGCCGGCCGACGACAACGCCTCGATCCCCGGCCTGATCTCCTTCGCCACCCCGTCGGAGACTCCCCCGAAGGGCAAGAGCGGCCTGGCGACGGACGAGGCGACGACCAGGGCGCCCAGCCAGCAGGGCGCCGGCACGCCCAAACCCGCGCCGGAGCCGTCCAAGTCGCCCTCCCACGAGGCGAGTTCACCACCCGCCCCGAAGCCCCCGGCCGTCACATGGCGATCCGTCCGCTCGGTCAACTACCCGGACCACTACTGGCACGTGAGCGGCGACTACGTGGCCCTGGACCCGGTCCGCGGCTCGGAATCCCGCGAGGACTCCACCTTCAAGCAGGTCAAGGGCCTGGCCGACGGCTCCTGTTACTCCTTCACCACCCGCGACGGCAGCTACCTCCGCCACCGCAACTTCGTCCTGCGCGCCGAACCCCGCGACGGCTCCTCCCAGTTCGGACGGGACGCCACCTTCTGTCCCCGCGGTTCCTCCTACTCCGGCGCGATCATGCTGGAGTCGGTGAACTACCCGGGCTACTTCCTGCGCCACAGGAACTTCGTCGTCCGCCTCGAACGCTTCGAGTACAGCTCCCTGTACCTGGCGGACTCGTCGTTCCATCTGGTGGGCGGGCTGGCCTGAGCACGGGAAAGCGGCGGCACCCCGAAGGTGCCGCCGCATTTCCGCAAGCCTCGAAGTCCCGGCGAACCGGGATTCTCAGACGTTGAACCCGAGCGCCCGAAGCTGCTCCCGGCCATCGTCCGTGATCTTGTCCGGACCCCACGGCGGCATCCACACCCAGTTGATGCGCAGCTCGCTGACGAGACCGTCCGTGGCGGACTTGGCCTGGTCCTCGATGACGTCCGTCAGCGGGCAGGCCGCCGAGGTCAGGGTCATGTCGAGCGTCGCGATGTTCGCGTCGTCGATGTGGATGCCGTAGATCAGGCCGAGGTTGACGACGTCGATGCCCAGCTCGGGGTCGACCACGTCGTACAGCGCCTCACGGACCTCTTCCTCCGAGGCCGGCTTCATCTCAACGGTCTCGCTCATGCCGTCTTCCTTTCGGCGTCGGCTCCGCCCAGCACCTGGGCCGTCGCGTCCTTCCACGCCATCCAGCTCAGGAGGGCGCACTTGACCCGGGCCGGGTACTTGGAGACCCCGGCGAACGCGACCGCGTCCTCCAGGACCTCCTCCATGGCGTCGTCGGGCTCGATCTTCCCCTTGGACTGCATCAGCTCCAGGAAGGTCTCCTGGATCTTCTGCGCGTCGGAGAGGTCCTTGCCGACGAGGAGATCGTTCAGCACGGACGCGCTCGCCTGGCTGATGGAACAGCCCTGGCCCTCGTACGAGACGTCCTCGATCTTCGTACCGTCGTACTTCACGCGCAGGGTGATCTCGTCGCCGCACGTCGGGTTCACGTGGTGCACCTCGGCGTCGCCATCCCGCAAGCCCCGCCCGTGCGGGTGCTTGTAGTGGTCCAGGATGACTTCCTGGTACATCGAATCCAGCTTCATGCGTCGCTCGTCCCGTCCCGTCAGCCGAAGAAGTTCCGTACGTGCTCCAGGCCGTCCACCAGAGCATCGATCTCGGTCGGCGTGGAGTACAGATAGAACGACGCTCGTGTGGTCGCAGGAATTCCGTAGCGCAGGCAGACCGGGCGGGCGCAGTGGTGGCCGACCCGGACCGCGATGCCCTGCTCGTCGAGGACCTGGCCCACGTCGTGCGGGTGGATGTCGCCGAGCGTGAAGGAGATCGCGGCTCCGCGGTCCTCGGCCGTCGTCGGGCCGATGATCCGCAGGTCGGGGACCTCCCCGAGCCGCTTCACCGCGTACTCGGTGAGCGCGTGCTCATGGGCGAGGATCTTGTCCATGCCGATCGAGTTGAGATAGTCGATCGCCGCGCCCAGGCCGACCGCCTGCGAGACCGGCGGCGTGCCCGCCTCGAACTTGTGCGGGGCCGGAGCGTACGTCGACGAGTGCATCGACACGGTCTCGATCATCTCGCCGCCGCCGAGGAACGGGGGCAGGTCCTCCAGCAGCTCCTGGCGGCCCCAGAGGACGCCGATGCCGGTCGGGCCGCACATCTTGTGGCCGGTGAAGGCCACGAAGTCGGCCTGGAGCGACTGCACGTCCATCGGCATGTGCGGCGCCGCCTGCGAGGCGTCGATGCAGACCAGCGCACCGACCTCCTGTGCGCGGCGCACTATCGCCTCGACCGGGTTGAGGGTGCCCAGGATGTTCGACACCAGCACGAAGGAGACGATCTTCGTCTTCTCCGTGATGATCTCGTCGATGTTGGACAGGTCGAGGCGGCCGTCGTCGGTGAGACCGAACCACTTCAGCTTCGCGCCCGTGCGCTGCGCGAGCAGCTGCCACGGCACGATGTTGGAGTGGTGCTCCATCTCCGTGATGACGATCTCGGTCTCGTGGTCCACCCGGTAGGGCTCGTCGGCCCAGCCCAGCATGTTGGCCACGAGGTTGAGCGACTCGGAGGCGTTCTTGGTGAAGATCACCTCGTCGCGCGAGGGCGCGTTGATGAACTCCGCGACCTTGTCGCGCGCGCCCTCGTACAGCGCCGTGGCCTCCTCGGCGAGGACGTGCACGCCGCGGTGGACGTTGGCGTTGTGCTGCTCGTAGTACTCGGAGAGCACGTCGAGCACCTGGCGCGGCGTCTGCGAGGTCGCCGCGTTGTCCAGGTACACGAGCTTCTTGTCGCCGTGGACGACGCGGTCCAGGATCGGGAAGTCCTTGCGGAGCGCCTCGGTGTCGAGGAGGCCCGGCAGCTGTGTCACGCGGATGCGCCACCCTTCACGTACTTGTCGTAGCCCTCGGCCTCGAGCTGGTCCGCGAGCTCCGCGCCGCCGGACTCGGCGATACGGCCGTTCGCGAACACGTGCACGTGGTCGGGCTTGATGTAGCGCAGGATGCGCGTGTAGTGCGTGATCAGCAGGGTGCCGACCTCACCGGTCTCACGGACCCGGTTCACGCCCTCGGAGACGACGCGCAGGGCGTCGACGTCCAGGCCGGAGTCGGTCTCGTCGAGGATCGCGATCTTCGGCTTGAGCAGCTCCAGCTGAAGGATCTCGTGGCGCTTCTTCTCGCCGCCGGAGAAGCCCTCGTTGACGTTGCGCTCGGCGAAGGACGGGTCCATGGAGAGGCGCTCCATGGTCTCCTTGACCTCCTTCACCCAGGTACGCAGCTTGGGGGCCTCGCCGCGGATCGCGGTGGCGGAGGTGCGCAGGAAGTTGGAGACCGAGACGCCGGGGACCTCGACCGGGTACTGCATCGCCAGGAACAGGCCCGCGCGGGCGCGCTCGTCGACGGACATCTCCAGGACGTCCTCGCCGTCGAGGGTGACGGTGCCGCCGGTGATCGTGTACTTCGGGTGACCCGCCAGGGAGTAGGCGAGAGTCGACTTGCCCGAGCCGTTGGGGCCCATGATGGCGTGCGTCTCGCCCTGCTTCACGGTGAGGTCGACGCCCTTGAGGATTTCCTTCGTGGCGTTGTCGGCCTCGACGGTGACGTGCAGGTCGCGGATTTCAAGCGTTGCCATGGGTGCCTCAGGACTCCTGGTTGAGGGAGACGAGCACGTCGTCCCCTTCGATCTTTACGGGGTATACGGGGACGGGGCGCGTCGCGGGGAGGCCGGACGGCTTGCCGGTGCGCAGGTCGAACGCGGATCCGTGCAGCCAGCACTCGATCTGGCAGTCCTCCACCTCGCCCTCGGAGAGCGAGACGTTCGCGTGCGAGCAGATGTCGTGGATCGCGAACACCTCCCCCTCGGTCTGCACGACCGAGACCGGCGTGCCGTCGAGTTCCACCCGCTTCGGGGTGTCCTCCTCCAGCTCGCTCAGCCCACAGGCGCGTACGAAAGCCATCAGACCGTGGCCTCCAGCTCCTCGTCGATCTTCACGAGGAGTCGCTCTTCGATGTCATCGACGCCGATCTGCTGGACGAGCTCGGCGAAGAAGCCGCGCACCACCAGGCGACGGGCCTCGTCGGCCGGGATGCCGCGGGCCATCAGGTAGAAGAGCTGCTCGTCGTCGAAGCGGCCGGTCGCGGAGGCGTGGCCGGCGCCGACGATCTCGCCGGTCTCGATCTCGAGGTTCGGCACGGAGTCGACGCGGGCACCGTCGGTCAGAACCAGGTTGCGGTTCATCTCGTAGGTGTCCGTGCCCTCGGCCTTGGCCTCGATGAGGACGTCGCCGATCCACACCGCGTGGGCGGCCTCGCCCTGCAGCGCGCCCTTGTAGACGACGTTGGACTTGCAGTGCGGGACGTTGTGGTCGACCAGGAGGCGGTGCTCCTGGTGCTGACCGGCGTCCGTGAAGTACAGCCCGAACAGCTCGGCCTCGCCGCCGGTACCGGCGTAGGAGACGCGCGGGTGCAGCCGTACGACGTCGCCGCCGAAGGTCACCACGACCGACTTGAAGCTGGCGTCGCGCCCGATGAGGGCGTTGTGCTGGGCCACGTGCACGGCCTTGTCGTCCCAGTCCTGGACGGAGACGACGGTCAGCTTGGCGCCGTCGCCCAGGATGTAGTCGACGTTGGCGGCGAGCACCGCGTCACCGCTGTGGTCGATGACGACGACGGCCTCGGCGAAGGCCTTCAGCTCGATGACCTGGTGGCCGTAGGCCACCCCGCCCTCACCGTGCACGGCGATGCGGATCGGCTCGGTGAGCACCGTCTCCTTGGGGACGGTGACCACGCCGGCCTTCTCGAACGCCGAGTACGCCTGGGCGGCGACGCGGTCCACCGGGGTGCCCGCCCTGCCGATCCGGGCGTCGTCGCGGCCGACGGCCTCGACGGTGACGCCCTCGGGGGCCTGGACGTCCACCTTCACGCCGGTGCCGCCTGCGACGGCGGTGCCGTCGTGCAGCCCGCGCAGGCGCTCCAGCGGGGTGAACCGCCACTCCTCCTCGCGACCGTGCGGGACCGGGAAGTCCGCGACGTCGAAGGACGGGGGCGCGCTCATGCGCGTGGCGACGGTCGACTCGGCGGCCACCGCGATCTGGCCCGCGGTGGTGGACCCCACGGGGATGTTCTGAGCCTCAGCCATGGCTGTCGGTCTGCTCTCTTCCTACGTCAGATTTCGCTAGCTGCTTCTCGAAGGGCGGTCTTAACCGACCGCGCCTTCCATCTGCAGCTCGATCAGCCGGTTGAGCTCGAGGGCGTACTCCATGGGCAGCTCCTTCGCGATGGGCTCGACGAAGCCGCGCACGATCATCGCCATCGCCTCGAACTCGCTCAGACCGCGGCTCATCAGGTAGAAGAGCTGGTCCTCGGAGACCTTGGAGACGGTGGCCTCGTGGCCCATGGACACGTCGTCCTCACGGACGTCCACATAGGGGTACGTGTCGGAGCGGGAGATGGTGTCGACGAGCAGCGCGTCGCACAGCACGTTCGACTTGGATCCGGCGGCGCCCTCGCCGATCTCGACGAGACCGCGGTAGGACGTGCGACCGCCACCGCGCGCCACGGACTTCGAGACGATGTTGGAGGAGGTGTTCGGCGCCATGTGGACCATCTTGGAGCCGGCGTCCTGGTGCTGCCCCTCGCCCGCGAAGGCGATCGACAGGGTCTCGCCCTTGGCGTGCTCGCCCATCAGGTAGACGGCCGGGTACTTCATCGTCACCTTGGAGCCGATGTTGCCGTCGATCCACTCCATGGTCGCGCCCTCGTAGGCGACGGCGCGCTTGGTGACCAGGTTGTAGACGTTGTTCGACCAGTTCTGGATGGTCGTGTAACGGCAGCGGGCACCCTTCTTCACGATGATCTCGACGACCGCGGAGTGCAGGGAGTCCGACTTGTAGATCGGGGCGGTGCAACCCTCGACGTAGTGGACGTAGGCGTCCTCGTCGACGATGATCAGCGTCCGCTCGAACTGGCCCATGTTCTCCGTGTTGATACGGAAGTAGGCCTGGAGCGGGATCTCGACGTGCACGCCCTTCGGCACGTAGATGAAGGAACCGCCCGACCACACCGCGGTGTTCAGCGACGCGAACTTGTTGTCGCCGACCGGGATGACGGTGCCGAAGTACTCCTTGAAGAGCTCCGGGTGCTCCTTCAGCGCGGTGTCGGTGTCGAGGAAGATGACGCCCTGCTCCTCCAGGTCCTCGCGGATCTGGTGGTAGACGACCTCGGACTCGTACTGGGCCGCGACACCGGCGACGAGGCGCTGCTTCTCCGCCTCGGGGATGCCGAGCTTGTCGTACGTGTTCTTGATGTCCTCGGGCAGGTCCTCCCAGGATTCCGCCTGCTTCTCCGTGGAGCGTACGAAGTACTTGATGTTGTCGAAGTCGATGCCGGAGAGGTCCGAGCCCCAGTTCGGCATGGGCTTCTTGTCGAACAGGCGCAGACCCTTGAGGCGAAGCTTGGTCATCCACTCCGGCTCGGACTTCTTCGCGGAGATGTCCTTGACGACATCCTCGCTCAGACCGCGCTTCGCAGAGGCGCCGGCTTCGTCGGAGTCGGCCCAGCCGTATTCGTACTTACCCAGACCCTCGAGCTCAGGGTGGGCAGTCTCCTCGATGGGGAGAGTCATGCGGGGTTCCTCCCGGCCGTGCTTGCGGATGCGTTATCGGTGTTCTGGGAAATCTTCGGGATGAACGTCGTGCAGACGCCGTCGCCGTGCGCGATGGTCGCCAGTCTCTGGACGTGCGTTCCGAGCAGCTCCGCGAAGATCTCCGTCTCCGCCTCGCACAGCTGGGGGAACTGCTCCGCCACATGGGCGACCGGGCAGTGGTGCTGGCAGAGCTGCTCGCCTTTTTGAGGGAGGGGTGCGCTGCGCGCCGTAGCAGCGTACCCGTCCACGCTCAGGGCCTTGGCCAGCGCTTCGGTGCGCTCATCCGGGCTGACGGCCTCGATCGCCTTGCGGTACGCGCTCGCCTGGGCGGCGATGCGGGCGCGGGCGAAGGCGACGACCGCCTCCTGCCCGCCCTCGCGCTCGGCGATCCACTTCAGGGCGTCCGCGGCGAGCTTGTCGTACGACTGGTCGAAGGCGTCGCGGCCGCAGTCGGTGAGCGCGAAGACCTTGGCGGGACGGCCACGCGTGCGCGTGCCGTACACCCGTTGCTCCCGGGCCTCCACGACATCGTCCGCGACCAGCGCGTCCAGATGCCTGCGGACGGCGGCCTGGGTCAGTCCCAGCCGGCCGGCCAGCTCCGCGACGGTCGACGGCCCGTGGTCCAGGATGGACCGCGCGACCCGGTTGCGCGTCGAGCGCTCTCCGGTCGCGAGCTCCTCCTGAGGGGCCCCCATGGGGGTCTCCCGAGCCTCGCCGACGTTTTTCACAACGCCATTGTTGCGTAATTCCTCAAAGCCAGGCAAGCCGCGCCCGGGCACCTCGACGGTGCCCTGCGTCACTTAGGTATACCTAATCTGACCTGCGGAAATGATCACTGATCGATCAAATCGGTGGCGCCGCGAGGCGCCCTGCGGGACACTCCGGAAGCATGTCGACACCCCCTCCGACCGGCCCTCTTGTCACCCGGGACACCCTCCGCGCACATCTGCGCGAGCTCGGCGTCCAAAGCGGTGAAACCCTCCTCGTGCACTCCTCGCTCAGTTCGCTCGGCTGGGTCTGCGGAGGCGCCGTCGCGGTCGTTCAGAGCCTGCTCGACGCGCTCGGCCCCAACGGCACACTGGTGGTCCCCACCCAGACCGGAGACCTCTCGGACCCGGTGGTGTGGGGCAACCCTCCGGTGCCCGAGGAGTGGTGGGAGACCATTCGGGCGACGATGCCCGCCTACGACCCTCTGATCACGCCCACGCGCGGGGTCGGCGTCGTCGCGGAGACCGTACGGACCTGGCCGGGCGCCCTGCGCAGCGCTCATCCCCAGACGTCGTTCGCCGCCGTCGGCCCGCGCGCGGAGCGGATCGTCGAGGGACATGACCCGGACTGCCGGCTCGGCGAGCGCAGCCCGCTGGCCCGGCTGGAGGAGTCCCACGCGCGCGTGCTGCTGCTCGGCGCCGGTTACGACGCGTGTACCAGCTTCCATCTCGCCGAGTACCGGATCCCGACGCCGCTGGTGAAGGTGGGGCGGCCGGGGCCCACCGGCTGGGAGGTGGTGACCGAGACGTCGATCACCTCGGAGCGGTTCGACGAGCTGGGGCACGACTTCGAACGGGACCGCCCCGTCGTACGCGGGAAGGTGGGCGCGGCCGACGCACGGCTGTTCCCGGTCACGGACGCGGTGGCGTACGCGGTGCGGTGGCTGGAGATACACCGGCCCCGCGCGGAGGAGATCTGAACCCGACGGCGCCATGAGAGCGGAACCGAACCCCATGGAGTGATGTGCACTCGGCCGTGTGGGAGATGCGCACCCGGCCGTTCGGGTCACCTGCCACGAACCTAGACTCTGGAGCCATGCGAACTGAGCCCGTGCTCCAGGTCCAGGCCCTGGTGAAGCGGTACGGCGGCAAAACCGCGGTGGACGGCCTCGACCTGGTGGCCCGGGCCGGTGTCACCGCCGTACTCGGACCCAACGGCGCGGGCAAGACGACGACCGTCGAGACCTGCGAGGGATACCGCAAGCCGGACTCCGGCACGGTGCGCGTGCTGGGCCTGGACCCGGTGAGACAGTCCGGCGAGCTGCGGCCCCGCATCGGCGTGATGCTCCAGTCCGGCGGCGTCTACTCGGGCGCGCGGGCCGACGAGATGCTGCGCCATGTCGCCAAGCTGCACGCGCATCCCCTGGACGTCGACGCCCTTGTCGAGCGGCTCGGGCTGGGCAGCTGCGGCCGGACCGCCTACCGCCGGCTCTCCGGCGGCCAGCAGCAGCGGCTGGCGCTCGCCATGGCCGTGATCGGCCGTCCGGAGCTGGTGTTCCTCGACGAGCCGACCGCCGGGCTCGATCCGCAGGCCCGCCGCGCCACCTGGGACCTGATCCGGGACCTGCGCGCCGACGGCGTCTCCGTGATCCTCACCACTCACTACATGGACGAGGCCGAGCAGCTCGCCGACGACGTCACGATCATCGACGCCGGCCGGGTCATCGCCCAGGGCTCCCCGGAGGAGCTGTGCCGGGGCGGCGCCGAGAACACCCTCCGCTTCACCGGCCGCCCCGGCCTGGACGTGGGCTCCCTGCTGAAGGCCCTGCCCGCCGACTGCACGGCCGCGGAGCTGACGCCGGGCTCGTACCGGGTCGTCGGCAAGGTCGACCCGCAGCTGCTCGCGACGGTCACGTCGTGGTGCGCGCAGCACGGGGTGATGCCGGAGAAGATCTCGGTCGAGCGGCACACCCTGGAAGACGTCTTCTTGGAGCTCACCGGTAAGGAGCTGCGCTCGTGACCGCCGTCGGCACAGGTACAGGTAGCGATACGGGTACGTACGTTCCGAAGCCGGGGGCCGCCCCCCTCCCCCGCATGATCGCGGCCCAGGCCGCACTCGAGACGAAGATGCTGCTGCGCAACGGCGAGCAGCTGCTCCTGACGGTCGTCATCCCCACCCTGCTGCTGGTCCTCTTCAGCTCGGTGGACATCGTCGACACGGGCGCCGGCGAGGCCGTCGACTTCCTCGCCCCGGGCATCCTCGCGCTCGCCGTGATGTCGACGGCGTTCACGGGGCAGGCGATCGCCACGGGCTTCGAACGCCGGTACGGCGTGCTGAAGCGGCTGGCCTCCTCGCCGCTGCCCCGCTGGGGCCTGATGACGGCGAAGACGGTCTCGGTGCTGGTCACCGAGGTCCTCCAGATCGTTCTGCTGACGGTGATCGCCTTCGCGCTGGGCTGGTCACCGCACGGAAACCCGGCGGCGGTCCTGCTTCTGCTGGTCCTCGGGACGGCCGCGTTCTCCGGGCTCGGCCTGCTGATGGCCGGCACGCTCAAGGCGGAGGCGACGCTCGCGGCCGCCAACCTCGTCTTCCTGCTGCTGCTCGTGGGCGGCGGGGTGATCGTGCCGCTGGAGAAGTTCCCGCCCGGGGCCCAGGACGTGCTCGGCCTGCTCCCCGTCTCGGCGCTCTCCGACGGACTGCGCGACGTGCTCCAGCACGGGGCCGCGATGCCCTGGGGCGACCTGGGGATCCTGGCCGTGTGGGCGGTGCTCGGACTGTCGGCGGCCGGACGCTGGTTCCGCTGGGAGTAGCCCGGGCGACGGGCGAGCGGGACCCTCGTGAAAGCGTGCACAAGCGGCCGCCTACGATAGGGCGCGTGCCAAAGCTGACCCGCGCCGACGCCGTAGCGGCCGTGCGCAACCCCCTCGCCTTCATCGCCGCACGCTGGACCCCCACCCCGAGAACGGTCCAACGGGCGGCCCTCGCCGCGCTCGTGATGGCGGTGCTCATCGTGGTCACCGGCGGTGCGGTGCGGCTCACCGGGTCCGGGCTCGGCTGCCCGACCTGGCCCAAGTGCACCGACGACTCGCTCACCGCCACCCGCGAGATGGGCCTGCACGGCGCCATCGAGTTCGGCAACCGCATGCTGACGTACGTGCTGTGCGCGGCGGTCGGCTGGGCGATCATCGCCGCGCGTGCCACGAAGCCGTACCGGCGTGACGTCACCCGCCTGGGCTGGGCGCAGTTCTGGATCGTGATGAGCAACGCGGTGCTCGGCGGCATCGTCGTCCTGGTCGGCCTCAACCCGTACACGGTCGCGGCCCACTTCGTGGCGACATCCGCCCTCATCGCGGTCGCCACGGTGATGTGGCAGCGCACCCGGGAGGGCGACTCGGCGCCGCGACCGCTGGTCGGCAAGGCGGTGCAGCAGCTGGTGTGGGTGCTGGTCGGCGCCTCGGTGCTGCTGATCCTGGTCGGCACGGTGGTCACCGGCGCGGGCCCGCACGCGGGTGACTCCAGTGAGGTCGAGCGGATGCCGGTCGACTGGGAGACCGTCACCAAGCTGCATGCCGTGCTGGCCTGGATCGTGGTCACGCTGACGTTCGCCCTGTGGTTCGTCCTCAAGGCGGTCGACGCCCCGAAGGGTCCCCTGAACCGCACCCGCGACCTGTTCCTGATCCTCCTCGCCCAGGGCGTCATCGGTTACGTCCAGTACTTCACGGACCTCCCGGAGATCCTGGTCGGCCTGCACATGTTCGGCTCGGCCGTGACGTGGATCGCGGTACTGCGTGTGCTGCTGGCCCTGCGGGAACGGTCGTTCGACGAGGCGGGGATCCCGGCCCCGGCGGCCGGGGCGACGGTCGGCACGCGCGCGTGAGTCAGCCGTACGTCGCCACCAAGGCGTCGATCGCCGGTCCCAGGTAGCCGCGGGTCAGCCCGGCTCTGCGCGCCACCCACCCGTCGGGCGGCGGCGCGGAGCCGTCGTAGCGGCGCCTGCGGATGTCCTCGACGACCTCGACAGGTGCCCCGAGGCCGGGGAGCAGGTCCAGGGCCTCCCGCTTGGAGATCAGCCGCCCGTCGCGCAGGGTGACGCCCGCGCGGGCGTACGTGATCGTCCCGAGGTCGACCCACACATCCCTGGTCCACAGCGAGGCGTTGTCGACCGCCGGCCGCCAGAACTCCCGCTGGTCGCGTACGACGAAGTCGGCGAGCTCCCGGTCCGGCACCGGCGGCAACAGGCCGGCGGGCGCCTTGCCGTGCAGCACTCGGCCGAAGGCGTGCAGCTCGCGCCGGGTCACCGGGGTCACCGTCCGTTTGAACAAGATCTCGTGCGCCCAGGTGAGGTGGCGTCGGTCGGCGTCGTCCGCCGTGTCCGGTGTCAGATACGTGCAGTGCAGCAGCGCGGCGAGCGGATCGGACCGCAGCCGGGCGTGGACCTTCGCCACCTGCCAGACGGTGCGGGGCGTGAGCGGGCCGTCCAGCACGGCGATCAGGTCCAGGTCACTGCGGCCCTCCTGGTAGTCGCCGCCGGCGAGGGAGCCGTGCGCCCAGACGGCGACGGGAGCCAGCGGTGCGAGCTCACCGAGGAAGCGATCGAGTAAGGCATCGGTCGGCATCCGCCCAGTCTGTACGGCTCACTCCACCCCGTACACCCGTCTGGCATTGCCCGCCGCCACCATTCCCGCCACCCGTTGCGCGTCTCCCAGGGACCACGAGCCCTCGGCGACCCAGCCGCCGAGCACCCGGGCGAGGGCCTCGCGGAACAGGCGCGCCCCGACCACGTGCAGCTCGGGCAGGCCCTGTGCCCCGCTGGAGAAGAGGATCTTGCCGAAGGGGGCGAGTTCCAGGATCTCGGCGAGGATCGTGGCCGCGCGGGCGCCCGTGCGGACGAGGGCGGCACCCGAGTCGGCGTAGACGTGCGAGAAGACGCCGGCCAGGTGGGCGGCGTGGCGGTGGTACGGATAGCCGTGCAGCAGGACCAGGTCGGTGCCGAGGCCGGCCGTGGCGCGGACGAAGTCCGTGAGCAGCACCGGGTCCGTGCGGTCGATGCGCAGGCCCGGCTCCCCCAGCCCCGCGTGCAGCTGCAGGGGCAGGCCCGAGGCCACCGCGATCCACAGCAGATGCCGTAGCAGGACCGGATCGCTCAGCTCGCCGCCGACCCTGCGCGCCGCCAGCCAGCGCCCCGCCGCGCCCCGTACCTCTCCCGGCCCGGGCGGCTCGGGCGCGAGCGCGAGGCCGTGCCGTACGCCTGCCACGGACGTGAAGGCCACCGCGTTCGCCGCCGCGCCGTGCACCGACTCGGCGAGGTTGGCGAGGAAGGACTCGACCGTGCCCGAGGTGTCGGCGACCTGTTCGGCGAGGAGTTCGAGCCGCACGATCTCGTGGGCCTCGGCGGACGCGGTGGACGCCATCTCCGGGGGACCGGTGAGATCGCCGGGCAGACCGGTGTCGATCAGGTACGTCGTGATGCCGCTGCCCCGCAGCAGGCGCCGGCCCGCCTCCAGTACGCCGAGCTCACGGCGCCGGGCCAGATAGCGGGCGGGAGCGCAGTGCGGTTCCAGGCCGAGTAACGGCGGGCACCAGCGGCGTACGGCGAAACCGGTCTGGGTGTCGAAGAGCGTGGTGCCGGGCGCCGGTGGGCCCTCGGTGCGGGCCAGCTGGGCCTCGAAGGTGCCGAGGCCCAGCTCCGTTCTCAGGACCCCGTGGCAGTACTGGTCCACGAGGGACGGCGTTTCGATCATCCGGGCTCCCCGTCAGGTGGACCGTGTGTTCCTCACAGGTCCTAACGGGTGAACCGGGCATCAGGTGTTGGTGTCACCCACCCCGTGCGAAACGCCGACAGGTCTCAGCCGTTGCTCGGGCCGCCGACCTGGATGCCCGCCATGCGGCTCCACTCGTACGGGCCGGTCTTCACCTTCGCCGCGAACTCGCCGTCGAACGCCTCGTGGACCGTGACGCCGGCCTGGCCGACCGCCTGCTCGGCGGTCTCGTAGGACGGTGCCACCAGGTCGCCCCAGCCGCCGTCCGCACCGACGAGCACGATGCGGGCGCCGCGCTGTCCGATGTACGCGACCTGGGCCTCGGCGCCACCGTGGGACTTCGCGAAGGCGTTGATCTGCTTGGCCAGCTTGGCCACTTTGTCTGCCATGGCCAGGATGCTACCCACGAGTAGGGCGAATGGCGACGGGCGGGGTCCGTGACCCCCGCCTCAGAGACCCCTACCGCAGGAAGGGGTCCACCGCCACGGCCACGAACAGCAGCGACACATAGGTGATCGACCAGTGGAACAGGCGCATCTCCTTCAGCTTCACGCCCGTCGCCTCGGCCTTCGCGCGGTTCTGGAGCGCGTGCGCCTCCCAGAGCCACCAGCCGCCCGCGGCCAGCGCGACCGCGGTGTAGAACCAGCCCGTGTAGCCCAGCGGCGTCAGCAGGAGGGACACCGCCACCATCACCCAGCTGTAGATGACGATCTGCTTGGCGACGACCTTGTTGGAGGCGATGACGGGGAGCATGGGCACGCCCACGCGCGCGTAGTCCTCCTTCACCTTCATGGACAGCGGCCAGTAGTGCGGCGGCGTCCAGAAGAAGATCACCAGGAAGAGGATGAGCGGCGCCCAGGTGAGGGAGTTCGTGACGGCCGTCCAGCCGATCAGCACCGGCATACAGCCCGCGATGCCGCCCCACACGATGTTCTGCGACGTGCGGCGCTTGAGGATCATCGTGTAGACGACGACGTAGAAGAGGAGCGCGCCGAGGGAGAGCCAGGCGCTCAGCCAGTTGACGGTGAGGCCGAACAGCAGCGTGGAGGCGATGGCCAGCGTGATGCCGAAGGCCAGGCACTCGCGTGGGCTGACCATGCCGGTGACCAGCGGGCGCTGCGAGGTGCGGTCCATGAGCGCGTCGATGTCGCGGTCGATGTACATGTTCAGCGCGTTGGCGCCGCCCGCGGACAAGTAGCCGCCGACGCAGGTGAGCAGCACCAGACCGAGGTCGGGTACACCCTGCTCGGCCAGGAACATCACCGGAACGGTGGTGATGAGCAGCAGCTCGATGATCCGTGGCTTGGTCAGCGCCACGAACGCCTTGACCCGGGCCCCGATCGGCCGCCGGCTCGGGCTCTGGCTCGTCCCGATAATCCCCGCTGGACGGGATTCAACGGCCGTCACGCACACCCCTGACAGAGACATCCCAGCAAGCCTCCCCGTGTGAAGTCCCGGTAAAGGCTCGCGCGTACCACGCCACTGTAGACGTTGCCCAGACCCGGACATTCGCGGGGGTGGGGTCGTGTTGGAGGAGGGCGTCCGACGGGCGCACGACGGCTCGATTGAGCACCCGGATGAGCGCCTGCGTATTCACTTGCCGAGTGCGGAACCACCTAGTCGGGAGGCACATCCCGGCGACTCCCGGCAGTCTGGAATGACTCGAAAAAACGCACGTACTTCCGGGGGTAGGCTCGACAACGGCCGGCCGACGCCGAGTACGCCGGCAGCCGGTGGGCGTATGTGCCCGTGACACCGGCAACCGACATGTGGAGAGGAGCCCTGACCCAGGGTGAGCACCAAGCCGACCACCACAGACCTCGAGTGGACCGAACTGGACCAGCGGGCCGTGGACACCGCCCGAGTCCTGGCCGCCGACGCCGTACAGAAGGTCGGTAACGGCCATCCGGGTACGGCGATGAGCCTGGCGCCTGCCGCCTACACCCTCTTCCAGAAGGTGATGCGGCATGACCCGGCGGACGCCGACTGGGTCGGACGCGACCGCTTCGTGCTGTCCGCCGGCCATTCGTCCCTGACCCTCTACACCCAGCTCTACCTGGCCGGTTTCGGCCTGGAGCTGGACGACCTGAAGGCGTTCAGGACGTGGGGTTCGAAGACCCCCGGCCACCCGGAGTACGGCCACACCACGGGCGTCGAGACGACGACCGGCCCGCTGGGCCAGGGTGTCGCCAACGCCGTCGGCATGGCGATGGCCGCCCGCTACGAGCGCGGTCTGTTCGACCCGGAGGCCGCCGAGGGCACCTCCCCGTTCGACCACTTCGTCTATGTCATCGCCGGTGACGGCTGCCTCCAGGAGGGCATCTCCGCCGAGGCGTCCTCGCTGGCCGGGCACCAGAAGCTCGGCAACCTGGTCCTGCTGTGGGACGACAACCACATCTCGATCGAGGGCGACACGGAGACGGCCGTCTCCGAGGACACCGCCAAGCGGTACGAGGCGTACGGCTGGCACGTGCAGCGCGTCGAGCCGCAGGACAACGGCGACCTCGACCCGGCCGCCATCTACGACGCCATCCAGCAGGCCAAGGCGGTCACCGACAAGCCGTCCTTCATCGCGATGCGCTCGATCATCGCCTGGCCGGCCCCGAACGCGCAGAACACCGAGGCCGCCCACGGCTCGGCGCTCGGCGACGACGAGGTCGCGGCCACCAAGCGCGTCCTCGGCTTCGACCCGGAGCAGTCCTTCGAGGTCGCGGGCGAGGTCATCGGCCACACCCGGGGTGCCCTGGAGCGCGGCCAGGCGGCCCGTGCCGTGTGGGAGAAGTCCTTCCAGCAGTGGCGGGACAACAACGCCGAGCGCGCCGCGGAGTTCGACCGCATCAGCAAGGGCGAGCTGCCCACCGGCTGGGAGGAGAAGCTTCCGGTCTTCGAGCCCGGCAAGGGCGTCGCGACGCGTGCCGCGTCCGGCAAGATCCTCCAGGCGCTGGGTGCGGTCGTCCCGGAGCTGTGGGGCGGTTCGGCCGACCTGGCCGGCTCGAACAACACGACGATCGACAAGACGTCGTCGTTCCTCCCGGCGGACAACCCGCTCCCGGAGGCAGACCCGTACGGCCGTACGATCCACTTCGGTATCCGCGAGCACTCCATGGCCGCGGAGATGAACGGCATCGCGCTGCACGGCAACACCCGCATCTACGGCGGCACGTTCCTCGTGTTCTCCGACTACATGCGCAATGCCGTACGCCTGTCGGCGCTGATGCACCTGCCGGTGACGTACGTGTGGACGCACGACTCCATCGGTCTGGGCGAGGACGGTCCGACGCACCAGCCGATCGAGCACCTGGCGTCGCTGCGCGCGATTCCGGGGCTGAACGTGGTCCGCCCGGCCGACGCCAACGAGACCGCGATCGCCTGGCGCGAGATCCTGTCGCGTTACACCAAGGAGTTCGGCAAGGGCGCCCCGCACGGCCTCGCGCTGACCCGTCAGGGTGTGCCGACCTACGAGACCAACGAGGACGCCGCGCGCGGCGGTTACGTGCTGTTCGAGGCCGACGGCGGCGAGCCGCAGGTCGTGCTGATCGCGACCGGTTCCGAGGTGCACGTCGCCGTCGGGGCGCGCGAGGAACTCCAGGCCGGCGGGGTGCCGACGCGGGTCGTGTCCATGCCGTGCGTGGAGTGGTTCGAGGAGCAGGACCAGGGGTACCGGGACAGCGTCCTGCCGCCGGCCGTCAAGGCGCGGGTCGCGGTGGAGGCCGGGATCGGTCTCACCTGGCACAAGTACGTCGGGGACGCGGGTCGCATCGTTTCCCTGGAGCACTTCGGTGCTTCGGCCGACGGCAAGGTCCTTTTCCGGGAGTACGGCTTCACTGCCGAGAACGTGGCTGCCGTCGCGCGGGCTGTGCTTGATTCGACTACGGGCCTCGCCGCGACCCAGCGCTGACGCTCATATACGAGACGTAGGAGTTTGATTTTCCATGACAGACGCACTGAAGCGCCTCTCCGAGGAGGGCGTCGCGATCTGGCTGGACGACCTGTCGCGCCAGCGCATCACGTCCGGCAATCTCGCCGAGCTGATCGACCAGCAGCACGTCGTGGGTGTCACGACCAACCCGTCGATCTTCCAGAAGGCGATCAGCGGCGGTGACGGCTACGAGCAGCAGGTCGCCGACCTCGCCGCCCGCAAGGTGACCGTCGAAGAGGCGATCCGCATGATCACCACGGCGGACGTCCGGGACGCCGCCGACATCCTGCGCCCGGTCTTCGACGCCACCGGCGGTCAGGACGGCCGGGTCTCCATCGAGGTCGACCCGCGGCTCGCGCACAACACCGGTGCGACCGTCGCCGAGGCCAAGCAGCTGGCCTGGCTGGTCGACCGTCCGAACACCCTGATCAAGATCCCGGCCACCAAGGCGGGCCTCCCGGCGATCACCGAGGTCATCGGCCTCGGCATCAGCGTCAACGTCACGCTGATCTTCTCGCTGGAGCGCTACCGCGAGGTCATGAACGCCTACCTCGCGGGCCTGGAGAAGGCCAAGGCCAAGGGCCTGGACCTGTCCAAGATCCAGTCGGTGGCGTCCTTCTTCGTGTCCCGTGTGGACACCGAGATCGACAAGCGGCTCGACGCGCTCGGCACCGACGAGGCCAAGGCCGCGCGCGGCAAGGCGGCCGTGGCCAACGCGCGGCTCGCCTACCAGGCGTACGAGGAGGTCTTCTCCTCCGACCGCTGGAGCGCGCTGGAGAACGCGGGCGCCAACAAGCAGCGTCCGCTGTGGGCGTCGACCGGCGTGAAGGACCCGGCGTACAAGCCGACCCTCTACGTCGACGACCTGGTCGCCCCGAACACGGTCAACACCATGCCCGAGGCCACCCTCCAGGCCACGGAGGAGAAGGGCGAGATCACCGGCAACTCCATCGCCGGCACCTACGAGCAGGCCCGTGCGGACCTGGACGCCGTCGAGCGCCTCGGCGTCTCGTACGACGACGTGGTGCAGCTGCTGGAGGACGAGGGCGTCGAGAAGTTCGAGGCGTCCTGGAACGACCTGCTCAAGTCGACCGAGGCAGAGCTGGAGCGCCTCGCCCCCTCGGAGGGCTGATCCCTTGTCACCCTTTACCGTCACGGAAGCGAACCCGCTTCGTGACGCCGCCGACCGACGGCTCCCGCGTATCGCGGGGCCGTCGGGCCTGGTGATTTTCGGCGTTACGGGCGATTTGTCACGTAAGAAGCTGATGCCGGCGGTTTATGACCTCGCCAACCGGGGTCTGCTGCCGCCGGGTTTCTCGCTGGTCGGCTTCGCCCGCCGCGAGTGGGCCAACGAGGACTTCGCTCAGGAGGTCCACGACGCGGTCAAGGAGCACGCCCGCACCCCCTTCCGTGAGGAGGTCTGGCAGCAGCTCATCCAGGGCATGCGCTTCGTGCAGGGCACCTTCGACGACGACGACGCCTTCGAGCGGCTGCGCGGCACCATCGAGGAGCTGGACAAGGCCCAGGGCACGGGCGGCAACTTCGCCTTCTACCTCTCGGTGCCGCCGAGCGCCTTCCCGGTGGTCATCCAGCAGCTGAAGAAGCACGGCCTGGCCGACCAGACGGGCGGCTCCTGGCGCCGCGCGGTCATCGAGAAGCCGTTCGGGCACAACCTGGAGTCGGCCGAGGAACTCAACAAGGTCGTCCACGAGGTCTTCGCCCCGGACCAGGTCTTCCGCATCGACCACTACCTGGGCAAGGAGACCGTCCAGAACATCCTGGCGCTGCGGTTCGCCAACACGATGTTCGAGCCGATCTGGAACCGGTCCTTCGTGGACCACGTGCAGATCACCATGGCCGAGGACATCGGCATCGGCGGCCGCGCCGGCTACTACGACGGCATCGGCGCCGCCCGTGACGTCATCCAGAACCACCTGCTCCAGCTGATGGCGCTGACCGCCATGGAGGAGCCCGCCTCCTTCGACGCGGACGCGCTGGCGGCGGAGAAGACCAAGGTGCTCGGTGCCGTACGGCTGCCGAAGGACCTCGGCCGGGACACGGTGTTCGCGCAGTACGCGGCCGGCTGGCAGGGCGGCGAGAAGGCCGTCGGGTACCTCCAGGAGGAGGGCATCGACGCCAAGTCGAAGACCGACACGTACGCCGCGATCAGGCTGGGGATCGACAACCGCCGCTGGGCGGGCGTCCCCTTCTACCTGCGCACCGGCAAGCGTCTCGGCCGCCGGGTCACCGAGATCGCGGTCGTCTTCCAGCGCGCCCCGCACTCCCCCTTCGACCACACGGCGACGGAGGAGCTCGGCAAGAACGCGATCGTCATCCGCGTCCAGCCGGACGAGGGCGTCACGGTCCGCTTCGGCTCGAAGGTGCCGGGCACGTCGATGGAGATCCGGGACGTGTCGATGGACTTCGCGTACGGCGAGTCCTTCACGGAGTCCTCGCCCGAGGCGTACGAGCGCCTGATCCTGGACGTCCTGCTCGGCGACTCCAACCTCTTCCCGCGCACCGAGGAGGTCGAGCTGTCCTGGAAGATCCTCGACCCGATCGAGGAGTACTGGGACCAGCACGGCAGGCCCGCCCAGTACCCGGCCGGTACCTGGGGCCCCGTCGAGGCGGACGAAATGCTCGAGCGAGACGGACGGAGCTGGCGCCGGCCATGAAGATAGACCTGACCGACACCACGGCCAGCAAGATCAACAAGGCGCTGGTGCAGGGCCGCCGGGCCATCGGCACGCCGGCCGTCGGCATGGTGCTCACGCTGGTCATCGTGACGGACGAGGAGAACGCCTACGACGCCCTGAAGGCCGCCAACGACGCCTCGCACGAGCACCCCTCGCGCACGCTCGTGGTCATCAAGCGCGTCTCGCGTTCGCCCCGCGACCGTACGCAGTCCCGGCTGGACGCCGAGGTGCGGGTGGGCGCCGACGCCGGCAGCGGCGAGACGGTGGTGCTGCGCCTGTACGGCGAGGTGTCCGACCACGCGCAGTCCGTCGTCCTCCCCCTGCTCCTGCCGGACGCCCCGGTGGTGGTCTGGTGGCCGGTGAACGCGCCGCTCGACCCGGCGAACGACCCGCTGGGCGCGCTGGCCCAGCGCCGGGTGACCGACACCTACGCCTCGGAGCAGCCGGTACGGGAGCTGTCGTCCCGCGCCGACGCCTACACGCCCGGCGACACCGACCTGTCCTGGACCCGGATCACGCCGTGGCGGTCGATGCTCGCGGCGGCTCTGGACCAGGTGGTCTGCGAGGTGAGGGCCGTCGAGGTGGAGGGCGAGGAGTTCAACCCGAGCTGTGAGCTGCTGGCGATGTGGCTCGCGGACCGGCTGGACGTCCCCGTCAAGCGGTCGCTGTCGTCGGGCCCCGGTCTGACGGCGGTGCGCATGGACACCGACTGCGGCCCGATCACGCTGGACCGTGCGGACGGCTCCCTGGCTACCCTCTCCATCCAGGGCCAGCCGGACCGCGGGGTGGCGTTGAAGCGGCGTGAGACGGCCGAGCTGATCGCGGAGGAACTGCGGCGGCTCGACCCGGACGACACGTACGCGTCGGCGCTGCGGTTCGGGGTGGAGCGGCTCAACTCCTCCGCCGCGTCGTCTTCGGCGGTTCGGAGTGCGGAGGCCGCCGAGGCCGCGGTGGCCAAGGCCGTGCAGGCCGTCGCCCTGGCCGAGGCCGCTGTGGCCAGGGCCGAGGAGCCGCCTGCCGAGGAGGCCGCGGCCGAGAAGCCGCCTGTCGGGGAGGCGCCTGTCGGGGAGGCGAGGGCCCAGAAGCCGCCTGTCGCGGAGGCCGGGGAGGGATCACCGGCCAAAGGAGCAGCGGTCGCGACGCCCGCCGAAATCGCTGCGAAAGCTGCCGCGAAGGAAGCGAAGGCGCAGGAACCGGTGACGAAGGCGGCGGCGAAGTGAGTACTCCGCAGTTGGTCGTGCACCACGACAAGGAGCTGATGGCGCAGGCCGCGGCGGCCCGGCTGATCACGAAGATCGTGGACGCCCAGGCCTCCCGGGGCTCGGCATCCGTGGTCCTCACCGGCGGCCGCAACGGCAACGGCCTGCTGGCCGCGCTCGCGGCCGCCCCCGCGAGGGACGCGATCGACTGGGGCCGCCTGGACCTCTGGTGGGGCGACGAACGCTTCCTCCCCGAGGGCGATCCCGAGCGCAACGTCACGCAGGCGCGTGAAGCCCTGCTGGACGCGGTGCCGCTGGATCCGAAGCGGGTGCATGCCATGCCCGCGTCGGACGGGCCGTTCGGGGCGGACGTGGAGGCGGCGGCCGCCTCGTACGCGGAGGAACTGTCGAGGGCGGCGGGCCCGGAGAACCACGGCGCGGTGCCCACCTTCGACGTCCTGATGCTGGGCGTGGGTCCCGACACTCACGTGGCCTCGCTGTTCCCGGAGCTTCCCGCGGTACGGGAGACGGACCGCTCCGTCGTCGGCGTCCATGGCGCGCCGAAGCCTCCGCCCACCCGTGTGACCCTCACGCTCCCCGCGATCCGGGCGGCGCGGGAGGTGTGGCTGCTGGCGGCCGGCGAGGACAAGGCGCGGGCGGCGGCGATCGCCCTCTCGGGCGCGGGTGAGATCCAGGCGCCGGCGGCCGGGGCGTACGGGCGTTCCAGGACCCTGTGGTTGCTGGACTCCGCGGCGGCGTCGCAGCTGCCGCGGTCGCTGTATCCGCCGGCGTCGCCCTGAGCGGGCGGGGCGGCGGGGGGTTGTTCCCGCCCCCGCCGCCCCTACCCGTCCCATCCTCCTGGGGCTCCGCCCCAGACCCCGCTCCTCAAACGCCGGAGGGGCTGGATACACGCACCCGACGTCCGAGCCAAGCCCCACCCACCCGCAGGGGGCTCAGCCCTCACGGACCCGGACCGGGATCGTCAGCCCGCCCGAAATCCGGGCACAAGGCCGCCACCGTCCCGAGCCCCCACCCACCCGCAGAGGGCTCAGCCCTCACGGACCGGACCGGGAATCGTCAGCCCGTACGAAATTCGAGCACGAGCCCGCCACCGTCCCAAGCCCCCACCCACCCGCACGGGGCTCAGCCCTCAGGTTTGTCAGCCCGTCCGGCGTTTGAGGACGAGGCCCTTTCGGGACCGAAAGCGGGGGGCTGGGGGCGGCAGCCCCCTGGGATGGGACGGGTAGGGGCGGCGGGGGCGAGGAACCCCTACTTCACCGAACCCGCCATGACGCCCTGCACGAAGTGCCTCTGGAACGCGAAGAACACCACCACCGGCACCACCAGCGACACGAACGCCCCCGGCGCCAGCACATCGATGTTGCTGCCGAACTGCCGTATCTGCGACTGGAGTTCCACGGTGAGCGGCTGCGACGCGCTGTCCGCGAACAGCAACGCCACCAGCATGTCGTTCCACACCCACAGGAACTGGAAGATGGCCAGCGAGGCGATCGCGGGCCGCCCCACCGGAAGCACCAGCCGGGTGAAGATCCGCCACTCGCTGCCCCCGTCCATCCGTGCCGCCTCCAGCATCTCCTTCGGCATCTCGGCGAAGTAGTTCCGCAGCAGGAACACCGCGAACGGCAGCCCGTACGCCACATGGAAGAGGACGACCCCGGGAATCGTGCCGAACAGCCCCAGCTGGCCGAAGAGTTTGGCGACCGGGAGCAGGCCGATCTGCACGGGGACCACCAGCAGCGCCACCACGACCAGGAAGATCGCCTCACGCCCGGGGAAGTCCAGCCATGCGAAGGCGTACCCCGCGAGCGCCGCGAGGACGACGACCAGCGCAGTCGCGGGCACCGAGATCAGCACGGTGTTCCAGAAGGCCTGGCTGATCCCGGCGTTCCCCAGCAGGGCCGAGTAGTTGTCGAAGGACAGCTGGCCCGGAGTGGTGAACACCGTCCACCAGCCGCCCGTGGCCGTGTCCTCGGCGGACCGCAGGGACGACACGAACAGCCCGGCGAGCGGTGTCAGCCACACCAGCCCGACCACCACGAGAAGCGCCTGGACGAGCCCGTTGCCCAGCCCACGCCTGACCGCGTTCATCGCTGACTCCCTCGGAAACGGCGGACGTTGAAGACCATGGCCGGGATGACCAGCAGCAGAAGCAGGACGCCCAGCGCGCTGCCCAGCCCCTGGTTGTTGCCGCCGCCGAACGACACCAGCCACATCTGCGTCGCGAGCACGGTCGCGTCCTCCTGCACCGGCCCGGGCGCGATGATGTAGACGAGGTCGAAGACCTTCATCACGTTGATCACGAGGGTCACGAAGACCACCGTCAGGACCGGCGCCAGCAGCGGCACCGTGATCCGCCGGAAGATCTGCCACTCGTTCGCGCCGTCCATCCGCGCCGCCTCCAGCGCGTCCCGGGGGAGGGCCGAGAGCCCGGCGCCGATCAGGACCATGGCGAAGCCCGTCCAGATCCACAGGTACGCCCCGATGATCGCCGGTGTCACGAGTGTGGGACCGAGCCAGGAGATGCCCTCGTAGGGTGCGGCGAAGTTCGAGGCCGGCAGCTTCACCGTGTACGAGCCCTCGCCCAGCCCCTCGAAGCGGAAGGAGCCGTCGGACGCCGTGGTCGTCGAGGCGACCGCCTTCCCGGCCCGCACCGCCTCGACCGTCATCTCCGGCAGCCCGCGCTCCCGCCGGTCGACCTTGCCCTGCTCCCCTCCCCCACCGGGCGTGAAGTCGAGGTACACGACGCCGCGCAGCTCACCGGGGCCCGCCTGCTGCCCCGCTGCCGCATAGGCCGGCTCGGTGCCCCCGGGCAGGTCGTCGGGCAGGACGCCGACCAGACCCAGCGTCACCGCCTCGCCCGGCGACGCGGTCGCGCTGGTGCGGTACGAGCCGTCCGTCCCCTTCGCCAGTCCCTGCCCGTCGCGGGCCCGGGCCGTCGGATACGTCGACGTGCCCTGGAAGGCGTCGTGCACGGAGACGGCCGCGGCGTTCAGCACGCCCTTGTCCGGGTCCTCGTCGTACGCGAGCCGGAAGATGATGCCGGCCGCGAGGAAGGACACGGCCATCGGCATGAACAGCAGCAGCTTGAACGCGGTGGCCCAGCGGACCTTCTCCACCAGCACGGCCAGGATCAGGCCGAGGCCCGTGAGCAGGGCCGGGGCCACCACCACCCAGATCGTGGTGTTGCGGACGGCCTTGAGGGTGGCCGGGTCGCGGAACATCTCGGCGTAGTTCTCGCCGCCCACGAACCGGGTGCCGGAGGCGTCGAAGAAGCTGCGTCCGACGGAGAAGAGCACGGGGTAGACGACCAGCGCGCCCAGCAGGAGCAGCGCGGGGAAGACGAAGAGCAGGGCGATGATCCGGGCGCGCCGCCGGGTGCGCCGGCTTCGCGCCTGGCCGGCGCCCGCGGAGGGCGCCGGGCTCGTCTCTTTCACGAGTGTCGCGGCCATGACCGGTCAGCCCTGGCCCTCGTACGCCTTGGCCGCCGCGGCCTCCAGCTGCGCCGCGGTCGCCTTCGGGTCCGACGGGTCGCGCAGGAAGTCCTGGAGGAGCTTCCACTCGCCCGCGCCCTTGGTACCGCCGAAGGCGGCCGGGGCCTGGTCGGACATGTCGAAGCGGACCGAGTCGCCCGCCGAGACGAGGGACTTGGCGGTCGCGCGGGTGACGTCGTCGCCGTAGGACGCGAGGTCGAGGTTCTTGTTCGGGGACAGGAAGCCGCCCGCCTCGGCCCACACCGCCGCGGCCTCCGGCGTCGCCAGGTACTCCAGCAGTGCCATGCCGGCCTTCTGGTTCTTGCCGTCCTTCAGGACGACGGCCGCGTCGCCGCCGCTGACCACCGGCGCCTTGCCGCCGCCGACGGCCGGGAAGGGGAAGAAGTTCGCGTCCTCGCCTATCGACTTGCCGAACTGGTCCTTGGCGACGCCCGCGACGAAGTCGCCCTCGTAGACCATGCCCGCCTCGGGCTTGGGCCCGAACACCTTCTCCACCGAGCCGGGGAAGTCGGTGTTGAGGGCGCCCTTCTGCCCGCCCGCGATCAGCTGCTTGTCCTTGAACAGCTTGCCGAGGGTGGTGAGCGCCTCGACCACCGACGCGTCGGTCCACTTCAGCTTGTGTGTGGCGAGGGCGTCGTACTTCTCGGGTCCGGCCTGGGAGAGGTAGACGTTCTCGAACCAGTCGGTGAGGGTCCAGCCGTCCTGCCCGGCGACCGAGAAGGCGGCGAGGCCCGAGTCGGAGACGGTCTGTCCGGCCTTCAGCATGTCGTCGTACGACTTCGGCGGCTCGACGCCCGCCTGGGCGAGGGCGTCGGGGCTGTACCAGACGGTCGACTTGTGGGCGGCCTTGAAGTAGAGGCCGTAGAGGGTGTCGTCGACGCTGCCGTAGTTCTTCCACACGGGTGCGAAGTTGGCGTCCACGGACTGCTGGGCGGTCTTGGACAGCGGCTTGAGCCAGTCGCTCTTCGCGAACTGCTGGAGCACGCCGACCTGGGGGACCATCACCACGTCGGGGGCGTTGCCGCCCTCGATCTTGCTGCCGACGACGGTGGAGACGTTGTCGCCGGTGGACGTGAACTGGGTCTTGGCGCCGGTCTTCTCGGTGAACGCGTCGAGCACCTTCTGGAAGTTCTTCTGCTCGGTGCCGGACCAGACACCGGCCACGGTGACCGTCTGTCCGCTGAGCGCCTTGTCACCGCCGCCCGCGGAGACCGGCCCGCCGCCGCAGGCGGTCGCGCCGAGTGCCAGGACGAGAGCGGTACAGCCGGTGAGCAGGGTGGTACGTCGTCGCATCATCATCGATGTCCCTTCGAGGGTGGGGAATTGACGGAGGATCAGGACGGGCCGAGGGGGCGGGGAGGTCAGGCGAGTGCGGGCTCGGCTGTTCCGTCGCTCATCCACCAGGCCGCCGTGGAGCCGGGCAGTACCCCGGCCGGGCAGGGGCCGCTCGACAGCAGCGGGGTGCCGGAGACCGGCGCGGGGGTGGGTGCCGTGCCGAAGTTGACGGCGCAGACGAGGCCGTCGCCGCGGACGAAGGCCAGGACGCCGGGCGGGCTGTCCAGCCAGCGCAGCGTGCCCTCGCCCAGCTGGGGCAGTGCGTCGCGCAGTTGCAGGCCGTCGCGGTAGAGGTGCCAGAAGGAGCGGGTGTCGGCGAGGGCGCGGTCGGTGGCGTACTCGGCGAAGTACTCCGGCTGTGGCAGCCAGGGCTTGGCGCTGTCCGCGCCGGAGGTGAAGCCGAAGGGCGACGCCTGTCCCGACCACGGCAGCGGCACCCGGCAGCCGTCGCGGATACGGGCCCGGCTACCGGTGCGGCGGAAGATCGGGTCGGTGAGCACGTCGTCGGGCAGGTCGACGACCTCGGGCAGGCCCAGTTCCTCGCCCTGGTAGATGTACGCGCCTCCGGGCAGCGCCAGCATCAGCAGCGCGGCGGCGCGGGCGCGGGCGGCGCCGAGGCCGCTGCCCTCGGTGGCGGGTTCGCCGTAACGGGTGACGGTGCGGACCTGGTCGTGGTTGTTGAGGACCCAGGTGACCGTCGAGCCCGTGCCGGCTATGTCCTGCATGGCCTCGGAGATGACCTTGCGGAAGGCGTCGGCCTCCCAGGGTGCGCTGAGCAGGTCGAAGAAGAAGGCCTGGTGGAGTTCGTCGGGGCGGACGTACCGGGCGTGTTCACGCGCGGTGGGGACGGACACCTCGCCGACGAGCAGCCGCTCGCGGCCGTCACCGGCGGTGTACTCCTCGCACAGGGAACGCCACCGGCGCCACACCTCGTGCACCTCGGGCTGGTTCCAGGCGAGCGGGTTGACCGAGTCGCGGGTGCGGGCGTCGGCCTCCGGGTCGTCCGAGTCGGGCAGCTCGGGGTGCTTGAAGAGACCCGCGGCGACGTCGATGCGGAATCCGTCGATGCCCCGGTCCAGCCAGAAGCGGAGGATGCGGTCGAACTCGGCGCCGATCTCGGGGTTGCGCCAGTTCCAGTCGGGCTGCTCGGGCGCGAACATGTGCAGGTACCACTGGCCGGGCCGCCCGTCCGCCTCGGTCACCCGGCTCCAGGCCGGGCCGCCGAACATGGAGTGCCAGTTGTTGGGCGGCTCGGACCCGTCGGGGCCCCGGCCGTCGGCGAAGTGGAAGCGGGCGCGGGCGGCGCTGCCGGGTTCGGCGTTGAGCGCCTCCTCGAACCACGGGTGCTCGCTGGAGCAGTGGTTGGGGACGATGTCGAGCAGCACCTTGACGCCGAGCCGCCGAGCCGCCGCGACCAGCTGGTCGAACTCGGTGAGGTCACCGAAGAGCGGGTCGACGCCGCAGTAGTCGGCGACGTCGTAGCCGTGGTCGTGCTGCGGCGAGGGATAGAAGGGGCTCAGCCAGATCCCGTCGACCCCGAGCTTCTTCAGATACGGCAGCCCGGCCCGGACGCCGGCGAGATCACCGACACCGTCGCCGGTGCTGTCGAGGAAGCTGCGGACGTACACCTGGTAGATCACCGCGTCGCGCCACCAGTGGTGCCTGTTCAATCCATTGCCCTGTCTGTGCATGGGAACTGCTGCATGGGAACTGCTGCATGGGTACTGCTGCATGGGAACTGCAGAACTCGTTATGCATGCATGTTAAGTAGGCGTGTCGCGAGGGTGTCAACGAGTAAGACGCAAGCTACCGAAGAGTTCGCCAGTAAAATCTGGACTTATCCACCAGAAACGACCCGAGAAGAGACCTCGGCGTTACTTAACAAGTAACTATCGAGAGGAGATGGCGTCGAGCTCCCGCGCCAGCCGCCGCACCGCCGACTCGGGCGTCTCACGCCCGGTCATCGCGTCGTGCACGACCGCCTGCACGACCAGGCTCACCTGGTCGTAGCGCGGGCTCTCGGGGCGCGGCGCGGCCGTCCGCACGCTCTGGCGCAGGGTCGGCAGATACGGGAACTGCCGCACCAGCCCGGGATCCTCGTACAGGTCGGCCCGTACGGGCGGCAGGGCGCCGCGCGTGAGGACCTGGCGCTGGACGCGCTCACTGGTCAGGTACGCGATCAGCCGCGCGGCCGAGTCGGGGTGCCGGGCGTGGGTGCTGACGGCCAGGTTGGACCCGCCCAGCACGCTCCTGCCCGGCCCGTCCGGACCCGGCAGCGGCACGGCCCCGATCTTCCCGGAGACCGGTGAGCCCTTGGCCGACGCGCCGACATAGGCGTACGGCCAGTTGCGGAGGAAGAGCAGGCGTCCGTCCTGGAAGGCCTGCTTGGACTCCTCCTCCTTGTAGGTCAGCGCCCGCTCGGGGATCCAGCCCTCACGCACGCCCCGGGCGAGGAAGCCGATGCCCTCGCGGGCGGCCGTCGAGTTCACGGTGACGCGCTCGCCCTCGTCGCCGAGGATCGAGCCGCCCGCCGAGTAGACGGCCTCGGCGGCGTTGACGGTGAGGCCCTCGTACGGCAGGAACTGGCCGGCGTAGCCGTCGAGGCCGTACTTCGGCGCGATGGTCTTCGCGGCCCGTTCCAGTTCGGCCCAGGTGCGCGGAGGAGCGACGCCCTCCTTGGCGAGGATGTCCTTGCGGTAGAGGAGCAGCCCGGCGTTGGTGACGTACGGGACCGCGTAGAGCTGTCCGTCGTAGGTCGCCGTGTCCACGACCGGCGGCAGGAAGGTGTCCAGCGGGAAGCGGTCGCGCGCCAGCGGACGGATCCAGCCCTGCGCCGCGAACTCCGAGGTCCAGCTGACGTCGATGTTGAGGATGTCGAAGCGGCTGCGGTCGCCGGCGCGCAGGTCGGTGGTCATCTGCGCGTGGGTCTCGTCGGCGGAGTCGGGCAGCTCGACGAGGGTGACCTTCTCGTCGGGGTGGGTACGGTTCCAGCCATCCAGGACGGAGCCGAGATAGCCGGTGAGGTCGCCGGCGGTGGCGAGGGTCATCGGCCCCCGGCCCGCCGCGGGACCCTCGTCGGCACGGGCGCCGGCGGCGACGTAGCCGGTCAGGATCACAACGAGGACGAGAAGGCCCCTACCGGCGGCGTGGATCCACCGCATAGGTTCCTCCCTGTACAACCCTGTACAACTGGCGCCGAACATCTTTGTCCGGGGTCAGAGGCCATGTATACCTGTTAGGTATGCGCGATACTAGGCCTCGCAGCACATTAACCATGATGCGAGGAGGAGAGCACGAGTGCGGCTGCCCCTCCTGGCCCTGCTGGCGCGCGGCCCGGCGCACGGCTACGAGCTGAAGCAGGACCTTGAGCAACTGCTGGGCTCCGCGTACCCTCAGCCGAACGTCGGCCAGATCTATGTGACCCTCGGCCGTCTCGAGAAATCGGGGCTGATAGAGGGCGAGGACGTCGAGCAGTCGAGCCGGCCCAACAAGAAGGTCTACCACCTCACCGACGCCGGGCGTGAGGCGCTGCGCGCCTGGTTCGAGGAGCCCGAGGACGAGCCCCGGGTGCGGGACGAGTTCTTCATGAAGCTGGCCGTCGCCCCGCAGACGGGTCTCGCCGACCAGATCGCCCTCATCAACAGACAGCGGCGCCAGTACTTGAACACCATGCGTCAACTGTCCAAGCTGGCCGCCGCCGAGGACCGGGACAACCGCATCGCCCATCTGCTGATCGAGGGCGCGATGCTGCACCTTCAGGCCGATCTCGACTGGCTGGAGCGGTGCCAGGAAGAGCTGGAGGAGCTGGAGTGAGCGACGATTCCACTCCTGGGCCGCGCGCCGACGGTCCCGCGTCGGAGGCGGGGAGCCCTGTGCTGCGCTCCGAGAGCCTGGTCAAGACGCATCACGGCGAGGGCGCCCCGGCGCATGCCGTGCGGGGCGTGGATCTTTCCGTCCGCAAGGGCGAGTTCGTGGCGGTCACCGGCCCGTCCGGTGCCGGTAAGTCGACCTTGCTGCATCTGCTGGGCGGATTGCAGCGGCCCGACAGCGGCAGCATCTGGCTGGACGGCGAGTGCGCGGACCGGTGGAGCGAGGCCCGCTGGGCGGTGGAGCGCAGGAAGCGCATCGGGATCGTCTTCCAGTTCTTCAACCTGGTCTCCGACCTGTCGGTCGCCGACAACGTGGAGCTGCCCGCGCTGCTGGCCGGCGTCCCGCCGAAGCGGGCGCGCGCCGAGCGGGCGGAGCTGCTGGCCGAGCTGGGCCTCACGGGCAAGGAGCGGAGCATGCCGGGCGAGCTGTCCGGCGGCGAGCAGCAGCGGGTCGCGCTGGCCCGGGCCCTGGTCAACCGTCCGCCGCTGCTGCTGGCCGACGAGCCCGCGGGCAGCCTGGACAGCAAGGGCACCCGTGAGGTGATGCGGCTGCTGTCCCGCTTCCACCAACGCGGCCAGACGATCGTGCTGGTCACGCATGATGCGCGGCTGGCGAGCGCGGCGGACCGGGTGATCAGTTTCTTCGACGGCAGGATCGCCGACGACGCCGAGCTGGACGGCGGCACACCGCCGCGCCGGACCGGGATATCGGGTGTGCTGGAGCTCAGGGACTGAGATGCGAGCCACCCTGCGCTGGGCGCACTCCGATCTGCGCACGCACCGCGGCGAGGCCCTGTTCCTCGTGCTCGCCACGGCCGGGATCGTCGTCTCCCTGCTGCTGGCCACGGCACTCTTCGGCTACGCCACCAACCCCTGGCAGCGCGTCTTCACCCAGGCACACGGCGCGCACGTGTGGCTGCACACCGGTTCCTCGGCGGACACCGGGAAACTGGCGGAGCTGGACGGCGTCGAGTCCGTCGCGGGTCCCTACCCCACCACGTCCACCACGCTCGCCTCCCGGGGCACCCGTGCCTCCGTCGAACTGCGCGGCACTCCCGAGCGCCCCACCGTCGGCCGCCCGCTCCTCACCTCCGGCCACTGGCTGGACCCCGCGAACCCCGACGGGGTGGTCCTGGAGACCCGCCTGGCCCGCGCCCTCCTGGCCGCCCCCGGCGACACCCTCACCCTGCCCGGCACCGACCGGACCCTGACCGTGCTCGGCATCGCCGACAGCGCCGAGCCGCGGTACCGGCCGGGCGAGCAGCCGGGTCTCGTCTGGGCTCCGCCGTCCGCCGTGCGCGACCCGGGCGGCCAGGTGATCGGGCTGCGCCTGACGGATCCCGACGACACGGACTACGCCGTCCAGCGCGCCGTGACCGTGCTGGGCGCCGGCGCGGTCAGCGAGGTCTCCACCTGGAAGCAGGGGCGCGCCGAGGCGCAGGGCGACACCCGGCTGCTCGGCCAGGTGCTGGGCCTGTTCGGGCTGGGTGCGCTGGTCGCCGCCGGGCTCGCCGTGCACGGGGCGATCGGCACCCGCATCCGCGGCCATCTGCGGGACATCTCGGTGCTGAAGGCGATCGGCTTCACACCGGGTCAGGTGGTCCGCGTCTTCCTGCTCCAGCATCTCGCCTACGCACTGCTGGGTGCGGTGGCCGCCGCGGCCGTCATCCAGGGCCTGGGCAGGCTGATCCCGGGACGGCTCGGGGACGCCGTCGGGGTGTGGCAGGGGCTGCCCGGGAACACCGTGGCGCTGGTCGTGGTGCCGGTGGGAGCCGTGCTGTTCATCGGCGCGACCACGGGGCTCGCGGCGTGGCGGGCGGGGCGGGTGCCCCCGGTGCCGGTGCCGCGGCCCGCCGCTCCGCTCGGCGGGCGGCTCTCGGGCGTGGCCCGGCGGGCGCTCGGGCTACGGCTGCCGCCCGCGCTGGTCCTGGGCTGGCACCGGGCGTTCACACGCAGGCTGCGCTCGCTGGCGACGGTGGCCCGGCTCGCGCTGCCGCTGCTGCTGATCGTGGTGGCGATGAGCGCGTGGACCACGATCGAGCGCTTCGACGGCAGGCCCGACCAGATCGGCCTGCCGACCGCCCTCACCGTCCATGCCGACTCCGGCCTGGCCGACCGCGACACCCGCGCGCTCCTGGAACGTGACCCGCAGGTCGCCGCCGCCTACCCGGGCGTCGAGGTGGCCGCCCTGGTCCCGGGCCAGACGGCCACGATCGCCCTGCGCGGCCTCGGCACCCGCGCGGAGCCCTACCCGTACGCCCTGGCCGAGGGCCGCCCGGCACAGGGCCGCGACGAGGCCGTGGCCGGAGAGGGCCTGCTCGATCTGCTGGACGTACGGGTCGGCGACTGGGTACGGATGACCGTCGGGGAGCAACCGCAGATCCTGCACATCGTGGGCCGCAGCATCGAGCCGGAGAACGCCGGCCGGGTCATCTCCACCTCCCTGGACACCCTCCGCGAGAACGACCCCGGCCTCGGCCCCACCCTCTACGAGCTGCGACTCGACCCGGGCGCGGAGCCCGACCGGGTCGCCGAACGGCTGGTCACCGCCGGGCACGGCCGCCTGGACGTCCACGCCGTACCCAACCCCGCCGACGGGCTCTCGCCCCTGCGCGGAGTCGTCGTGGGCCTGATCGCCGTCCTCGCCCTGATCGGGCTCATCGAACTGCTGACCGCGATCGGTGGCAGCGTGCGGGAGGGCGAGCGTGACCTGCTCGCCCTGAAGGCCATCGGCCTCTCCCCACGGCAGATCACGGCGATCACCGTCACATCCACCGCCTGCACCGCCCTGGCGGCGGTCGTCATCGGTACGGCCCTGGGCACGCCCCTCGCGCACTGGCTGATCGACGCTCAGGGCAGATCGAGCGGCATCGGCGCCGGGATCGCCCAGGGTCCGCCCGCCGCTCTCCTGTCGCTGTTCGGCGTGGCGGCCGTCGCCGGGGCGGCCGCCCTGGCCGCGGTCCCGGCCTCCCGCGCGGCCCGCCGCCGCCTCGCGGACACCCTGAGCGCGGTCGCCTGACCTGCGGCCTACCGCGGACTGTGCGGGGGCGGCGGGTGGTACGGGTTCCGCGGTCCCGGAGCGTACGGATCGCCCTGCGGAGGCCGGCCGTAGGGGTTTCCGACCGGCGGGCCGTACGGGTTGCCCTGGGGCGGCACGACGCCGTTCGGCGCGTAGGGCGGTGGCGGCGGGGTCGGCGTCCGAGCCGGGGTGGGATGGGACGGCAGGGTGGCCGGGTGGGCCGCGAGCCGTATGCCGTACCGGCTCCTGAGCCGGTCCATCTCCAGCAGGGCGATGCCCGTGACCGTGATCGGGGCGCCCAGGATGAAGACGAAGCCCAGGGCAAGGCCGAGACCGTGCAGGTCACCCGTGACGAGGTCGGGGATG
This sequence comes from Streptomyces sp. NPDC057623, assembly GCF_042800355.1. Taxonomy (NCBI): domain Bacteria; kingdom Bacillati; phylum Actinomycetota; class Actinomycetes; order Kitasatosporales; family Streptomycetaceae; genus Streptomyces; species Streptomyces sp. NPDC057623. The sequence goes on from NZ_JBHVGZ010000006.1 coordinate 60,592, forward strand.
GCCATGAGCCAGGCCGTCACCGTGGCGAGCAGCGGCGGCAGACAGCGGTGCACGACCGCGGTACCGAAGAAGTTGCCCGAGATCCGGTAGGCGCCGGCGATCACGAAGAAGGCCATCCAGAGCCCCACGATGCTGGTCAGCAGCCCCCCGAGCGTTCCGAAGGCGTCCCCCAGCCGGAAGATCAGCACCGTCCCGAGCGCCGAGCCGATGAACAACAGCAGCAACTTCAGTGACCTGACGAGCGGCTCCCGCAGCTGCGCCACCGTGCCGGCGCCAGAACGCCGCCAGAGGTAGAGCATCACGCCGACCGTGAGCGGCGTGATGAACAGCAGGACGACACAGGCGGTCGCCGCGTTGTTCATCATCTCGTCGAAGGCGAAGCCGCCCTCGACGAAGGTGTAGACACCGAACGCCGCGACCGCGCCGGCGATGACGCGCGCCTTCTTGAGCGCGTCCACCGACGGATCCAGGGACTCCGGGATCCAGGACGGATGAAACACCGCCCGCGCGACATGATGAGGCTTCAAAAACGACCTGGCGGTCAGGGAACCGCCGGCCCAACTCCCGTGCGGATACGTCAACTTGCACTCCCCCGAGTGATCGTTTTCATGATCAGCGGGGAAGTCTACGGGAAGCGGACGACCACGCCCCGCCCGCGTCCCGTATCAGCGATCCCAGGCGCCCCCGTCACCGCCGGCCGCGCAACTCCCGGTACGTGGCGACCAGTGCCTTCGTCGACGCGTCCAGCCCCGGCACCTCGGCGCCCTCGGTCAGCGCGGGCTCGACGCGCTTGGCGAGGACCTTGCCGAGCTCGACGCCCCACTGGTCGAAGGAGTCGATGTTCCACACCGCGCCCTGCACGAACACCTTGTGCTCGTACAACGCGATCAGCTGACCGAGCACCGACGGGGTCAGCTCGCGCGCGAGGACCGTGGTGGTCGGGTGGTCGCCCTTGAACGTCTTGTGCGCCACCAGCTCCTCGGGCACCCCCTCGGCGCGCACCTCCTCCGGCGTCTTGCCGAAGGCCAGCGCCTGCGTCTGCGCGAAGAAGTTCGCCATCAGCAGGTCGTGCTGCGCCTTGAGTTCCTCGCTCAGCTCGGCGACCGGCTCGGCGAAGCCGATGAAGTCCGCCGGGATCAGCTTGGTGCCCTGATGGATCAACTGGTAGTACGCGTGCTGCCCGTTGGTGCCCGGCGTGCCCCACACGACCGGCCCGGTCTGCCAGTCGACCTCCCGGCCGTCGCGGCCGACGTACTTGCCGTTGGACTCCATGTCCAGCTGCTGCAGATACGCCGTGAACTTCGACAGGTAGTGGCTGTACGGCAGCACCGCGTGCGACTGGGCGTCGTGGAAATTGCCGTACCAGATGCCCAACAGACCCAGCAGCAGCGGCACATTGGACTCCGCGGGCGCGGTGCGGAAGTGCTCGTCGACGGTCCGGAAGCCGTCGAGCATCTCCCGGAAGCTGTCCGGCCCGATGGCGATCATCAGGGACAGGCCGATCGCCGAGTCGTACGAGTAGCGGCCACCCACCCAGTCCCAGAACTCGAACATGTTGACCGTGTCGATGCCGAAGTCGGCGACCTTCTCGGAGTTCGTCGACAAAGCCACGAAGTGCTTGGCGACGGCCTCGGGGCCGGCGTTCAGCCCGGTGAGGAGCCAGTTGCGGGCCGAGGTGGCGTTGGTGATCGTCTCGATGGTGGTGAAGGTCTTCGAGGCGATGACGAACAGCGTCTCCGCCGCGTCCAGGTCACGCGTGGCCTCGTGCAGGTCGGCCCCGTCGACGTTCGACACGAAGCGAACGGTGAGGCCGCGGTCGGTGTAGCTGCGCAGCACCTCGTACGCCATCGCCGGGCCGAGGTCGGAACCACCGATGCCGACGTTGACGACGTTCCGGATGCGCTTGCCGGTGTGGCCGGTCCAGGCTCCGGAGCGGACCCGCTCGGCGAAGTCGGCCATCTTGTCGAGGACGGCGTGCACCCCCGGGACGACGTTCTCCCCGTCGACCTCGATCACCGCGTCACGCGATGCGCGCAGCGCGGTGTGCAGCACGGCGCGGTCCTCGGTGGTGTTGATCTTCTCGCCGCGGAACATGGCGTCCCGCAACCCGAACACGTCCGTCGCGGCGGCCAACTCCCGCAGCAGCCGCAGCGTCTCGTCGGTGACGAGGTGCTTGGAGTAGTCGATGTGCAGGTCGCCGACCTGGAGCGTGTACCCCGCGCCGCGGCCCGGGTCGGCGGCGAACAGCTCCCGCAGCCGCACGTCGCCGAGCTCCTCGCGGTGCTTGGCCAGGGCGGTCCACTCGGGCGTCTGGTTGAGCCTGGTACGGCCGTCTGCGTTCATGTCCGACTTCAGCCTTCTTTCGTGCCTGTCCCAGCTGTTCCAACCTAGTTGATCAGCGCGGGTCGCGAGCCGTTGCGGCGTCGTCGTCCGGCGCGACAACAGATACGTCCGGCTCGCGCACAGGTATCAGCGCGGTGAGGGCCAGCACGAAGAAGGCCGCCGTGAGCAGGGGCGGGGTGTTGAGTCCCCAGGCGGTGGCGACGGCGCCGCCCAGCAGGGCGCCGAGGGGTACTCCGGCGAAGGCCAGGGTCCGGAAGGCCGAGGCCACCCGGCCCAGCTGCCCGGCGGGGCTGCGCCGCTGCATGAGCGTCGTCGTGTTGACGTTCCACACCATGCCCATGAGCCCGAAGACGACCATGGCGGCCACCAGCAGCGCCAGGCTGCGCACGGTGCCCATGACGACGAGGGACGCGGTCTGCACCGAACCGGCCAGCAGCACGGCCCGGATCGTGCCCAGTCGCTTCACGATCCGGCCGTTCACCACTCCCCCGGCCAGACCCCCGACGGTGAACGCGGCGCCCGCCGCCGCGTATCCCACCGGACCGGCGTCCAGCCACCCGGTCACCAGGACGACCAGGGTGGCGAGCTGGGCGCCCATACCGATGTTGCACAGGGCGGTGGCGGCGCACAGGCCCCGCAGGGCCCGGTCGCGCCACAGGGTTCGCAGGCCTTCCGCGATCTCCCGGCGCAGGGTGCTGCCCGCGGGCGCCGGCTTCCGCTCGGGCGCCTCGGTCGGCAGCGAGGCCACCAGCGCGGCCGCCACCAGGTAGGTACCGGCGTCGGCCGCGAAGGGAACGGCGGCCCCCGCCGCCAGCAGCACCGGCACGAACGGCCCGCCCACCAGTCCGCCGGCGATGCGCTGGCCGGTCATCAGGCGGGCGTTCGCGCTGCCGAGGGCGTCTCGGTCGACCAGCACGGGGAGCAGGGCCGTGGCGGCGTTGTCGAACAGCGTCTGGAGTGTGGTCAGGGTGAAAGCCAGCGCGATGAGCAGGCCGATCGAGGCGTGCCCGAGCGCCACGGCCACCGCGAACGCGGCGACCAGCAGTCCCCGTAACGCGTCCACCGTCCACATCGCGCGCCGCTGGTCCACCCGGTCGGCGACGGCACCGCCGAGCAGCCCGAAGACGATCCACGGCAGATAGCCGCAGGCGGTGACCGCAGCGATGAGCAGCGGCCGGTCGGTCAGCGTCACGGCGAGGAGCGGCAGGGCGGCCGTACGCAGGGAGTCACCGAAGCTGGAGAGCACGGCGGCGCTCCACAGCCGCCCGAACCCCCCGCGCCACGCGGGCGCACGCACTCCCACAGCGTCAGCCGTCGTCACAACTCCCCCTCGGTCCATCGATGCAGAAGATCGATACACAAACCGTAGAGGGCACCACTGACAATCGGCCTCGGAGCGGGAGGCCGCCACCGGCAGACCGGTGCGTCATACAGGTCCGGCCAGGCACCCGTGGGCGCCCGGCCGGTCCTCAACTCCTAGATTTCGCCCCGCAGTTTGGCGAGTGCCTCGGCGAGGATCGCCTCGCCGTCCGCGTCGCTGCGCCGTTCCCGTACATACGCCAGGTGCGTCTTGTAGGGCTCGGTGCGCGGCGGGTCCGGCGGGTTGTCCCGGTCCTGTCCGGCGGGGAAGCCGCAGCGCGGGCAGTCCCAGGTATCGGGCACCTGCGCGTCGCTGGCGAAGCTGGGCTGCGTCTCGTGCCCATTGGAGCACCAGAAGGAGATGCGGAGACGCGGCGCGGACTCGCCGCGCTCGGCCTCGCCCATCGGCCCCGCCCCGACCCGGCTTCCTCGGATCGCGTTGCCACTTGCCACGGTCGTAACTCCCTGCGTGATGGTGCCGCAAAGCGAGTCGGCTTCGCTTCGCTGCGAGCGCCTCAGTCTACGTAAGGCCCAACGCGCGTCCAGTGATTGGAGTTACAGAGCCCTCACACCTAGACGCAAGCCCCATGATAGGCCGCGCTCAGCTGCGCGTACCGAACATGGGGCCTTACGTGCGGATTGTGCGTCCCGGTCAGTTGTTCACCTTCATCAGGATGCCGAGTACGACGATGCACGCGAACCACAGAAGACCAACCACAACGGTGATCCGGTCGAGGTTGCGCTCTGCGACCGAGGAACCACCGACGGACGACTGCATGCCGCCACCGAACATGTCGGAGAGGCCGCCGCCCTTCCCCTTGTGCATCAGCACCAGCAGCATCATCAGCAGGCTGAAGACGATCAGGGCGATCGAGAACCCCATAACCACGGCTGGACCAACTTCCTCGGATCTGGATAGACGACGGGGGCCGAAGCTCCTTTTGAAAGCCTCCGGCCCCCGCAAGGGTACGACGGATCGCCGTTACCGCATACTCACTGGTCGCGGAACCGAACGATCTTGACGAACTCGTCGGCGTCCAGCGAGGCACCGCCGACCAGAGCGCCGTCGATGTCGGCCTGGGCCATGATCTCGGCGACGTTGCCCGACTTCACCGAGCCGCCGTACTGGATGCGGACCTTGTCGGCCAGCTCCTGCGAGTACAACTCGGCGACCTTGCCGCGGATGGCGGCGCAGACCTCCTGGGCGTCCTCGGCGCCGCAGACCTTGCCGGTGCCGATGGCCCAGACGGGCTCGTAGGCGATCACGATGGTCTCGGCCTGCTCGGACGGGAGGTCCTTCAGACCGCCCTCGACCTGGGCGAGCGTGTGCGGGACGGCGTTGCCGGCCTCACGGACGTCCAGTTCCTCGCCGACGCACATGATCGGGGTGAGGCCGTGCTTGTAGGCGGCCTTGACCTTGGCGTTGACGATCTCGTCGGTCTCGGCGTGGTACTGGCGGCGCTCGGAGTGGCCGATCGCCACGTACGTGCACTTCAGCTTGGCCAGCATGGAGCCGGAGATCTCGCCGGTGTAGGCACCGGAGTCCTGGGCCGAGATGTCCTGGGCGCCGTACTTGATCTTCAGCTTGTCGCCGTCGACCAGGGTCTGCACGGAGCGCAGGTCGGTGAAGGGCGGCAGGACGGCGACCTCGACGGCGTCGTAGTCCTTGTCGGCCAGGGCGAAGGCGAGCTTCTGGACGTGGGCGATGGCCTCGAGGTGGTTGAGGTTCATCTTCCAGTTGCCCGCCATAAGCGGCGTGCGCGTGCTCATCAGGTTCAGTCCTCCAGTGCGGCGAGGCCGGGGAGCGTCTTGCCCTCGAGGTATTCGAGGGAGGCGCCGCCACCGGTCGAGATGTGGCCGAATGCGGTCTCGTCGAAGCCCAGGGTGCGGACGGCCGCGGCGGAGTCGCCACCGCCGACCACGGTGAAGCCCTTGGAGTCGACGAGGGCCTGGGCGACCGCCTTGGTGCCCTCGGCGTAGTCGGGGTGCTCGAAGACGCCCATGGGACCGTTCCAGAAGACGGTGGCGGCGTCGGCGAGCTTCGAGGCGTACAGCTTGTGGGTCTCCGGACCGATGTCCAGGCCCTGCTGGTCGGCGGGGATGGCGTCCGCGGCGACGGTCGTGGGGTTGGCCGGGGCCTTGGTCTTCAGGTCCGGGAACTCGGCGGCGACCAGGACGTCGACCGGCAGGACGATCTCGACGCCGTTCTTCTCGGCGCGCTCCAGGTACTCGGTGACGGCCGGGATCTGGTCCGCCTGGAGGAGGGAGGCGCCGATCTCGTGGCCCTTGGCCTTGAGGAAGGTGTACGCCATGCCACCGCCGATGAGCAGCCGGTCGGCCTTGCTGAGGAGCTGGTCGATGACGGCGAGCTTGTCGGACACCTTGGCGCCGCCGAGCGCGACGACGTACGGCCGCTTGACGTCGGCGGTGAGCTTCTTCAGGACGGCGACCTCGTTCGCGATGAGGTAGCCGGCGTAGTGCGGAAGCCTGCCCGGGAGGTCGTACACGGAGGCGTGCCCCCGGTGCACGGCGCCGAAGCCGTCACCGACGTAGACGTCGGCGAGGGCGGCGAGCCGGTCGGCGAAGGCGGCGCGCTCGGCGTCGTCCTTGCTGGTCTCGCCGGCGTTGAAACGGAGGTTCTCGACGACCGCGACCTGGCCGTCGGCGAGGCCCGCGACCACGGCCTGGGCGGACTCGCCGACCGTGTCGGTCGCGAACGCCACGTCGGCGCCGAGGAGTTCCCCGAGGCGCGCGGCGGCCGGGGCGAGGGAGAAGGCGGGGTCCGGGGCGCCCTTGGGGCGGCCCAGGTGCGAGGCGACGACCACCCGGGCACCCGCCTCGGCCAGTGCCTCGACGGTGGGCAGGACGGCGCGGATACGGCCGTCGTCGGTGATCGAGGTGCCGTCCAGCGGCACGTTCAGGTCGGCGCGGACGAAGACCCGCTTGCCGGCGACGCCTTCGGCGAGAAGTTCGTCGATCGTCTTCATGAAGGGAACTCCTGAGGAGGGCTCGTGATCTCTCGTGATCGCTCGGAAGCGCTCGTGATCCAACAGGTCTGATCTGCA
>NZ_JBHVGZ010000006.1:67388-81152 GCF_042800355.1 Streptomyces sp. NPDC057623
GGGGGGGGGGGGTGGGGTTGTGGGGGGAGGGGGGGGGGGGGGGGGGGGGGGGGGGGTGGGGTGGGGGGGGGGGGGGGGGTGGGGGGGGGTTTCTCTTCCCCCCCCCCGAGCCCTGCACTCACATCAATACGCCTGCTCTGGATATATCAGAGCTGGTTGCCGACGAAGACCGTGAGGTCGACGAGGCGGTTGGAGTAGCCCCACTCGTTGTCGTACCAGCCGAGGATCTTCACCGAGTTGCCCTCCTGGACCATGGTCAGGGAGGAGTCGAAGGTGCAGGAGGCCGGGTCGCTGACGATGTCCGAGGAGACGATCGGGTCCTCGGTGTACGCCAGGTAGCCCGCCAGGTCGCCGTCCTCGGAGGCCTTCTTGAACGCGGCGTTGACCTCGTCCTTGGTGACCTCGCGCTGCAGCGTCACGACCAGGTCGGTGGCCGAACCGGTCGGGACCGGGACGCGCATGGCGATGCCGTCCAGCTTGCCCTTGAGCTGCGGCAGGACCAGGGCGGTGGCCTTGGCGGCACCCGTCGTGGTCGGGATGATGTTCTCGGCGGCGGCGCGGGCGCGACGCAGGTCCGAGTGCGGGAAGTCCAGGATGCGCTGGTCGTTGGTGTACGCGTGGACCGTCGTCATCAGACCCTTGACGATGCCGAAGTTCTCGTCGAGGACCTTGGCCATCGGCGCCACACAGTTGGTGGTGCAGGAGGCGTTGGAGATGACGTGGTGGTTCGCCGCGTCATACTTGTCCTGGTTGACGCCCATCACGATGGTGATGTCCTCGTCCTTGGCCGGAGCCGAGATGAGGACCTTCTTGGCGCCGCCGGCGAGGTGCTTCGCGGCGTCGGCCTTTTTGGTGAAGATGCCCGTCGACTCGATGACGATGTCGACGCCCAGCTCGCCCCACGGGATGTCGGCGGGGTTGCGCTCGGACAGGACCTTGATGGTGTGACCGTCGACGGTGATCGTGTCGGCGGTGTGCGACACCTCGGCCTTGAGGCGGCCCAGAATCGTGTCGTACTTCAGCAGGTGAGCCGTGGTCGCAGTGTCACCCAGGTCGTTGACAGCCACGATCTCGATGTCAGCGCCCTGCTCCAGCAGCGCGCGGAAGTAGTTGCGACCGATACGACCGAAGCCGTTGATGCCTACGCGGATCGTCACGAACCGATCTCCTCGTTGGTACGCCGGCCATGCGGTGCCGGCGAGCTCTATTTGGGATGTCCCCGACCGCCTACGACCCTACCTCTCTGGAGCCTCCGTGGTGACATCCAGATGCCTCATACACGGCAGGGCGGTCCGTACCCGCCAGTAGGGGTACGGACCGCCCTGCCCCGGAAGCCCGGATCACTCGTTTCGGTCACGGTGCGTCGCGCACGGTTGACCTCGGCGTGTCAGCCCTCAAGTGAGAGGAGGGCCTTTCCGATGAGCGCCTTGCGGTCGGCCGCGGAGGTGACGTGTTCCAGGCCGAAGCCCAGCAGCACGGTGTCGTCCGTGGTGATCGCACCGAAGGTCTGGAACAGCGCCCCGGTCCGCACCCAGTCCTTGAGGACGGCCGGGCTGCCCGCGGGCGGGCCGGTCACCTTCCAGGCGCCGAGCGACGTCTCGTACCCCTCGGTCTCGGTGGCCGCGGCGCCGACGACGAGCGAGGTCTCGTCGGCGAGGACGCCGTGGCCTCCACTGCTCGGGTCGGTGACGTAGCTGATCGAGAGCTCGACCGACTTGCCGGCGTAGGCGCTCAGGTCGAACCCGACCTGCTCCCAGCCGTCGGAGGCGCCGGTGAGCGCGTTCCACTGGCCGCTGCTGCCGCTCGCGGTGCACCCGCTCGTCGCCACGGTGAGGTAGTGGTTGAGCCAGGGGTGCAGCTCCGCGTAGAACCCGGCCTCGCAGTCCGCGGGCACGGTGGTGCTGGTGGCGCCGCCCGTCTCGGGGAGTGTCGTCCAGTCCTCGGCCCCTGTGGTGTGGGCCTCGATGAGGACGTTGTCGTAGCCGGGCTCGACGTCCCACAGCAACTGGGTGCGCAGGGTCGGCTTCTGCGCGGCGCTCACTCCGGTGAGGTCGACGGTCCTGGTCAGCCGCTTGTAGGCGTCGTCGGTGTGAACGGCGGCCGCCATGGAGGATCCCGCGTACGGGCCGTACGGGTTGACGGTCCCGGCGAACTGGCCCGCGCCCGCACTGGCGAACTGCGGGTACTTGTCGGCGGGGAGTTCGTCGGAGGTGACGCTGTAGGTCCCGGCCTTGTCGAGCGGGTTGCCGGTGGCCTCGCCGAGCGGGCCGGTGAAGCCGCCGAGCCTGCCGGCGCCGGTGAAGCCGGTGACCCCGGGGATCGACGTGCGCGAGTAGGCGCCCAGGTAGTACTGGCTGAAGTCGTCCGACAGGGTGCCGCCACCGAGGTCGACGTTGCCACCGGCCTGCTCGCCCGCCTCCATCAGCTTGCCGCCCTCGTTGAGGTAGGCGCGCAGCTGGAGTTGGGTGGCGTTGCCCGGGACGTTCACGCCCGTGTAGTGGACGACCGTGTCGAAGTGGCCCAGCACGCCGAGCGCGTCGGGCGCGCCCTGAGTGGCGACGTCCCAGACGATCGCCCGGTGCCCGTTGGCCTTGAGCGCGTCGACGTACTTCTGCGCGTGCGTGGCGGTGGCGCCTTCCTCGGCGACCACGAGGACGTCCGCGCGCGGCCGTTCGGCCACGGTGTAGGTGAAGTGCGCGCTGGAGACGGGCTTTCCGCTCTTCGTCTCGCCGGTGTACCAGACCTCGACCTTGTCACCCGGGTCGCCGTCCGCGACCTTGGCCCGGTACTCGTCGAAGTAGAGGTTGTCCTCACCGCCGTACGTCTCGCCGCCCTTCCAGGGCCTGAGCGCCATGTCCTCCGTACGGCCGCCGTTGACGCGGTACTTGAGCTCCTTGTCACGCACGGACTTGCGTACGACGACGGAGACTTCCTGGTCGGCGCCGCGGGAGTACGACGTGGTGAACGGCGCCGGGATGAAGTCGGCGGCGCTCAGGCCGAGCGAGGAGGAGGGCCGGTCGGGGTGCGCGGCGGACTCGGCGACGGAGAGCGCGAACGGGACGTTCTTGGCGAACTCCTGCTGGATCAGCTTCTCGTCGTCCGGGAAGTTGAAGACCGACTGGCAGTCCCGCGCGTTCCACTGGTCGTTCGGGTCGATGTTCGACGCGGTCTGGCAGGTCGACATCTCGGGCGTGAACATCGCGATGCCGTTGACGTTCGAGGCGTGTCCGTCGGCCTCGCCGTTGGTGGTGTACAGCTCCGAGGAGACCTGCGGGTGGTAGCCGGGGACCGCGGGGTTCTCCGGTGTGCCGGCGAGCGCCTTGTAGAGGACGTCGTCCGGGGAGTTCGTGGCGACCTGCCAGCCGACGCCGTAGAGGATGAGTTCGGCTGCCGAGTGGTAGTTGATGCCGTAGTCGAAGCCGATACGGCGCTCGAAGGCGTCCAGCGCCTTGGTCTCCGGCTCGGAGCCCGGGGACGCGCCGCGGTAGGTCTCGCTGGTGGGGCTCGGGGAGGAGCCCTCGTCGTCGTAGCCCCACTTGTAGGGGAAGTTGCGGTTGAGGTCGACGCCGTCACCGGTGCTGATGGCGCCGTCGCCGTTGATGTCGCGCAGGTTCTTGCGCCACAGACGGGTGCTGGAGTCCTTGAAGGTGTAGTCGTAGCCGTCGGGGTTGGCCGAGAGGACGAACCACAGCTCGGTCGAGTCGACGATCTTCTTGACGCGCTTGTCCGTCTTGTAGTTGTCCAGGTAGTGGTGCATCAGGCGCCGGGTCATCTCCGGCGTGATCCACTCACGCGCGTGCTGGTTGGAGACGTAGAGGACGGAGGGCTTGGTGCCGTCCTTCGTCTTCTTGGCGTTCTTGGTGAGCTTGAGCGCCAGGATGTCCTGCCCGCCCACCGTCTTGCCGATGGAGACGACCTTGGTGAGGCCGGGGTTCTCCTGTCCGGTCCGCAGGAGCTCCTCCTTGAGACCCCCGCTTCCGCTGTACGGGCGGTACACCCCCTCGGCGGCCTTGTCGGTGCGGGCCTCGGCCTTGGCGGTGAGGTTGTGCTCGGTGAGCTCGACGCCCTTCTTCTCCAGCTTCCCGGCCTGGTCGTCGGTGAGGTACACCTCGACGGTGGCCGTGCCCTTCTCGGGCGCCTGCTCACTGAGTTCGTGTCCGTCCTGGCCGGCCGCCAGCAGCAGGGGTATCTGCTTCTTGGTGACCTCGGCACGGAAGACCTTGACCTCGTTGGGGTCGGTGTCCTGCGAACTTCCTTGCTGGGCCTGGGCGATGGGTGCGATGCTCGCTCCGCCGATCAGGAGCGCGCCGACAGCGAGGATCGATCTCGCTCTATGTCTCATGAACCCCCCTAGCAGTGTTTCGCCACAGCGGCGAATGACTGCCAGGCTCATGCCACTTCACGGCGCAGTCAAGAGTGCCGCAAAGACTGACAAATACCGGTGCCGACGCCTCAAGTCGACGTCGGCACCGGCATCTTGACGATCTCTCACGTCAGCCGACGAGATTGTCCGCCAGCTCCTCGCTGAGGTTGGCCTCCGTGCCCGGAATGCCGATGTCCTGGGCCCGCTTGTCCGCCATGGCCAGCAGTCTGCGGATCCGGCCGGCGACGGCGTCCTTGGTCAGCGGCGGGTCGGCGAGCGCGCCCAGCTCTTCCAGGGATGCCTGCTTGTGCTCCATGCGCAGGCGCCCGGCGGCGGCAAGGTGCTCGGGAACCTCCTCGCCGAGGATCTCCAGGGCGCGCTGGACCCGCGCGCCGGCGGCTACGGCAGCGCGCGCGGAGCGGCGGAGGTTGGCGTCGTCGAAGTTGGCGAGGCGGTTCGCCGTGGCGCGGACCTCGCGGCGCATCCGGCGCTCCTCCCAGGCCAGCACGGACTCGTGCGCACCGAGCCGGGTCAGCAGCGCGCCGATCGCGTCGCCGTCCCGGACGACCACGCGGTCCACACCGCGCACCTCGCGGGCCTTGGCGGCGATCGACAGCCGACGGGCCGCACCGACCAGGGCGAGCGCGGCCTCGGGGCCCGGGCAGGTCACTTCCAGGGAGGAGGAGCGGCCGGGCTCGGTGAGCGAACCGTGCGCCAGGAAGGCACCCCGCCAGGCGGCCTCGGCGTCACAGGTGGCCCCGGAGACCACCTGCGGGGGCAGCCCGCGGATCGGGCGCCCGCGTCCGTCGACCAGACCGGTCTGGCGGGCCAGCTGGTCACCGCCCGCGACCACCCGTACGACGTAGCGCGAGCCGCGGCGCAGCCCGCCCGGTGCCATCACGATCAGTTCGGAGCTGTGGCCGAAGATCTCCAGGATGTCCCGCTTGAGACGACGGGCCGCCATCGCGGTGTCCAGCTCCGCCTCGATCACGATGCGCCCGCTGACCAGGTGGAGGCCGCCGGCGAACCGCAGAATGGCGGAGACCTCCGCCTTCCTGCAGCAGGTCCGGGTGACGGGGAGCCGGGAGATCTCATCCTTCACCGCTGCCGTCATCGCCATGGGCCGATCCTTCCATGCATCCGAAAAATACGGTCGTACGCGGCGGCGAGCAGCTCCGGGTCGTGCCGGGGCGTCCCGTCCGTCCGGGCCACCGGGGCCAGCTCGACCGCGGCACCGAGCCGCTTGGCGGCCTCGGTGAGCACATCCCGGTCCGGCACGGCGGCCTCGTCGGCCAGCACCACGTCCAGGGCGAGTTTAGGGGCGTGTCGTCCCAAAACCTCCAAATGACGCTGCGGTGAGAAGCCTTCGGTTTCTCCCGGTTGCGGGGCGAGGTTCAGGGAGAGTACCCGGCGCGCCTTCGTCTCGGTGAGGGCGTCCAGCAGTTCGGGCACGAGCAGGTGCGGGATGACGGAGGAGAACCAGGACCCGGGGCCGAGCACCACCCAGTCCGCGTCCCGGACGGCGGCGACGGCCTCCGGAACGGCGGGCGGGTCGGACGGTACGACGTGCACCGACTGGACCTCACCGGGAGTGAGGGCGACATTGGCCTGGCCGCGGACGGTGTCGACGGCCTCGGGCTGGTCCGCGTCGTGCCCCTTGACCAGGGCCTGGAGCTCCAGCGGTACGGCGGACATCGGCAGCACGCGCCCGTGCGCGCCGAGCAGCTTGCCGACCAGGTCGAGGGCCTGGACATGGTCGCCGAGCTGCTCCCACAGGGCGACGATCAGCAGGTTGCCGACCGCGTGGTCGTGCAGGTCGCCCTGGGAGTGGAAGCGGTGCTGGATGACGCGGGCCCAGGTCTGGCCCCAGTCGTCGTCGCCGCACAGCGCGGCCAGCGCCTTGCGCAGATCACCTGGCGGCAGCACGCCCAGCTCGTCGCGCAGGCGCCCGCTGGATCCGCCGTCGTCGGCCACGGTGACCACGGCGGTGAGGTCGCCGGTGATCCGGCGCAGCGCGGCGAGCGAGGCGGACAGTCCCATGCCGCCGCCGAGGGCGACGACCTTGGGCTGGGTGCCCCGGCGGCGCGGTCTGCCGCCGCGGGCCTCGGCGGGCCGGCCGGCGCGTGACTCGGGCACCGCCCGGCGCAGCCTGCTCAGCCGCGGAGTACGTCCCGTCATTCCCGTCCCATGTCCCGGTGTACGACCACCGTCTCCACGCCCTGGGAGGCGAGGCGGGCGGCGAGCTTCTCGGAGGTGGCGACCGAGCGGTGCTTGCCGCCGGTGCAGCCGACCGCGATGGTCACGTACCGCTTGCCCTCGCGGCGGTATCCGGCCGCGATGAGCTGGAGCAGCTCGGAGTAGCGGTCGATGAACTCCTTCGCGCCGGGCTGGTTGAAGACGTACGCCGACACCTCCTCGTTGAGGCCGGTGAAGGGGCGCAGCTCCGGGACCCAGTGCGGGTTGGGCAGGAAGCGCATGTCCACGACCAGGTCGGCGTCAACCGGGAGGCCGTACTTGAAGCCGAAGGACATGACCGTCGCCCGCAGCTCGGGCTCCTCCTCGCCGGCGAACTGGGCGTCCATCTTGGCCCGCAGCTCGTGCACATTGAGGCTGGAGGTGTCGATCACCAGGTCGGCGTCGCCCCGCAGCTCGCGCAGCAGCTCGCGCTCGGCGGCGATCCCGTCGACGATACGGCCGTCGCCCTGAAGGGGGTGCGGACGGCGCACCGACTCGAAGCGGCGCACCAGGGCGTCGTCGGAGGACTCCAGGAAGACGATCCGGCGCGTCACACCCCGGGTGTCGAGGTCGGAGAGGGACTCCCGGAGGTTGTCGAAGAAGCGACGGCCGCGGACGTCGACGACCACCGCGATCCGCGCCACGTTGCCCTGGGAGCGGGCGCCGAGCTCCACCATGGTGGGGATCAGCGCGGGCGGGAGGTTGTCGACGACGAACCAGCCGAGGTCCTCCAGACACTTGGCTGCCGTCGAGCGGCCCGCTCCGGACATGCCGGAGATGATCACCAGCTCGGGGATGGCCACTTCGGGGACCCCGGCTGAATCGCTGCCCGTACTCACCTGTGCTCCGTCTTCCTGGCGTGCGTCCTGCTGGGTGAGATCCTCGCCGCCCGCCTTGTGTGTTTCCTGAGCTTGTGGATCTCGCTCAGCTGTGGGCTGTGTGTCGTGCTCGCTCATCTCTCCTGCCCCCGTCGTTCGTCCGGGGTGCCCGCGGACACGGGCTCCCCCGAGGTCTCCGCCGTCGTTTCGGATTCCTCGTCTTCCATGATCTCTCCAGTCGCCGTGTTGACGGCGGGTGCGACCGGGGCCGCCTGGGCGAAGGCCACGGCGATCGTCTCAGCCGTCTTGCGACCTATGCCCGGAACCTCGCAGATCTGGTCGATTGTCGCGGATCGCAGCTTCTTCACCGAACCGAAGTGCTTGATCAGCGCCTGCTTGCGAGTCTCACCGAGGCCGGGGACGTCGTCCAGCGGGCTCGACCGGAAACGCTTGGCGCGCTTGGTGCGCTGATAGGTGATCGCGAAGCGGTGGGCCTCGTCCCGGACGCGTTGGAGCAGGTAGAGACCCTCGCTGGTGCGGGGCAGGACGACCGGGTCGTCGTCGCCGGGCAGCCAGACCTCCTCCAGGCGCTTGGCCAGGCCGCACACGGCGATGTCGTCGATACCGAGCTCGTCCAGGGCTCGCTGGGCGGCCGCGACCTGCGGCTGCCCGCCGTCCACGACGACCAGCTGCGGAGGATAGGCGAAGCGCTTGGGGCGGCCCTCGTCGTCCTTGAGGCCGTCGGCGAGGGGGGCGGCGGCGGTGTCGGTGAGGGGGCCGGAGGAGGTGAGGGGGCCGTCGCCGTCGGCCGCGAGGGAGTCCTCGCCGTCGGCCCACTCGCCCGTCCGCTCCTTCTCGGCGAGATAGCGCCTGAAGCGGCGGGTGATCACCTCGTGCATGGAGCGGACGTCGTCCTGGCCCTCGAAGCCCTTGATCTGGAAGCGGCGATACTCGCTCTTGCGCTGGAGCCCGTCCTCGAAGACGACCATGGAGGCCACGACGTCGTCGCCCTGGAGATGGGAGATGTCGTAGCACTCGATCCTGAGCGGGGCGCTGTCCAGGTCGAGGGCGTCGGCGATCTCCTCCAGGGCACGCGAGCGCGTGGTCAGGTCGGAGGCGCGCTTGGTCTTGTGCAGGACGAGTGCCTGCTTGGCGTTGCGCTCGACGGTCTCCATGAGGGCGCGTTTGTCGCCACGCTGGGGGATGCGCAGGGAGACATTGGAGCCACGGCGCCCGGTCAGCCACTCCTGCACCGGCTCCAGCGGGTCGGGCAGCGCCGGGACGAGGACCTCCTTGGGCACCGAGTCCCCGGTCTCCTCGCCGTAGAGCTGCTGGAGGGCATGCTCGACGAGGGCGCCGGTGGTGATCTCCTCCACCTTGTCGGTGACCCAGCCGCGCTGGCCTCGCACCCGACCTCCACGGACGTGGAAGATCTGCACGGCCGCCTCGAGCTCGTCCTCGGCGACCGCGATGAGGTCGGCATCGGTCGCGTCGGCGAGCACGACCGCGTTCTTCTCCATGGCCTTCTTCAGGGCCTCGATGTCGTCGCGCAGGCGGGCGGCCCGCTCGTACTCCATCTCGTCGGCCGCCTCCATCATCTGCTTCTCCAGCCGGCGCAGATAGGTGCCCGTGCGGCCGGTCATGAAGTCGCAGAACTCCTCGGCCAGTTCCCGGTGCTCGTCGTCGGAGACACGTCCCACGCAGGGGGCGGAGCACTTGCCGATGTAGCCGAGCAGACAGGGGCGGCCGGTGCGGGAGGCGTTCTTGAAGACGCCGGCCGAGCACGTGCGGACCGGGAAGACACGCAGGAGGAGGTCGACGGTGTCCCGGATCGCCCACGCGTGCGCGTACGGACCGAAGTACCGCACGCCCTTCTTCTTGTGACCGCGCATCACCTGTACCCGTGGGAACTGCTCGTTCATCGTCACCGCGAGGTACGGGTAGCTCTTGTCGTCGCGGTACTTGACGTTGAACCGGGGGTCGTACTCCTTGATCCAGGAGTACTCCAGCTGGAGGGCCTCGACCTCCGTGGACACCACCGTCCACTCCACTGACGCGGCCGTGGTGACCATGGACCGGGTGCGCGGGTGCAGGCCCGCCAGGTCCTGGAAGTAGTTCGCCAGGCGCTGACGCAGGCTCTTCGCCTTTCCGACGTAGATCACCCGGCGGTGCTCGTCACGGAACCTGTACACCCCGGGAGAGTCGGGGATCTGTCCCGGCTTGGGGCGGTAGCTGGAGGGGTCGGCCATGTCTCACACCCTACTGGCGAGCAGTGACAGTCCGGCGAGGCTGTGGACAACGGCCCGGCCGTCGGGCTCAGCGGTCCACAACCCACGACACGTCGGCCGGCGGTGTCCCGAAATCCAGCAGGTGGCGGGCGATCCGGAGCGCCTCCGTGAGCGGAACGGTGTCCGCGTCCGGGTACGTGTCACACTGCCCGTTCGTGAGCACGTAGCCCCCTCTGCCGCCCTCGGCCCCGGGGTCGGCGGCGTGCGCGCCGGGGTCGTCCTCGTCATCGAGCAACATCACCATCGCGCGTTCGGTGTTGCTCACCACTGCCAGACGGCGCCCCGAGGAACTGGTCAGCCACGTTTCGAGCAGCCCGCCGGAGATCCGTTCCCCCAGCAGACGGACCGCCTCGTCGGCCGTCACCGGCTCTGCGCCGTCGCCGCATCGCCAGATCTCCTCCATGGGCGCGATCATCCCACGCTCGACTGGAGACCGGCTGCTCCGCGGCGAGGCATCGACGCAGGTGGCAGGCAGGTGGCGGACAACACCGGGACGGACAGGGTGACTTGAGCCTGACGCATCGCGACTCGGCCAGGGTGCGGTGCTGTTGGGCATCAGGTGTTGTCGGGACTTTGTCAACACGCTTCAATGCGGGGGAACTCAGGGCCCTGAGCAACGGCGTACGGATGTGAAGAACCCCGCCCCGCGCCGACGGAGTGGCCCCGATCACCGCGCGACCCGGTCTGACCAGCCGTTGCGAACAACCACAGAAAGGCCCCTGCATGCCGCACGCCACACAGCACGCGGACATCCCCGCCGTCGCCACCGCGGAACTGGACACGGCCCTGCGAGGCGGCCCCTTCCACGTCGCCCTGCGCGCCGCGATAGCCGCCCGGGGACTGCCGCTACAGCGCGTGCAGCACCATCTGTCCCGTCGTGGTGTGAAGGTCGGCGTCACCAGCCTGAGCTACTGGCAGCAGGGCGCCCGCCGACCGCAGCGCCCCGAGTCACTGCGTGCGGTGCGGGCGCTGGAGGAGATCCTCCAGCTGCCGGAGGAGTCCCTGATCCGGCTGCTCGCCGAGGCCGACGACCATGCCGCGCTCCAGCGGCCGGCGGCGCGTTCCTACCGCTCCCTGGTGGAGGCCTCGGGCGTCCTGGAGCAGCTGCTGGCCGACCTGGACTGTCCGGTCGACGGTGGCCTGCACACCCTCGCCCACCACGAGCGGGTACGGATCGGGGCGCGCCGTGAGCTGGCGGGGCGCGAGTCGCACCACGTCGTACGCGCCCACAGGGACGGCGTGGACCGCTTCGTCGCCGTCCACCACGGCGACCCCGGATGCGTGCCGGAACGCATGGCGGTGCACGCACTGGAGAACTGCCGCACGGGCCGGGTCCGTTGGCATCACGCCACGGGGGTCCTCGTGGCCGAGCTGCTCTTCGGCACACGGCTGCGGGCGGGTGACACCTACCTCTTCCGTCACGGCGTCGAGGACGGGACGGCCGACGTGTCCCGCGAATACGCCCGCGGCTTCCCTCTCGCGGGCGGCCAGTACGCCCTCCAGGTCCGCTTCACCGAGAACACACTCCCGGTCCACTGCCATCGCTTCTCCCAGCACTCGGCGGCAGCACCCCGCAGCGGCCGCCAGGGACTGGCCCTCAGCGGGCTGCATCGTTCCGTCCACCTGGTCGAGCCTCGGGTGCGGACGGGGATCGTGGGCATCGGGTGGGAGTGGGAGTGAGCCGACGCCCCGACCCACCCTCGACCCGGTCGGCCATCAGGTTCTGATCCGAGTACCGCTTGGCACCCCCTTGGCAGTCGGGCCCTCGGCAGTCGGGCGCCTTGGTCACCGGAGCGATGACGTAAACGATTGCGCAAGCGTTTACGTCCGGCGCCGAATGGGATACCTTCCGGCCGGAAGGACCGCGGCACACCCAGGGAGGGGTGCGGCCGAGGGAGGGGATCGAGATGGCAACCATGGCAGACGTCGCGCGGAGCGCGGGCGTGTCCGTGGCGACCGTCTCCCATGTGCTGAACGGAACGCGGCCGGTGCTGCCCCACACCCGTCAGGCGGTCCTGGACGCCATGGACGAGCTCGGCTACACGCCCAACACCCTCGCTCGTTCCCTGGTGACATCCCGCACCCGGTCCATCGGGCTCGCGGTCTCCGCGATCAGTAACCCGTATTTCACGGAGATACTCCAGGGTGTCGAGGCCGGCGCCGTGGAACACGGCTACAGCCTGCTCATCGCCGACCCGCACGACGATCCGGAGCATGAGCGCAAGGTCATCCAGCTCCTGCACGAGCGCCGCGTGGACGGCATGATCGTCGCCCCCTCCGCCGACCCGCGCGAACTCGTCGCCTACCTCGGGCGTCACAAGGTGCCGACGGTCCTCCTGGACCGCCTGGTCGACCTCCCGGCGGGCGGCTCGACGCGGTTCGACCAGGTCTGCGCCGACAGTGCCGGGCCCATGGCCCAGCTGGTCACCCATCTCGCCGGCCTCGGCCACCGTCGGATCGCCCTGGTCGCCGGCCTGCCGGGACTCAGCACCACCAGCGAGCGACTTTCCGGGTACCGGGACGGCCTGTCGACGGCCGGGCTCGTGTACGACGAGCGCCTCGTCGTACACGGCGACTCCGAGTCGGCCGGCGCTGAACAGGCCACCGCCGCGCTGCTGTCGCTCGCTTCGCCGCCCACTGCTCTCGTCACCGCCAACAACGCGATGACCATCGGGGCTCTGCGCGCCCTGCGCGGCCACGGCATGTCCGTGCCCGACGACATCGCTCTGTGCTGCTTCGACGACTTCGCCTGGGCCGACCTGTTCTCGCCGAGACTCACCGCGATAGCCCAGCCCAGCAGGGACATCGGCGCCCTGGCGGTCCGGGTACTCCTGGATCGCCTTGCCGCTCCGGACCGGCCCGCCCGGACCAAGCGGCTCCCCTGCACCTTCGTACATCGCACCTCCTGTGGATGCCCCGAACAGCCCCTGACGTCCGTGAAAGGAACCGTCTCGTGATCGTCGTCGCCGGTGAGGCCCTGATCGACCTGGTACCGCAGGGCACGGGCGCCCTCGCGGGCCTGAAGCCGGCGCTCGGCGGCGGCCCCTACAACACCGCCGTGGCCCTCGGTCGCCTCGGCTCCCCCACCGCCTTCAGTTCCCGCACCTCCTCCGACGCCTTCGGCGAGGCCCTGCTCGGGGGGCTGCGGGAGGCAGGCGTGGATGTATCGGCCGTGCAGCGCGGTGCGGAGCCGACCACGCTCGCGGTCGCCACCATCGACCCGAACGGCTCGGCCGCCTACTCCTTCTACGTCGAGGGCACCGCCGACCGGCTCTTCGCGGCACCTTCGGAGCTGCCCTCGGCAACCCGCGCGGTGTCCTTCGGTACCTGCTCGCTCGTCCTGGAACCGGGGGCGAGCGCCTATGAAGAGCTGATGCGGAGCGCGGCCGCGGCAGGGGTGTTCACCGCGCTCGACCCGAACATCCGAGCCGGGCTGATTCCCGACCCGGACGCATATCGGGCCCGGTTCAAGAGCTGGCTGCCGTCGGTGTCACTGCTCAAGCTCTCCGAGGAGGACGCACTGTGGCTGGGCGGCACGCCGCGTGAGTGGCTGGCCGCGGGGCCTGCGGCCGTGGTGATCACTCACGGCGGTGACGGGCTGACGGCCTTCACACGGGACGGAGCCGTGCACTCCGTGCCGGGCGAGGAGGTGGACGTCGTGGACACGATCGGTGCGGGCGACACCGTGAACGCGGCCCTGTTGCACGGGCTGGCCGCCCAGGACGGCCTGTCCGCCGAGGCGCTCCTGGGACTGGGCGCCGACGGCTGGACAAGGCTGCTGCGGTTCGCGGCGCGGGCTGCCGCGATCACCTGTTCCCGGGCGGGCGCCGAGCCGCCGTACGCCTCCGAGCTGGGGGACTTCTAGGAGGCGTGCCGTTCCATTCCACTCTTGAGCAGTCAAGGTTCGTCACTGCCGCAGCAATCGGGCAGCTGTTGATCCAACGTGCGGCGGGGCGGGGGGGGGGGTGCCGGGGGGGGGGGCGGTCCTGGTTTTTGTTGGGGTTTGGTCTTGTGGGTAAGAAATCGTTGGGTGCGTGTTTCTTTTTTTTCTGTGTTTTCT
>NZ_JBHVGZ010000006.1:81162-294706 GCF_042800355.1 Streptomyces sp. NPDC057623
CGCTTCCACGCGTGTCGGGCGGGGGGGTTTTTGCCGGAGGCGGGGGGGAGAGGGGGGGCGGAAGATCGCTTTCCCGCCGTCCGCGGCCCCCCCTTCCCCCCCCCCCCACTTCCTGGTTCTGATCGGGCTCGTGCCCGCGGGCATCAGGCCTTGCGGGCCCGTGTCGTCTTCTTCGCGGGTGTCGCCTTCTTCGCGGCCGCAGCCTTCTTGGTGACTCCGGCCGTCTTGTCGGTGGCCTTGCTGTTGGCCGTCTTCGTGGTCCTGGCCGTGGCCGTCTTCTTCGCCGTCGACCCTGCCGCGACCGTCTTCCTGGCCGCTGTCCTGCGCGGGGCCTTCACCGGGGCCGCGTCGCTGATGCGGTCGGCGCCGAGGATCTCCCGCAGGAACTTGCCGGTGTGGCTGGCGGGGACCGCGGCAACCTCCTCTGGCGTGCCCTCGGCGATGACGAGACCACCGCCGGCGCCGCCCTCGGGGCCCATGTCCACTACCCAGTCGGCGGTCTTGATCACGTCGAGGTTGTGCTCGATGACGATGACCGTGTTGCCCTTGTCGACCAGGCCGGAGAGGACCCTCAGCAGCTTGCTGATGTCCTCGAAGTGCAGACCGGTGGTCGGCTCGTCGAGGACGTAGACCGTGCGGCCGGTGGAGCGCTTCTGGAGCTCGCTGGCGAGCTTCACCCGCTGGGCCTCACCACCGGACAGGGTGGTCGCGGACTGGCCGAGCCGGACGTAGCCGAGGCCGACGTCGTTCAGCGTCTTGAGGTGACGGTTGATCGCCGGAACGGCCTCGAAGAAGTCCATGGCTTCCTCGATCGGCATGCTCAGGACCTCGGAGATGGACTTGCCCTTGTAGTGGACCTCCAGGGTCTCCCGGTTGTACCGGGCGCCGTGGCAGACCTCGCACGGGACGTAGACGTCCGGGAGGAAGTTCATCTCGATCTTGATCGTGCCGTCGCCCGCGCAGTTCTCGCAGCGGCCGCCCTTGACGTTGAAGGAGAAGCGGCCCGGCATGTAGCCGCGGACCTTCGCCTCGGTCGTCTCGGCGAACAGCTTGCGGATGTGGTCGAAGACCCCGGTGTACGTCGCCGGGTTCGAGCGCGGTGTGCGGCCGATGGGCGACTGGTCGACGTGCACGACCTTGTCGACGAGGTCGTCGCCGTCCACGCGCGTGTGCCGCCCGGGGACGCTGCGGGCACCGTTGAGCTCGCGGGCCAGGTGCGTGTACAGAATGTCGTTGACCAGCGTCGACTTGCCGGAGCCGGACACGCCGGTGACCGCGGTGAACACACCCAGCGGGAAGGAGACGTCGATGTCCTGGAGGTTGTTCTCACGTGCGCCGTGCACCGTGAGCCGGCGGGACGGGTCCTGCGGGCGACGGATGTCGGGCAGCGGGATGAACTTCTTGCCCGACAGGTACTGACCGGTCTGCGACTCGGCGTTGGCGAGCAGCTCCTTCAAGGAGCCGCTGTGCACGACCTTGCCGCCGTGCTCACCGGCACCGGGGCCGATGTCGACGACCCAGTCGGCGGTCTTGATGGTGTCCTCGTCGTGCTCGACGACGATCAAGGTGTTACCCATGTCGCGCAGCCGGACGAGGGTCTCGATCAGCCGGTGATTGTCACGCTGGTGCAGACCGATGGACGGCTCGTCGAGGACGTACAGCACGCCGACGAGTCCGGAGCCGATCTGGGTGGCCAGGCGAATGCGCTGGGCCTCGCCGCCGGAGAGCGTGCCCGCCGCGCGGTTCAGCGAGAGGTAGTCCAGGCCGACGTCGACCAGGAACCGCAGCCGCTCGTTGACCTCCTTCAGCACGCGCTCGGCGATCTTCTTGTCGCGGGCGTTGAGCTTTAGCTTGCCCAGGAAGTCCGCGCAGTCGCTGATGGACATCGCCGCGACCTCGGCGATCGACTTCTCCATGATCGTGACCGCGAGAACGATCGGCTTCAGGCGGGTGCCCTCACAGGTGGGGCAGGGCACCTCGCGCATGTAGCCCTCGAAGCGCTCGCGGCTGGCGTCGCTCTCGGCCTCGCTGTGCCGGCGCTTCACGAAGGGGACGGCCCCTTCGAACGGCGTCGTGTAGACACGCTCGCGGCCGTACCGGTTGCGGTAGCGGACCTCGATCTGGGTCTTGTGGCCGTGGAGCAGGGCCTTCTTGGCGCGCTGCGGCAGACCCGCGAAGGGGATGTCCGTCCGGAAGCCGAGCGCGTCGGCGAGAGCGCCGATCAGACGGCCGAAGTAGTCCTTGGTGTGGCCGTGCGACCAAGGGTGGACGGCGCCCTCGTCGAGGGACTTGTCCTCGTCCGGGACGATCAGCTCGGGGTCGACCTCCATGCGCGTGCCGATACCGGTGCAGTCGGGGCAGGCGCCGAAGGGCGAGTTGAAGGAGAAGGAGCGGGGCTCCAGCTCCTCGAAGGAGAGGTCGTCGTACGGGCAGTACAGATGCTCCGAGTACATGCGCTCGCGCTCGGGGTCGTCCTCCGGGAGGTCGACGAAGTCGAGCACGACCATGCCGCCGGACAGACCGAGGGCGGTCTCCACGGAGTCGGTGAGCCGGCGCTTGGCGGAGTCCTTCACCGTGAGGCGGTCGACGACCACCTCGATGGTGTGCTTCTCCTGCTTCTTCAGCGTGGGCGGATCGGACAGCTGGATCGTCTCGCCGTCCACACGCGCGCGGGAGTAGCCCTTGGTCTGGAGGTCGGCGAAGAGATCGACGAACTCGCCCTTGCGCTCGCGCACCAGCGGCGACAGCACCTGGAAGCGGCTCCCCTCCGGCAGCTCCAGGACCCTGTCGACGATGGCCTGCGGGGACTGGCGCGAGATCGGGCGAGCGCACTCGGGGCAGTGCGGCTTGCCGATACGTGCGAAGAGCAGACGCAGATAGTCGTAGACCTCGGTGATGGTGCCGACCGTCGAGCGCGGGTTGCGCGAGGTCGACTTCTGGTCGATGGAGACCGCCGGGGACAGTCCCTCGATGAAGTCGACGTCCGGCTTGTCCATCTGGCCGAGGAACTGCCGGGCGTACGACGACAGTGACTCCACGTAGCGCCGCTGTCCCTCGGCGAAGATGGTGTCGAAGGCCAGCGAGGACTTGCCCGACCCCGACAGGCCCGTGAAGACGATGAGCGAGTCGCGCGGCAGGTCGAGCGAGACATTCTTCAGGTTGTGCTCGCGCGCGCCACGGACGATGAGACGGTCGGCCACGCCGGTCCGCACCTTTCTTGAGAGAAGCGACAGGGGTGAGGCCCCCGTGTGTTCTCGGCTTCGAGGTCCCCCTGCTTTCTCAGACTAGGGGGAGCCACTGACAACGCCGGTCGGATTCCGGGATGCATAACAATCCGCGGCCATCCAGCATGCCCGACGCCACGAACGACCCTATAGCACGTGCATTCGATTTACGGCACTCGTTCACCACCTTCACCCAAAGGTGTGGCGGGGCTAATGTCAGCACCATGATTGATCACGCTCGTGACCTGGTGTCTGTACGTGAGGCGACCGAGCGGCTGCTCACCGCAGCAGCCAAGCTGGACAACGCGTCGGTGACCGAGCCGTCACGGCTTCCCGGTTGGAGCCGCGGCCACGTACTCGCCCATCTTGCCCGTAACGCGGACGCCCTGGTGAACGTCCTCCAAGGGCGCCCCATGTACGTCTCCTCCACGGCCCGGGACGCCGACATCGAGCGGGACGCCCCACGCTCCCTCGACGTCCAGCTCCTCGACGTGCGCGAGAGCTCGGCACGCCTCCAGGAGACGGGAGCGACGCCCGCGGACTGGTCCCGCACCGTGGAGCTGTGCAACGGGGTCACCGACGCTGCGGCCCGGGTGCCGTTCCGGCGGTGGGTCGAGGTGGAGCTGCACCACGTGGATCTCGGAATCGGGTACGAGCTGGAGGACGTACCGACGGAGTTCGCCGAGCGGGAGATCGACTTCCTCGCGGAGCGGTTCACCGGGCACCCGGATGTGCCGCCGACCCGTCTCACGGACAGCACGCGCGCGTGGAGCACGGGCCGGGAGGCGGGTGCTCCCGAGATCACCGTCCGAGGCCCTGCGGCCGACCTGCTCGGCTGGCTCGCCGGGCGCCGCGACGGGGCAGCGCTGACCGTGGAAGGCGGCACACTGCCGTCGCTTCCTCCGCTGTAGCCGCCGGACGGCCCCCTGGGGCCTTCTACCGGACGTCCCTGGGTCGTTCTGCCGCGGTGCGCCTGGCCGGCCCCTGGGCCGCTCTCCCGCTATAGGCTGCCGCCATGACGTACAGCGGACAGGTGACGGTCGGTGGCCCCGCCGACGTGCACGAGCTCAAGGACCTGATGATCACCAAGATCGCGGTCGGCCCGATGGACAACAACGCCTATCTGCTGCGCTGCCGGGCCACGGACGAGCAGCTGCTGATCGACGCCGCCAACGACGCGGACACGCTGATCGGCATGATCGGTGACGACGGCATCGCGTCCGTCGTCACCACGCACCAGCACGGCGACCACTGGCAGGCCCTCGCCGCGGTCGTCGAGGCCACAGGCGCGCGCACATACGCCGGCCGGGACGACGCCGACGGCATCCCGGTGCCGACCGATGTCCTGGTCGACGACGGCGACACCATCCGGGTGGGGCACGTCGAGCTGACCGCGCGCCATCTGGTCGGGCACACTCCCGGCTCCATCGCCCTCGTCTACGACGACCCGCACGGACATCCTCATGTGTTCACCGGGGACTGCCTGTTCCCCGGTGGCGTGGGCAACACCCGCAAGGACCCGAAGGCGTTCGCCAGCCTGATCCACGACGTCGAGACGAAGATCTTCGACGCCCTGCCGGACGAGACATGGGTCTACCCGGGGCACGGCAACGACACGTCGCTGGGCGCTGAGCGGCCGCAGCTGCCGGAGTGGCACGCGCGGGGCTGGTGACCGCGGTGCCGTTCACGGCGAAGTCGGTGAACCGCGGACCGGTGAGCACGCGCGCCCTGTGCGCGCCGCGCACGCGCCCCGTGTGAACCCTTCACACGCGCTGGTGCCATGCGCGCGCTCCCGGCGTGCGTAGTTGCGCAGTCAACTGGAAGCAGCCCCGCACAGGATGACGGCTCCTGAGCGGTACGGGCCGCCGGTCTCTCCATCCCCGCCCTCGACCGGCGGCCCCGGCGGCTGCCCGGGCAAGTGTTCACAAAACCGCAACACCCGTTCCCACTATGCGGAAAACGACGGGCGTGACCTCGACAAACACGACGGCGTCCTGTCAATCTCCGGCCATGCCTCTTGCCGCTCGCGCGCTGCGCCACGCCGTCGCCCTCACCACGACAGCTCTGCTCGCCACCGCTCTCGGCTGTGCTCCACAGCCGGAGGAGAACGCCGCCGACACACCGCCGGGGTCGGCCGGAAACAACTGCGCCAAGGGCGAGTTGGCCACCGAGACCTCCGGCAAGCTGACCATCGCCACCGACGAACCGGCGTACGAGCCCTGGTTCAAGGACGACGAACCGGCCAACGGCAAGGGCTTCGAGTCGGCGGTCGCATATGCCGTGGCGAAGCAGCTCGGCTATGACAAGAGCGCCGTCGTCTGGCAGAGCATGCCGTTCAACAAGGCCTTCGCCCCCGGCGAGAAGACCTTCGACTTCGACATCAACCAGGTGTCGATCAGCGACGAGCGCAAGAAGGCCGTGGACTTCTCCTCCGGCTACTACGACGTCCGCCAGGCCGTCGTCGCGCTGAAGGACAGCAAGGCCGCCAAGGCGAAGAGCGTCGCGGACCTGAAGGGCCTCAAGCTCGGCGCCCAGGTCGGCACGACCAGCCTCGCTTACATCGACGACGTGGTGAAGCCGACGCAGGAAGCCGCCGCGTACGCCAAGAACGACCAAGCCAAGTCCGCACTGAAGAACGGCCAGGTCGACGCCATCGTGGTCGACCTGCCGACCGCCTTCTACATCACCGCGGCCGAGGTGACGGACGCGACGATCGTCGGGCAGTTCGAGAACCAGGGCGGCGACGCAGAGCAGTTCGGGCTCGTGCTCGACAAGGGCAGCGCGCTCACCGCGTGCGTGACGGACGCCGTGGACACCCTGCGTGAGGACGGCACCCTGGCCGAGCTGGAGCAGCAGTGGCTGCAGGACGCCGTCGACGCCCCGGTGCTCAAGTGACGGTCACCAAGGAGGAGTCCGGCCACGAAGGCGCCGACGGCAAGGGCAGCATGTCCGGCGGGGTGACGGATACATCCCCTCGCAGCGACGTCTCGACCGCGAGCGCCACCAGCGGGCACGCGCGCGCCGCGCCACGGCGATCGCGGCCCTCTCCACCCTGGTCACGGTCGTCGTTCTCTACCTGGTCGTGGTGAACGCGCCGGGCTGGTCGCGCACCAAGGAGACGTTCTTCAACGCGCAGTACGCGCGCGAGGCGTTCCCCAAGGTCCTCGAAGGGCTCTGGCTCAACGTCCGGCTGCTGCTGATCTGCGGTGCGGCCGTGCTGGTCCTCGGAATGCTGA
This sequence comes from Streptomyces sp. NPDC057623, assembly GCF_042800355.1. Lineage (NCBI taxonomy): Bacteria > Bacillati > Actinomycetota > Actinomycetes > Kitasatosporales > Streptomycetaceae > Streptomyces > Streptomyces sp. NPDC057623. The sequence continues at coordinate 87,623 of NZ_JBHVGZ010000006.1, forward strand.
TCGCCGTCGCGCGTACGCTGCGCGGCCCGGTGTTCTTCCCGCTACGGGCGCTGGCGGCGGCGTACACGGACTTCTTCCGGGGCCTGCCGCTCATCATTAACCTCATGATCGTCGTCCTCGGCGTCCCCGCGCTGCGGCTCCAGGGGGTGACCGTCGACCCGGTGCTGCTGGGTGGGACGGCGCTTACGCTGACGTACTCGGCGTACGTCGCCGAGGTGTTCCGCGCGGGCATCGAGTCCGTCCACCCCTCGCAGCGCGCCGCGGCCCGCTCGCTCGGACTCACCAACCGGCAGGCCCTGCGGCATGTCGTCCTGCCCCAGGCCGTTCGCCGTCAGGTGCCGCCCCTGCTGAACGACCTGGTGTCGCTGCAGAAGGACACCGGTCTGGTGTCCATCGGCGGTGCGGTGGACGCCGTGCGGGCCGCGGACATCATCGTGGGCCGCAGCCTCAACTACACGCCGTACATCGTGGCGGGCCTGGTCTTCGTGGCGCTGACCATCCCCATGACCCGCTTCACGGACTGGGTGACGGCCCGGATGGACCGTCGGCGCGCCCAAGGAGGAGCCCTGTGAGCGACGCACCTGTGCTGCGGATGGAGTCCGTCCGCAAGACCTTCGGCGGTTCGGTCGTGCTGCGGGACGTAGACCTGGAGGTCGCCCCGCACACGGTGACCGCGCTGATCGGCGCCTCCGGTTCCGGCAAGTCCACGCTGCTGCGGTGCACGAACCTCCTGGAGGACATCGACGACGGTGCGATCTGGCTGGACGGCGAGGAGATCACCGATCCACGCGTCGACCAGGACGCCGTACGCCGCCGTATCGGCGTGGTGTTCCAGGCGTACAACCTCTTCCCGCACATGACGGTCCTGGAGAACATCACCCTGGCCCCGCGCCGGGTGCACGGCGTGTCCCGTGCGGAGGCCGAGGCACACGCGCGTGAGCTGCTGGAGCGGCTCGGGCTGGCCGAGAAGGCGGGCGAGTACCCCGACCGGCTGAGCGGAGGCCAGCAGCAGCGGGCCGCGATCGTGCGTGCCCTGGCCGTGCGTCCCCGGTTGCTGCTGCTCGACGAGATCACCGCCGCCCTCGACCCGGAGCTGGTGGGCGAGGTCCTCACCGTCGTCCGGGACTTGAAGGCGGACGGAATGACGATGGTGCTGGCCACCCAGAGATGGGGTTCGCGCGCGAGGTCGCCGACCAGGTTTGTTTTCTGGACGGAGGCGTGGTGCTGGAGCGCGGTACGGCCGAGCAGGTCTTCGGCGATCCGCAGCAGGAACGCACGCAGCGCTTCCTGCGGCGGATCGTGGAGGCAGGGCGCCTGTAAGGACCGCTCGCCACGGCGGGCGGTCCTTACACAGGTCAGCCCCTCACCCCCATGTCATGTGTCGGCCTGCCCCGTCCCCGCCAGCGCCGCGACCCGCTCCACTCCGAACGCGTACCCCTGCACACCGCACCCCGCGATGACCCCGTCGGCGCGCAGGGAGACATACGAGTGGTGCCGGAACGACTCACGCTTGTGGATGTTGGAGATGTGGACCTCCAACACCGGAAGGCCGTCACAGGTGTTGAGCGCATCCAGGATCGCCACCGAGGTGTGCGAGTAGGCGCCGGGATTGATCACGATCCCGCAGTGATTCAGCCGCGCCTCGTGGATCCAGTCGACCAACTCACCCTCGTGGTTGGACTGCCGGAAGTCGATCGTGCCGCCGTGCGCGGCCGCCGCCTTGGCGCACAGGGCCTCCACGTCGGCCAGGGTCTCGGAGCCGTAGATCTCCGGCTGGCGCTGGCCGAGCAGGTTCAGGTTGGGGCCGTTGAGGATCATGATCGGGGCGTTGGCCAGGGTGCGGGGCACGGTTCCTCCGGTCCGTTCGGGGTGGGCGGTCCGTCGATGACCGCTGCTCAGACCCGGTTTATCACGGTGCGCAGACCACACCACGCGTCATAGCCTCCGCCCATGACCCTCATCTCGTATCCTCCCAAGCCCTCTCCTGGCGACCGCATCGCCGTCATCTCCCCCGGCGCGGGTCTGCCCGGACTCTTCCCGCGCCCCCACGAACTGGGCCTGGAGCGGCTGCGCAAGGAATACGAGCTCGAACCGGTCGAGTATCCGGCGACCCGCAAGATGGGCTCGACGCCGCAGGAGCGGGCCGACGACATCCACGCCGCGTTCGCGGACCCCGGCATCAAGGCGGTCATCGCGTCCATCGGCGGCGACGACCAGATCACCGTGCTGCCGCTACTGGACCGGGAGTTGATCCGGGCGAACCCCAAGCCGTTCTTCGGGATGAGCGACAACACGAACCTGCTCATGTTCCTGCGCAACACCGGAATCGTCGCCTACCACGGCGCGAGTGTGATGTGCGAGCTGGGCCGTCCCGGTGCCATGAACCCGCGGACCGCCGACTCGCTGCGGGCCGCGCTGTTCACCTCGGGCGAGTACGAGCTGCAGCCGGCCGAGCGCTGGAACGACATCAGCCGCGACTGGGCCGACCCGGCCACCTTCGACGCGGAGCCGCAGATGCGACCCGCCGACGGATGGACCTGGACGAACGCCGACCGGGTGGTCGAAGGCCGCAGTTGGGGCGGTTGTCTGGAGATCGTCGGCTGGCTCCTGATGGCCGACCGCGAGATCGCGCGCGATCTGGCTGAGTACGACGGCGGAGTGCTGCTCCTGGAGACGTCGGAGGAGTTGCCGAGCGCCAACGAGGTCTTCTGGACCCTGCGCAACATGGGCGAGCGCGGGCTGCTTCAGCGGTTCTCGGCGCTGCTGATGGGCCGCGCGAGGACATGGTCCTTCGAGCGCCCCAACGGCCCGGAGGAGGCCGCTCGTTATGCTGCCGAGCAGCGCGAGGCCGTACTGCGGGCCATGAGTGTGTATGCCCCCCACACCACGATCGTCTTCGACGTGGACCTCGGGCACACCGACCCGCAGCTCGTGATCCCCTACGGCGGCACCGTGCGCGTCGACGGTCCCGCCCGGCGCATCACCGTCACGTACTGACAGGGGCCGACCGCCTCCGTGCGCCCCCGTAACCCGTGATCACCGTGGGTAGTTGACGCGGCATGCACGACGTACGCACCGTAAGGGCGCCCTCCATGCTGCGGCTCGCGGCGGCTTCACTCGCCGGCACGGCCATCGAGTTCTACGACTTCTTCGTCTACGGGACCGCGGCCGCGCTGGTCCTGGGACCGCTGTTCTTTCCGACGTTCTCGCCGGTGGCGGGGACCCTGGCCGCCTTCGCGACGTTCGGCGTGGGATTCGTGGCGCGCCCTCTGGGGTCGGTGCTGTTCGGGCACATCGGGGACCGGCACGGACGTCGGCCGGTCCTCGTCGCCTCGCTGCTGCTGACCGGCGCCTCCACGGTCGCGGTCGGCTGCGTACCGACGTACGACACGATCGGTGTGACCGCTCCCCTGCTGCTGCTCGTGCTGCGCTTCCTCCAGGGGCTGGGGCTCGGCGGCGAGTGGGGCGGGGCCGTCCTGCTGACCCTGGAACACGCGCCCGCCGGGCGGCGCGGTCTGTGGTCGAGCTTCCCGCAAGTCGGGCCCGCGCTGGGCTTCCTGCTCGCCAACGGTGTGGTGCTGGGGCTGTCGGCGACACTGTCCGAGGCGCAGTTCGCCGCGTGGGGATGGCGGGTGCCCTTCTGGGCGGCGGGGGTGCTCGCGTTGGTGGGGTTGTGGCTGCGGTCGTCGCTCGCCGAGAGCCCCAGCTTCCTCAAGATCGACGACCACGCGCGCGTGCCGCTCGCCGAGGTTGCCCGCGACCACTGGCGGCTCGTGCTGTTGACGGCCGGCGCGCTGTCGATCGGCTACGCGGTCTTCTACGCCGTGACCACCTGGTCCCTGGCGTACGCCACGGAGCGACTCGGTGTCAGCCGCAGCGTCATGCTGATCTGCATCATGGGCGCGGTGCTGGTGAAAGGCTCGCTCACCCCGGTCGCGGCGCTGCTCGGCGACCGGTACGGGCGGCGGCCGCTGTGCCTGATCGGGTGCACTGCCACCGCCCTGTGGATGTTCCCGATGGTCGCGCTCCTCGCCACGGCCGAGCCGCTGCTGATGTTCCTCGGCTTCCTCGGGGCGATGCTCGCGTTCATCACGATGTTCGCGGTGATCGCCGCGTATCTGCCGGAGCTGTACGAGCCCCGGGTGCGCTGCACCGGCGCCGCGGTGGGCTACAACCTCGGCGGCGTCCTCGGGGGCGCGCTCACGCCGATCGTGGCGACGGCGCTCGTCGAGCAGGGCGGTCGGGTGCCCTGGGGCGTCGGGGCGTATCTGACCGGAGTTGCCCTGCTCAGCCTGGGGTGTTTCGCGCTGCTGCCGGAGACGCGTCCGGTGCCCACCGTGGCGGCGGAGCCCGCCACCGGGTGACGGGCTCCGGAACGCGCAGGGGTCGGCTGCGAATCGACCGTCTACGGATCGGTCGGCTATGGATCGGTCGGCTACAGATCGGTCGGCTACGGATTGATCGCGAGCTCCAGGTACGCCGCGAACAGCACCAGATGGACGCCTCCTTGGAGCGGCGTCGCCCGCCCCGGCACCACCGTCAGCGAGCTCACCACCACCGTCAGGGCGAGCAGCACCATGTGGGTGGGGCCCAGGCCGAGGACGAGCGGGCCCGAGAGCCACAGGGATGCCAGTGCCACCGCCGGGATGGTCAGGCCGATGCTGGCCATCGCCGAGCCGAGCGCGAGGTTCAGACTGGTCTGCACGCGGTCGCGGCGCGCGGAGCGCAGTGCGGCGATCGTCTCGGGGAGCAGTACCAGCAGCGCGATGATCACGCCGACGACGGCTTGGGGCAGGTCGGCGGCCGCCACTCCGGACTCGATGGTGGGCGACACCCCCTTGGCCAGGCCGACCACGCCGATCAGGGCCAGGCCCAGCAACCCCAGACTGATCATCGCGGTGCGGGCGGAGGGCGCGTGGGCGTGGTCGTCCACGGTGATCACCTCGCCCTGCCTGGTGACGGGGAGAAAGTAGTCGCGGTGCCGCACGGTCTGGGTCGTCACGAACAGGCCGTACAGAACCAGCGAGGAGAGCGCGGCGAACGTCAGCTGCACGGTGGAGAACTCCGGGCCGGGCTTGCTGGTGGTGAACGTCGGCAGCACCAGGCTGAGCGTGGCCAGGGTGGCGACGGTCGCGAGCGCTGCGCCGGTGCCCTCGGGGTTGAAGACGGCGGTACGGTGCCGCAGGGAGGCGACAAGGAGGCACAGGCCGACGATGCCGTTGCAGGTGATCATCACGGCCGCGAAGACCGTGTCCCGCGCGAGGGTGGAGCTCTTGTCGCCGCCGTCGGCCATCAGGGTCACGATCAGGGCGACCTCGATGATCGTGACCGCGACCGCCAGGACGAGGGAGCCGAAGGGTTCTCCGACCCGGTGGGCGACCACTTCGGCATGGTGTACGGCGGCCAGGACGGCACCCGCGAGGACCAGCGTGACCAGCGCGACGACCGCGCCGGGCAGGTCTCGTCCCCAGGTGAAGACCAGCAGGACGACCGCCAGCACCGGCACGACGTACGTCCACTGGGTCGTGAGCGGTATGAGCCTGGCGATCATGGAGCGATCGTCGCAGAGGGGTTGGGGGTTCGCATTCCGGTCGTCGGTGTGGTGGTCAGGCGGCCCCGCACCCTCGGGTTGCGGGGCCCCTGTGGGTCGTGTGTCGCTACGCGAAATCGGTCGTCTCCTGAACGTCGCAGTCCGTGAAGGACGGCGGCCTGGTGCACAGCGCGGCCATCTGCTCCGCGAACTTGGTGGTCTCCGGGTCATCGCTGTTGCGCACGGCGTCTTCGTGGGAATCGAACTCGATCACTACGAGATAGCGGTTGGGCAGGCCTCGGTCCTTGAGGACGAGCCGGCGCGTGGGGCCTCCGCTGCGCCCTGACAGCCGTTGTTCCGTCTCGTGGGCCAGCTCGCGCATCTCGTCGATGCGCTCGGTCTCGAAGTCGATGATCTGCACGAACTTCATGGGTGCGTCCACAGGTGCCTCCACCCCCGGCCGTGGTGTCCCCGGCCGGGGACACCCAGCACCCAACGAAGCACCGGGAGCGGTGCTCGGCAATTCGCTGGGCACCACTCCCGGTGTTGGTTCTTCCTACGTCCGACGTGGTCAGACGTCGATGCTGTCCTTCGGAGCGCCTTCGCTCTTGTCCTGCGCCGCCTCGGCCGCCGCCTGCTTCTTGGAGGCCCTCAGGCTGGTGATCGTGGTGACGATCAGGACCGAGCAGATCACGCCGAGCGAGACCGGGATGCTGATCTCGGGGACATGGACGCCGGACTCGTGCAGCGCGTGCAGCACCAGCTTGACGCCGATGAAGCCCAGGATGATCGACAGGCCGTAGCTGAGGTGAACCAGCTTCTTCAGCAGGCCGCCGATGAGGAAGTACAGCTGCCGCAGACCCATCAGCGCGAAGGCGTTGGCCGTGAACACGATGTACGGGTCCTGCGTCAGGCCGAAGATCGCCGGGATGGAGTCGAGCGCGAACAGCACGTCGGTGGTACCGATGGCCAGCATCACGACCAGCATCGGGGTCATGACCCGCTTGCCGTTCTCCTGGATCCACAGCTTGGTGCCGTGGTAGCGGTCGGCGACACCGAACCTGCGCTCGGCCGCCTTCAGCAGCTTGTTCTCCTCGAACTCCTCGTCCTCGTCGCCGGACCGGGCCTCCTGGATGAGCTTCCAGGCGGTCCAGATCAGGAAGGCACCGAAGAGGTAGAACACCCACGCGAAGCTGGCGAGGATGGCGGCACCCGCGGCGATGAAGATGGCCCGCAGCACCAGGGCTATGAGGACACCGACGAGAAGGACTCGCTGCTGGTACTGGGTCGGCACCGCGAACTTCGCCATGATCAGGACGAAGACGAAGAGGTTGTCGACACTCAGCGACTTCTCGGTGATGAAGCCCGCGAAGAACTCTCCGCCGGCTTGTCCGCCGCCGAAGATCAACAGGCCGAGCCCGAAGAGGCCGGCCAGAACGATCCAGACGACCGTCCAGATTCCGGCTTCCTTGATCGATACGTCATGCGGCTTTCGGCCGATGAAGAAATCGACCGCGATCAGGGCGGCAAGGCCCACGATGGTCAGGACCCAAAGGGTCGTCGAGACTTCCACTGCGCCTCCGGCAGTCGTAACGGCAAATGTCAGCGTCGTCGCGCGCCGGAGGTCTCTTCCACCCACGATGGGCCGACGCCCCGGGATCTGGCCTGATCCGTATTGACGGGTACGCCGCAGCAGACAGGGAGTACTCCCCTCCGTGGGACAAACAGTACCCCAATCACCAAGGATTGGTAAAGCGCTTGGCAAAAGAGACGCCAAGTCTGCTGGTCAGAGGGGTTTTACCTGTACTTGGCCCGGGCCGCTGCGACCTGCGCCAGCACCTGCTGGAGGACCTCGCTGCCGGGCGGCACGAGCGAGGGCTCGTAGGTCCAGGCATGCCCCACCCAGGGGTCGGCCAGGTGATCGTCCGGCACCGGCGTCAGTCGCAACAGCGAACGCCACAGCGGGTCGAGCAACGGGCCGTAGGCGGCCGCTTCCTCGCGGTCGGCGACCATCATCAGGTGGACGCCGACGGACGGCCCCTCGTCCGCCAGGTAGCGCAGCTGGTTCACGGCCCGATCGTCGAAGCCGTGCGGGAAGTCGTTGACGATCAGCAGTTGCTGCGAGGTGTCGAAACCGGGCGGCAGGGAATCGGGCGCACCGGCGCGCAGCGCCATCTGCACCAGGTCGACGCGCTGGGTCAGCCGCGCGAGGAAATCCGCGACACCGGCCGCGCCCACCGCGGGCGGGGCCGCGAGCACGCCGGTCTGCACCAGCGGTACAAGTGCCTGACCGCCCGAACCGGCCGGATCGATCACGTGCACGGTGAACTCGCCCGCCGGATAGACGGCGAGCAGCCGGGCCGCGTGCGCCACCGCCGTATCCATCGCGAGGCGCCGCAGGTCATGGGAGTCCGTGAACGAGCCGTCGATCGATGCGCTGCCTCCGCTGTCGATCCACAGACCGCGCTCCAGCGGCAGCCGGACCAGCATCGGGATGCGCACCTCGGCGCTCTCGGGCAGGTGAAGGTCGCCCAGGCGCAGGGCCATGGGGATCTCCATCGGTACGCGGTAGCCGTGCCAGACCGGGTTGTCCCAACCCGCGTAGGCGGGCGGCAGCGCGGGCTCGACGACCTCGACTTCGGCGGTGAGCTGGGAGAGATCGCGATCGAGCGTCGCCCTGGCCTGGTTGACGAGCTGGGCGCGCTTGGTCTGGGCGGCTTCGCGTGCGGCATCGCCCTGTCCGCCGATCCGGCTGCGCGGGTCCGACAGGACCTGGTCGAGCTCCTTCTCCATGCGGGAGTCGGCGAAATCGACCGCGCTACGGTAGGCGGCTGTCGTGCGGGCCAGGTCCTCGAACATGCCCCACACCTGGTTGTAGAGCCGCTCGTCCATGGACCAGCCGGTGGCATCGCCCGCGACGGGCTGAGCGGGCTGTCCGGGCTGGGCCGGGGGTGCGGTCGGCGGGGGCGGCGGCGGAGCCGCGTTCTGCCGGCCCGGGTGGCTGTAGTTGATCGGGCCACCGGGCGTGGGGGCCGACGGCTGGGCGGGATCCGCCGCGCCGCTTCCGCCTTGATACGACGGCTGCGGCGCGGGCTGGCCCGCCATGCCCGGCGTCTGGGTGCCGTAGGGCGACGTGGGCTGCGGTGCTGCGGAGCCGGAACCGCCCTGCGGGGCGGAAGAGCCCTGGGGTGCGGAAGAGCCCTGCGGTGCGGAGCCGCCCTGGTCCGGGCCGAGTGCCGGCGCGGCCGTCTGCCGTGAACGGTCGCCGTCCGTCCGTGTCGGGGGTGCCGGCACCGAGCGGGCCATCCCCTGGCCCACCGCTTCGTTGATGCCGCCGGCGAGTTGGTGGGCCTGGGGCAGGCCCTGGTCGGTGAGGAGGTCGGCGAGACCGCCGGCGTACCCCTGGCCCATCGCGCGTACCTTCCAGGCGCCCTGGCGGCGGTAGAGCTCCAGGGCGACGACGGCCGACTCGGCCTCCAGCCCCGCGATGGTGTAGCTGGCGACCTCGGTGCCGTCGAGGCCAGTGACCGCGACGAAGGGGGTCGCTACGGCGCCGAACCGGGTCGGGCCGCCCCCGGTCGGCAGGGCGAGCAGCACGCTGACGCGGTGGACGGCTTCCGGCATGGCGTCCAGGTCCACCGCGAGGCGATGCTCGGCGGCCGCCTGCCGGGAGACCTCCAGGCCGGGCAGGGTGGGGGCGCCGGGGTGGGCCACCCATTCGACGCCGTGGATCCTGCCCTGCTCGTCGCCGAGCGTGGCGGCGGCCACGACCGGCGTGCCGGCCGAGACCCGGATCTCCAGACGGGCCTGGGAGAGCGGGTGATTCTGCCCCCGCACCAGCTCGGCCGTCATGCCTTCGTCCCCCTGTGTCGCATGTCGTGTCGTGCGCCGCTCCGCCCGGCCGTCCGATCGGTCCTACAGGTGCGGCAGGATCGCCGGCATCAGGTCCTGGAACGTACGGCCGTTGGCCGGGTTACCGAGGGCCGTCATCGTCCAGCTCGCACCCGTGCGGTGCACCTTCGCCATGATCTGGGCGGTGTAGGCGCCGCCGCCCGCGAGCGTGTAGCGGGCGAGCTCCTGGCCGTTGGTCTCGTCGACCAGGCGGCAGAACGCGTTCTGCACCTCCTGGAAGGTCTGGCCCGTGAAGGAGTTCACGGTGAAGACGATCTGGTCGATGTGGACCGGGATGCGCGCGAGGTCGACGAGGATCGCCTCGTCGTCGCCGCCCTGGCCGACACCGCCGACGAGGTTGTCACCGGTGTGGCGCACCGAGCCGTCGTCGCTCACCAGGTGGCGGAAGAAGACGACGTCGACCGGCTGCTTGTCCGCGAACAGAACGGCGGAGGCGTCGAGGTCGACCTCCCGCGTGCGCGTGCCGAACAGGCCCCGCCGGGGAGCCGCCTGCCAGCCGAGACCCATGCGCACCGCCGTCAGGCTGCCGCCGTCGTCCTTCTGCAGACTGATGGCCTGACCCTTGGTCATGTTGACGGTCACGTGCTGTTTCCCCTCTCGAACTGTCCCCTGTTGGCCGCGGACTCCGCGGATGACCAGAACCCTACGCAGGGGCACTGACAGTGCCGTACCCCGGTCCCCACTTTGTGTCGGTCTTGCAACACAGCGAGTGCCCGTCAGGCCAGGCCCGCCTCCTTCATCTGACGCAGCTCCTTCTTCATCTCGGACACCTCGTCACGCAACCGGGCCGCGATCTCGAACTGCAGATCGGCGGCGGCTGCGCGCATACGCTCCGTCAGCTCCTCGATCTGCTCGGCGAGATCCGCCGCCGGACGGTCGGTCGGCACCGTCTCCTTGGCCTTGCCCTTGGCCGCCTTGCCCGCCTTCGCGCCCTTGGCCGCCTTCGCGCCCTTGGCCGCCTTGTCTCCGAGGGAGGGCACGGGGGCCTTGGTGCCCCGGCCGTCCTTCTTCGCGCGGTAGCCCGTGCCGAGCAGCTGCTCCGTGTCGACGTCCTCGCGGGCGATCTGCGCGACGATGTCGTTGATCTTCTTGCGCAGCGGCTGGGGGTCGATGCCGTTCGCCTTGTTGTACGCGACCTGCTTCTCGCGGCGGCGGTTGGTCTCGTCGATGGCCTTCTCCATCGCCGGGGTGATCTTGTCGGCGTACATGTGGACCTGGCCGGAGACATTGCGCGCCGCACGGCCGATGGTCTGGATGAGGGAGGTGCCGGAGCGCAGGAAGCCTTCCTTGTCGGCGTCGAGGATCGCCACCAGGGACACCTCGGGCAGGTCGAGACCCTCACGGAGCAGGTTGATGCCGACGAGGACGTCGAACTCGCCGGCGCGCAGCTCTCGCAGCAGCTCGACCCGGCGCAGGGTGTCGACATCGCTGTGCAGATAGCGCACCTGGATGCCGAGCTCCAGGAAGTAGTCCGTGAGGTCCTCGGCCATCTTCTTGGTGAGGGTGGTGACCAGGACGCGTTCGTCCTTCTCCACCCGCTCCCGGATCTCGTGCACCAGGTCGTCGATCTGGCCCTCGGTCGGCTTGACGACGACCTCCGGATCGACGAGGCCGGTCGGGCGGATGATCTGCTCGACCTGGCCGTCCCCGCGGGAGAGCTCGTACTTGCCGGGGGTCGCGGACAGATAGACCGTCTGCCCGATGCGTCCCTGGAACTCCTCCCACTTCAGGGGCCGGTTGTCGAGGGCCGAGGGCAGACGGAAGCCGTGGTCGACGAGGGTTCGCTTGCGGGAGGCGTCGCCCTCGTACATGGCCCCGATCTGGGGCACCGTGACATGCGACTCGTCGATGACGAGCAGGAAGTCCTCCGGGAAGTAGTCGAGCAGGGTGTTCGGCGCGGAGCCGGGCGAGCGGCCGTCGAAGTGCATCGAGTAGTTCTCGACACCGGAGCAGCTGCCGATCTGACGGAGCATCTCGAGGTCGTACGTCGTACGCATCCGCAGGCGCTGGGCTTCCAGCAGCTTGCCCTGCTTCTCCAGCTCGGCGAGGCGCTCGCCCAGCTCCTTCTCGATGTCGTTGACGGCGCGCTCCATGCGCTCCGGGCCGGCGACGTAGTGGGAGGCCGGGAACACGTACAGCTGCTGGTCGTCGCTGATGATCTCGCCGGTGAGCGGGTGCAGGGTGGACAGCGCCTCGATCTCGTCACCGAACATCTCGATGCGGACGGCGAGCTCCTCGTAGACCGGGAAGATCTCGATGGTGTCGCCCCGCACCCGGAAGGTGCCGCGGGTGAAGGCCAGGTCGTTGCGCGTGTACTGGATGTCGACGAATCGGCGCAGCAGTTGGTCCCGGTCGATCTCGTCGCCGACCCTGAGGGGGACCATGCGGTCCACGTATTCCTGGGGAGTACCGAGGCCGTAGATGCAGGAGACCGAGGCGACCACGACGACGTCACGGCGGGTGAGCAGCGAGTTCGTCGCGGAGTGACGCAACCGCTCGACCTCCTCGTTGATCGAGGAGTCCTTCTCGATGTAGGTGTCCGACTGCGGGACGTAGGCCTCGGGCTGGTAGTAGTCGTAGTACGAGACGAAGTACTCGACCGCGTTGTTCGGCAGGAGCTCGCGGAACTCGTTCGCCAGCTGGGCGGCAAGCGTCTTGTTCGGTGCCATCACCAGGGTGGGCCGCTGGAGCTTCTCGATCATCCACGCGGTGGTCGCGGACTTGCCTGTGCCGGTCGCGCCGAGCAGGACGACGTCCTTCTCGCCGGCCTCGATGCGCCGGGCGAGGTCGGCGATGGCCTGGGGCTGATCGCCGTTGGGCTGGTACGGGCTGACGACCTCGAAAGGCGCCACCGTGCGTTCGATGCTGGAAACGGGCCGCATGGATCCACCGTACGACCCCCCACTGACAACGCGGTCCGATCAGTGGTTCTGCGGGGTGCGGGAAGCCCGCTGGTCCTGGTTGCGGCGCACCCGCAGCTGGGGGCGGCGGGCCTGGTGCGGGACAGAGGTGTGTGCCGGGACGCCCGGCTTGTGCTCGACGGGGGCGGTCGCGGGCTTCCCCATGACCATGTGCGGGTCGAACATCACGACGGCACCGGCGAGGAGCAGGAAGGCGAGCGGGCCGATCAGCATCGGCGCGAGCAGGGTGGCGGGCGAGTCACCCGCGGAGGGGGCCTCGGTGCCGTGGAGATGGACGCTGAGGGCGGCCATGCCGGTGTAGTGCATGCCGCTGACGGCGAGGCCCATGACGAGGCTCGCGCCCACGCTCCACATGAGCCCTCTGACCTGTCCGGCGGCCCACAGGGCCGCGGTGGCCGCCACCATGGCTATGGCGACGGAGGCGGCGACCGTGAACGTGTTGTACTCCAGCTTGCCGTCGAGCCGCAGGCCGGCCATGCCCAGGTAGTGCATCGACGCTATGCCCAGACCGGTGATCGTGCCGCCGGTGAACAGCGCCGTACCGCTGGCGCCCTTGTAGCCGACGATGAAGATCCCCACGCCCACCATGACGATGGCGACGGCCAGGCTCGCGAACGTCATGGGTTTGTCGTAGTGGGTCGGTGTCTCCGCGACCGTGAACCCCATCATCGCGACGAAGTGCATGGTCCATATGCCGGAGCCGATGGCCGCCGATCCCAGGGCGAGCCAGCCGGGGCGCCAGGAGTGCGAGACGAGCATCGATCTTGTGGTGCAGCGCAGGCCCAGCGCACCTCCGAGGCAGGCCATGAGGTAGGCCACCAGCGGTGTGACGAGTCCATAACTGAATCCGTCGATCGTGCCCTGCATGCGCGGCCACCCTTCCCGCCCTCTTACGTCCCGGAATGCTGTGAATGCGCCCCCTCCCAGCACCGCCCGAGCGGTCAGGGTTGAGGCAGAGAGTAACTCCCACCGGAATGGTCGAACGATTCTCCGGCAAAGAAACACGGCCTTGCCCCAGTTGTGCGGCACGAGTGAGCGGGCCCGGGCAACTCCATTCAATCTGTGGCCATTCTGTACTCCCCCGCCGTTGACCCTCTGCTGTCACAGTTGATCTGTCTGTGATCGTTCGACGCGAGGAGTACGCATGCACGCGCGCGCCGTAGCCGCCACGACGACCGCACTCCTGGGAACCGCCGCTCTTCTGCTGCCCGCCTCCCAGGCCCGGGCCGGCGCCGAGCGGCCCACGGTCATCGCTCACCGAGGGGCCTCCACCTATGCCCCCGAGAACACGCTGGCCGCCGTCGACAGGGCCGCCGAACTGGGCATCAGCTGGGTCGAGAACGATGTGCAGCGCACCAAGGACGGCGAGCTCGTCGTCCTGCACGACGACAACCTGCAGCGGACGACCGACGTGGAGAAGGTCTTCCCCGGCCGGGCTCCCTGGAAGGTGAAGGACTTCACCGCCGCCGAGATCGCCCTCCTGGACGCGGGCAGTTGGTTCGCTCCCTCATACGCGGGCGCGCGCGTGCCGACGCTGGAGCAGTACATGGACCGCGTGGAGCTGCACCACCAGAAGCTCCTCCTGGAGATCAAGAATCCCGACCTGTACCCGGGCATCGAGGGGCAGACCCTCAAGACCCTGGCCAATGAGGGCTGGCTCGACCCGGACCACGTGGCGAGCCGACTGATCGTGCAGAGCTTCAGCGCCGACAGCGTACGGACCGTCCACGAGCTGAGGCCGGCCGTGAAGACCGGTTTCCTGGGCACGCCGTCCACGGCGGACCTGTCCGGTTACGCGGCCTTCGCCGACCAGATCAACCCCTCGTACAGCTCCATCTCCACGGACTATGTCGACTCCGTCCACGAGCTGGAGGGACCGCACGGCAGGCCGATGGAGATCTTCACCTGGACCGTGAACGACGCGGACACCGCCCGGCTGGTCGCCGGCTACGGCGTGGACGGCATCATCACCAACAGCCCCGACGTGGTGCGGGACGCCCTGCCCGAGGAGTGAGGCCCGCTCCGGCGGGCGGCGCCGGAGCACACTCACGGGGCGTTGTCAGTGGTGGGTCGTACGGTGGGCGCATGGACAGCCATGGGCAGTACGAGCAGCAGGTCGTGTGGGCCGTCATCGGGACCGACATCGGTCCGCTGATGCTGGCCGCGACCCGCGACGGCCTGGTCAGCGTCGTGTTCCACGTCACGGAGACGGTGCGCGCGACGATGCTCGACCGACTGGCGTCCCGGCTGGGCACCGAGCCGGTCGAGGCGCCCGACTCACCGCTGCTGGCCGAGGCGATACGTCAGATGGAGGAGTACTTCGCGGGCACGCGGCACGACTTCGAGCTGCCGCTGGACTGGTCCCTGATCTCCGGCTTCAACCGGCAGGTGCTGCGCGAACTGGCGTCGGGTGTGCCGTACGGCTCGGTCGTGGGGTACGGCGATCTCGCGGGGCGGGTCGGGCAGCCGGGCGCGGCCCAGGCGGTGGGGACGGCGATGGGCGCCAATCCGCTGCCGGTCGTCGTCCCCTGCCACCGGGTCGTGGAGCGCGACGGCGGCATCGGTGGGTTCGGGGGCGGACTGGAGACCAAGCGGAAGCTGCTCGCGCTGGAAGGAGTCCTGCCGGAGCCGCTGTTCTGAGGGCGTCTTGGCCTGTCCAGGGGTTGGGCAGGCGAGAGATGAGGGGGAGACTGCGCCTGTGACGACACTTTTCACCCACCTGTACGCGGCCGGTCCGGTGTGTTGTCTTCTCTCGGCCGGTCGGACAGACCGTACAGCCGGGTGCGCGTCGTGACCGCCGTGGAGCGGCATGCCGCCTTGTCCGTCCCGCCCGATCGGTTGCCGGCCCTGCGGCGCCGTATCTCGGCCGTGCTGATCACGACGCAGATCCTGGGCGGCCTCGGCGTCGCCACCGGCATCGCGCTCGCGGCCGTTCTGGCCAAGGAGGTCAGCGGAACCGAGTCGCTGTCCGGGCTCGCGCCCACCGCGACCGTCACCGGCACAGCGTTGCTGTCGATGCCGCTGGCCGCGCTGATGACCGCGAGAGGCCGCCGGCCCGGACTGGTCCTGGCCTATCTCATCGGGGCCCTCGGCGCCGGTGTCACGGTGGTGGCCGCCGACATCGGCAGCTTTCCGCTGCTGCTGTGCGGCATGGCCGCGTTCGGCGCGGCGTCGGCGGCGAATCTCCAGGCCCGGTTCGCGGCCGCGGATCTGGCCGAGCCGGAGCGGCGCGCCCGGGCCATCTCGCTCGTCGTGTGGGCGACCACCATCGGCGCGGTCCTCGGCCCGAACATCGCCGCGCCCGCCGGTCGCAGCGTCACGGGCCTCGGGATACCCGCCACCGCGGGTCCGTTCCTGTGGGCGGCGGGGATCTTCCTGATATCCGCGGTCGTGGTGGCCGTACTACTGCGGCCGGATCCGCTGCTGACGGCGCGCGCGCTCGCGCCGGCCGAGGAGCAGTCACCCGCGGCCCGTTCGCTGCGCGCCGGGGTGGCCGCCGTGGCCGCCTCACCGCGGGCGCGGCTCGCGGTGGTGACCGTTGCCGTGGCACACACGGCGATGGTCTCGGTGATGTCGATGACTCCGGTCGACCTCGCGCACCACGGCGCGGGCATCGATCTGATCGGCCTGGTCATCAGCGGGCACATCGCCGGCATGTACGCGTTCGCGCCGCTCATGGGGCGGTTGTCGGACCGGCTGGGGCGGTTGTCCGGGATCGGGCTCGCCGTCGGGCTGCTGGCGTGCGCGGTGTTCGTCGCCGGTACGGCGGGCGGCAGTCACGGGCAGACGGCCATCGGGCTCTTCGTGCTGGGGCTCGGCTGGTCGGCGGGGCTCGTGTCCGGTTCCGCGCTGCTCACGGACTCCGTGCCGCAGCCGGCGCGGGCTGCCGCACAGGGGCTCTCGGACCTGGTCATGAACGCCTGTGCCGGCGTCGGCGGCGCGGTGGCCGGGCTCGTGGTCGCCCAGGCGAGCTATGCCTGGCTGAACTTCACCGCCGCCTGCCTGCTGATCCCGTTGGCGGCGCTGGCGCTGTTCACGCGGCGCGGGCGGGCGAAGGGCGTTCCGGCGGACGGCTGACGCTCCGCCCTCCCTTGCTCGCCCGGTACTGAGGGGGCCGGGTGTTTTCCGGTGCCCGCGCGAGGGCTGGCCGGAGCGCGGTGGCTGGTAGCAGACTCGGCCGTGCGCACAGCCGCTGGCAGGTGTTCGACTCGCTGATGGGCACACGCGCGCGGGCGTGGCCCTCGGCACCCCCGGCCTGTATGGCACGGGCGATCCGGCAAGGATCGACCAGGCCACGAAGTCGGGGACGCTGAAGGTGCGGCTCGGTCTCGGCCGGGCCAAGAGCCACCGCTGCACGACCGGACAGTGCCCGGCGGTCATGCGGTAGTACCACCGGGCCCTGATGGGGGCGATCCTGCACGAGCGCCTGCACATCGCCCAGGTGGTCAACGCGACGGTGATCGGCATCGAGGACGCACCACGGAGCTACGCCGGGTTCGACCGGAGCCACGCGTGCGTGGTCCTCTTCCCGGCGCGCTAGTCGTAGTGCCGGGCCTCGAAGACGTTGCCGTCGGGGTCGCGGAAGTAGAAGCTGCGCTTGGCCTTGCCACGGGCGCCGAAGGAGTCGTACGAGTAGTCCGACACGGGCACGTCCTGCTCCTCCAGGTGGCTGCGCAGCCCGTGGAAGTCGGCGTCCGGCAGGGACAGACAGACGTGATTGACGGGGTGTCCCGCGCTCTCGGCGGCACCGGGGAGCATCTTCATGCGTTCCACCATGGTCATCGGCATGAGGTCGAGGATGGTCTCGTCGTTGACGCGCACGGAGGGGAAAGGCGCCTCGCCCGCGATGAACTCGGTGAGCCTGACGGGCGCCAGGCCGAGTGTCTCCTGGTAGAACGCTGCCGATGCGGCCGGGTCGCGTACCCAGAGGACCACGTGGTCGAGACGGGTCGAGTTGTCGGTCATGCATTCAAGGCTGGTGTCCTCTTCCACAGGCCGCAAGGGTTTGACCCGGTGCGCCGCCCGCCAGAGATGAGGGAAGACCGAACGACAGGAGGCGGGCGCGTGGTGCTGGTGGTGTCGGAAGAGGTGCGGGAGGCGATCAACGCGCGTCGCCCGGTGGTGGCCCTGGAGTCCACGATCATCGCGCACGGGTTGCCCCGCCCGCGCAATCTTCAGGTGGCGCTGGAGCTGGAGGATGTCGTACGGCAGGAGGGTGCCGTTCCGGCGACGATCGCCGTGCTGGACGGGCGGCCCCATGTCGGACTGGACAAGGAGCAGCTGGAGCGGATCGCGAACGAGGACGGGATCCGCAAGCTGGGGCACCGGGATCTGCCGCTCGCGGTGGCCTCCGGGGCGAGCGGAGCGACCACGGTGTCGGCGACGGCTCTGCTGGCGAGCCTCGGGGGCGTACGGGTGTTCGCGACGGGCGGGCTCGGGGGTGTGCACCGGGAGTGGACGGTGACGCAGGACGAGTCGGCCGACCTGGGGCTGCTGGCGCGCACGCGGATCACGGTGGTGTGCGCCGGTGTGAAGTCGATCCTGGACGTCCCGGCCACCCTTCAGCGACTGGAGACGCTCGGTGTCGCCGTCGCCGGCTACCGCACGGAAAGCTTCCCCGGCTTCTACCTGTCCGACTCCGGGCATCCGGTGGACTGGACGCTTCGGTCGCCGGCGGAGGCGGCCGAGGTGATGCGCGCCCAGGACGCGCTGGACGGGCCCGAGTCCGCGCTGATCGTCGCCAATCCGGTGCCGGAGGCGGAACAGCTGGATCCCGAGCTGCACGCGCGTGTGCTCGCCGACGCGCTGCACGCGTGCGAGGAGCAGGAAGTCACCGGTCAGGCGGTCACACCGTTCCTGCTGGACTATCTGGTACGGCACACGGACGGTGCCTCGCTGAGCGCCAATCTCGCGGCGGTGCGCGGCAACGTACGGCTGGCTGGGCGGATCGCGGCGGCCTGGGCCGAGGCGTGAGCGAGCCCGACAAGGGGACGGGGCGTGACGCTGACGGGAACGGGCCCGCCCCGGCCGGCGCGCGCGACGGCGCACTGCTGGTCGTCGGGGACGTGATCACGGACGTCATCGCCCGCCACCGGGGGCCCCTCGCCTCCGGTACGGACACGGCTGCGGCCATCCGGACGGTGCCGGGTGGCGCGGGCGCCAATGTGGCCTGCTGGGCGGCGCGTTGGGGTGCTGCGGAGGTGCGGCTGCTGGGGCGCGTGGGGGCGGACACGGTCAGGTGGCACGAGCGGGAGCTGACCGACAGCGGAGTACAGCCTCTCCTCGTCGTCGATCCGCAGGCGCCGACCGGGACGGTGATCTGCCTGGTCGACACGGGTGCCAACGCCGAGCGGACGTTCCTCACCGACAGCGGTGCGGCCGTGCGGCTCGATCCCGGTGACTGGTCGGACGCGCTGCTCGACGGCGTCGTGTGGCTGCACCTGTCGGGCTACCTGCTGTTCTCCGAGCCGAGCCGGGCCTTGGTGGCGAGGGCTCTCGCGTCGGCACGCGCGCGTGGAGTGCCGGTGAGTCTGGATCCGGCGTCGGCGGGGTTCCTGGTGGAGCTGGGCGTGGACCGTTTCCTCGCGCTGGTGGAGGGATTGGACGTCCTGCTGCCGAGCCGCGACGAGGCATGCCTGCTGACGGGGCTGCCCGATGCCGCTGACGCGGCGGCCAAGTTGAGCCGCCATGTTCCGCTGGTGGTCGCCAAGCAGGGCGCGGACGGTGCGCTGGTGGCCCGGTCGGGCGCGGTGCGGGCCCATGTCCCCGCCGTGCCGACCGCGCCGAGGGACACGACCGGGGCGGGTGACGCCTTCAGCGGCGCCTTTCTCGCGGCCCTGCTCGCGGGCGCCCGGCCCGAGGACGCGGCGCGGGAAGGGTGCCGGGCAGGTGCGCTGGCGGTGGAACGAGTGGGTGGAAGGCCGCCCGCACCGGAGTGACGGGGCGGCGTCGGATCCCGGCCCCCGGGCCCCGGCCCCGGTCCCCTGTCGGCTCCGGACGGCGGGCGTACGGCTCCAGGCGGCACTGCAACCGCGACGCGGACGGCAGCTGATTCGACGTCAGCTCCCGTTCTCCTCGCGCGCCTCAGTCGCCTCCGGCCCCTCAGTCGCCTCCAGCTCTTCCGGCTCTTCCGGCTCTTCCGGCTCCTCAGGCTCTTCCAGTACTTCCCGCACTTCCCGTACTTCCGGCTCCTCCGGCGCCTTGCGGCCCCACGCGGAGATCATCGGGGCGGTGGCCAGGTCCATGCCACCGGCGGCGACGTTGGCGAGGTGGCGGTCGATCTCCTGGTCGGTGGCGATGCCCTCGGCGACAAGCTGATCGCGGATCTGGCGCACGGTGGCGGACTCCAGGGCGTCGCAGGCGGGCGAGGCGAGCGGGAAGTACGCGTCGGCCTCCACTCGGTGCAGCCCTGCCTCACGGAGCAGACGGGGGAGCCTGCGGCCGTAGGAGAGGTCGGCGCCGCGGCCGGCGAGCAGCTTGCGGAAGCCGTGGCGAAGGCGGTTCGCGAGCTGCTGTTCGGGACCGTGCTCGTCAGGGCAGAGCAGGGGTTGCAGAGCGGGGTCGGCGTCCTCGATCAGGAGTCGGCCGCCGGGGCGCAGGGCCTCGATCATCGACCGCAACGCCCGTTCGCGGTCCGGCACATGTACGAGCACGAGCCGGGCGTGCACCAGGTCGAACCCCTCCCCCGGCGGCTCGTCCGCACCCACGTCGTGGACGCGTACCTCGACCGGCGGGCGGGCGGCCGGGGGGAGCAGTGAGGTGTCGATGTCGGTCGCCACAACCCGTCCCGTCGGGCCGACCTTCTTGGCCAGCCAGGACACCACCGAGGTGCCGCCGGCGCCCACCTCCCAGCAGCGCCAGCCTGGTCCGATGCCGAACCGCTCGAGGTGCCGGAACGTCGTGGGGTCGAAGAGGTGGGCGAAGGCGTCGAAGCGCTCGCCCGCCTCGGCCTGCCGGTTGTCGAGGAGATAGCCCTGGGTTCGCGTCATGATGCGATCTTCCCAGTTGCCCGCCTTGTCCGAAGGGGGCGACGCTCGGCGGGGCGGCCATGAAACTCATACGGTCCCCCTCGGTCCGCACCCTGTACGGCGACCTGCTCGCCACCGCGGCGGCGCGTTCGTACGGCCGCCCCCACCCGGCTTCGTAGCCGCCCCCACCCGGCTTCGTACAGCCGCCCCCACTCGGCCCGGCGATGTGACGGCATCCTTCGTCCACAGGCGGGAACCAAGCGGAACCCCCTGTTCCCACAGGCTTACCCACCTCTCACGCCCACCTGGCAAACTGGCGGCCACGGCACAGAGAGCGACGCACCGTGAGCGAGCCGAAGGGGCTGCGACACCCCTGAGGTGAGCGGCGCGTCCAGGGTGATCCACGCAAGGAGATCCAGATGTCCATGGCAGGGAATCTGCGGAAGGTCACGGGCCTAGGCAGGGTCGGCGGCCTCCGCAAGGTGGCACGGCTGGCTCGTCGGCGCCCCCGCGTCGACCTCAGCCATCCCGCCCGGTCCCCGCTGGGCTCCTCGGTGGTGAACTGCGTGACCTACCGTGACGGCGTGCGGGTCCCGGAGGCCGGCGATCTGGTCGACGTGGTGCAGCGGGTACGCAAGCGTGGTGGCGGATTCGTCTGGCTCGGCCTCCATGAACCGACGGACCAGGAGTTCGCGGGCATCGCCGAGTTGTTCGCCCTGCATCCGCTGGCGGTCGAGGACGCGGTCGAAGCGCATCAGCGGCCGAAGCTGGAGCGCTACGACGAGACTCTCTTCGCTGTGTTCAAGACCGTCTGCTATGTCGAGCACGAGGAGCTCACGGCGACGAGCGAGGTCGTGAACACCGGCGAGATCATGGTGTTCGTCGGTCAGGACTTCGTGATCACGGTCCGGCACGGTCGGCACGGCTCGCTGGGCCCGTTGCGCGAGGAGCTGGAGTCGAGCCCCGAGCAGCTCTCCAAGGGGCCCGCGGCGGTGCTGCACGCGATCGCGGACCACGTCGTCGACGACTATCTGAACGTCATCGACTCGGTGCAGGAGGACATCGACGAGGTCGAGACGGAAGTGTTCGCGGAGAACGGCGCACGGGCCGACCCTGGGCGGATCTACCAGCTCAAGCGGGAACTGCTGGAGCTGAAGCGGGCCGTGGTTCCGCTGAGCCGTCCGCTCGAGGAGCTAGCCTCGCTGCCCATCCGGGTCGTCGAGCAGGAGATACAGGCCTACTTCCGCGACGTATCCGACCATCTGCTGCGAGCCAAGGAACAGATATCGGCCTTCGACGAACTGCTGAACTCGATCCTTCAGGCGCACCTGGCACAGGTGACCGTCTCGCAGAACGAGGACATGCGGAAGATCACGGCTTGGGCCGCGATCATCGCCGTGCCGACGATGGTGTGCGGGGTGTACGGGATGAACTTCGAGCACATGCCGGAGTTGCGTTGGACGTTCGGATATCCGTTGGTCCTGGGCGTGATATCCGTCGCGTGCGTGGTGCTGTACCGCGGCTTCCGGCGCAACGGATGGCTCTGACGCGATCTGCCGACGATGGTGCGCCCCCGCCCGGCACGGTGAGCCGGACGAGGACGTCAGAAGGGGCGGAAGGAGTGGAAGGAGTGAGCGGTGGAGCCGATCACCCGGGTCAGTGCGTCGTCGGCGTCCCGGTCCTGGCGTAGACGCTCTCGGCCCACTGGCCGATCTCGTTCTCCCTCAGGTTCAGGGCCAGATCGGCCTCACTGATCATGCCGACCAGGCGCTTGTTCTCGATCACGGGTAGCCGGCGGATCTGGTGCTCCTTCATCTCCCGGAGCACGTCACTGATGTCGGCGTTCGCGTCGATCCAGCGCGGGGTGCCCTGGGCCATCTCGCCGGCGGTGACCTTGCTCGGGTCGCGGCCCATGGCCACGCAGCCGATGACGATGTCGCGGTCGGTGAGGATGCCGCAGAGCCGCTCGTTCTCGTCGCTGATGGGCAGGGCTCCGACGCCCAGTTCGCGCATCAGCTGAGCGGCGCGGTCGAGGGTCTCGTGGGCGGGGATCCACTGGGCGCCACGGTGCATGATGTCTCCGGCAGTGGTCATGAAGTACCTCCCGGTGCCGGACGGCCGGCGCGGCGCGGGACACACCGCTAGTCCCGGCGCCCTTCATTCTCGCCGCGCCACCCGGCCGACGCACCCGGAGCGGGGTGGTAGCGGCCACGGGCTGCGGGCGTGACGTCCACGGGCTGCGAGCGCGACGTCCACGGGCTGGCCGGCGTGACGGCGACTGGCTGCCCGCCTGATCACCACGCGCCCACCCACCCACCCGCAGCGGGCGGCGGTCAGGCTGAGAAGCCCACGATCTTCCGTGGGACGACACGGATGATCACTCGGGTCTCGTCCTCCTTCTCGGCGGGCGGGTCGATGCCCAGGTACTTGTGGGCGAGCTCGAACGGCAACCGCTTGGCCTCGTCCGGGACGATCTCGGCGGTACCGCGGATCTCGACGGAGGTGTACGGGTTGGCGAGGTCGTAGACAGAGACGCTGATGCGGGGGTCACGCCGGAGGTTGCGCACCTTCTGGCGGGCGTCGACGGAGGAGAAGAGCACGGTGTCGCCCTCGCGTTTGATCCAGACCACGGAGTTCTGTGGGGCGCCGTCGGGACCGAGGGTGGCGACGCTGGCGAAGTTCCTGCCGTCGAGCAGCGAGCGGACGGAGTCGTCGAAGGAGATCGGATCACTCGTGGAGGTCGTCATGGCATCAGAGTAATTAAATGCACGCGCATATAAAAGGGGTTTGCCGGATCATCCGCTCCACGCCGGATGCCGTGGGTCGTCCGCGCGCACCAGGACGTCCGCCGTGGCGGCCGGGTCGGCCTCGTGCTCGTAGCGCTCGAAGGCGGGGAGGGTCCAGTGCTCGGCCTCGGGGGTACGGCGGCGCAGCGCACCGGGCGAGAGGAGGACGTGGACGGTCAGGTCGAAGGGGAACCAGTGGCGCAGCAGGAGGGGGCCATGCAGCAACAGGACGCCATCGGGCGGGAGTTGGGCGTAGGGGCTGCGGGTGGCTCGGTCGGTGACCGGGTCCCACAGGTCCGGCAGGACGCGGCCGTCGCCGTCCGGTTCGAGGGGGCCGAAGACCTCGCGCCACAGAGCGCCGGTGTCGAACCAGCCGTCGTAGTAGGCCTCCACGTCCCGGTGGCCGTACTCCAGGCGGACCGAGGCCGGGCGCAGGAAGCCCTGGGTGCCGACGGCGAGGGAGGGGCGGCCACGTATGCGCAGCGCCTCTCCGACCCGCTCGGCGAGATCTCCTGGGCGGGCCGCCGGGGCGCCGTCGAAGGCGACGCGGGGCCACGGGCCGCCGTCGGCCGGCTTCAGGTCGAGGAGTCGCTCCGCCAGCAGGTCGGCGAGACGTTCCCAGGTGATCGCTTCGAGTCGCACACGGCCCATGATGCGCCAGGGCACGGTCAGGGGTGTCGCCCGCCGGGGGCGGGAGGCTCTGCCACGGCCGGAAGGCGTAAGGCGTGCGGGCGCCCGCACGCTGCGGAACTCCCTGCCCCGGGCCTGGTCAGGCGACGTCCCCGCCCCTGCCGGGTGGTTCCCCCAGTTGTTTCCCGGATTGTTCCCCGGACCCGCCCGGAAGGGAATGAACCGCCTATGGCACCTCTCGCAACTCCCCCGCCCCGTACCGGCCTTCTCGTCATCCAGCCCCTCCGGCGGCAGCACTGCGCGGAGTGCCATGCGGGACCGTTGCAGATGCTCGTGCTGGAGGAGGGCGCGCCGCGGTGTCTCGACTGTGCCGACCTCGCGCATCTGGTGTTCCTGCCGCGTGGCGACACGGCGTTGACGCGGCGGTCCCGGGAGGAGAGTGCGCTGTCGGCGGTGGTCGTTCGGTTCAACCGGCGCCGGGGCCGTTACGAGCGGCAGGGCGTCCTGGTGGAGGAGCCTGGGCTGACCCGGGCGGAGCAGCGGTGCCTGGCGGACGCGGAGGCCCGGCGGCGGCGCAGAGAGCGGGACGCGCGGCGGCGGGCACAGGAGGATGTGCGGTTCGCGGAGGCGTTCGCGACGGAGATACGACGGCTGTTTCCGGGGTGTCCGGTGGACCGGGCGCGGGACGTCGCCGCGCATGCGTCGGTGCGGGGCAGCGGGCGGGTGGGGCGCAGTGCCGCGGGGCGGGCGCTGTCCGAGGGGGCGGTGACTTCGGCGGTTGTGGCGTCCGTACGGCACATGGACACGCCGTACGACCAGTTGCTGATGAGCGGCGTGCCGCGACACGAGGCACGGCGACGGATCGCGGAGGCCGTGGAGACGACGTTGCGGGCGTGGCGCGCGCAGGTGTCGGGGGTCGGCTGATGAACGACGGCCGGCGGTGGTCGAGGGACAGCGGTGGTCGAGGGACAGCGGCGGCCGGCGGGAGCGGCCCGGGGCCGATGCAGGACCTAGGCCCGGCTCAGGTCGGCCTGTGCCCGGCCGAGGCGCCCTTCGCCCCCGTGGACGTTCGAGTATGTGCTCGCGCCGCTCGGCCATGGTCACGGTTCTCGTACAGGATTTGACTTGTAGTGACGGATGGGGGCCGGGCAGGGGCTCGGCGGGATGCGGGAGTTGACGTTGACATGATCGATGGGCCGTACTTCGTACTGGTCGTGATCGGTGTGGTCGGGACCGGCCTGGTGGCCGGGGTCTTCTGCGCCTTCTCGACCTTCGTGATGCGCGGGCTGGCCGCGCTGCCGCCCGCGCAGGGCGTCGCCGCGATGAAGGCGATCAATGTGACCGCGCTGATGCCGGCGTTCATGCTGGTGTTCATCGGGTCGGCGGTGCTGTGCACGGTGATCGCCGTGGTGACGTTCGTGCTCTGGCCGGACGAGGGCACGGTGGAGCTGCTGCTGGGCAGCGCGCTGTATCTGTTCGGCTCGTTCGGGGTGACCATGGTGGCGAACGTGCCCCGCAACGAGGCGCTGGCCAAGCTGGAACCGGGCACGCGGGACGCGGCCGCCTACTGGCCGGCGTACGTGCGCGAGTGGACGGCGTGGAACCACGTCCGCACGGTCGCCTCGGCCGCCGCGGCGGTGTCGTATGTGCTGGCCCTCAGCTGACCCGTCACCCCTGGGTCGAGCCGGGGGAGGGCGCTGTCCGCCGCTCTGCGCGGGTGGCCGGTGGGACGTATCGTGGCCGGAAGAGTGCCGCCCGCTGACGCACGGCTCCAGCACGTCACACGCGCACGCGAGGAAGACGGCCATGGCCGATCCCAAGGGTTTCATGACCACCCCCCGCCAGGACTGGCCGCGCCGGCCCGTCGAGGAGCGGGTCGGGGACTGGGACGAGGTGTACGTCCCCGGGGCGCTGCTGCCCATCATCAGCA
This sequence comes from Streptomyces sp. NPDC057623, assembly GCF_042800355.1. Lineage (NCBI taxonomy): Bacteria > Bacillati > Actinomycetota > Actinomycetes > Kitasatosporales > Streptomycetaceae > Streptomyces > Streptomyces sp. NPDC057623. The sequence continues at coordinate 113,299 of NZ_JBHVGZ010000006.1, forward strand.
AGCAGGCGGACCGCTGTATGGACTGCGGCGTACCGTTCTGCCACGACGCCTGCCCGCTGGGCAATCTGATCCCCGAGTGGAACGACCTGGCGTCGCGGGAGGACTGGCGGGCGGCCTCGGACCGTTTGCACGCGACGAACAACTTCCCCGAGTTCACCGGGCGGTTGTGTCCGGCGCCGTGCGAGGCGGGGTGCGTGCTGGCGATCAATCAGCCCGCCGTCACCATAAAGAACGTCGAGTGTGCCATCGCGGACCGTGCCTGGGAGGACGGCTTCACACCGCCGCGGCCGCCGGACCGGCTCTCCGGGCGGACGGTCGCGGTGATCGGGTCGGGGCCCACCGGGCTCGCCGCGGCGCAGCAGCTGACCCGGGCGGGGCACACGGTCGCGGTGTACGAGAAGGACGACCGGATCGGCGGGCTGATGCGGTACGGCATCCCCGCGTTCAAGATGGAGAAGCACCATCTGGAGCGCCGGATCGAGCAGATGCGGGCCGAGGGGACCAGGTTCCGTACGTCGACGGCGGTCGGGCGGGACGTCGGGGCGGCCGAGCTGCGCTCGCGCTACGACGCCGTCGTGATCGCGACCGGGGCGACGGCCTGGCGTGAACTGCCCGTCGCCGGGCGGGAGTTGAGCGGAATCCAGCAGGCGATGGAGTACCTTCCGCTGTCCAACCGGGTGGGTGAGGGGGACCTGGAGGCGTCCCCCATGTCCGCCGCCGGGAAGCACGTCGTGATCGTCGGCGGCGGGGACACGGGGGCCGACTGTCTGGGCACCGCCGTCCGGGAGGGGGCGGCGTCCGTGACCCAACTGGACATCTACGCCCGGCCGGGCGCCGCGCGGGACGAGGACGCCGAGCCCTGGCCGACGTACCCGAAGATCTACCGTCTGTCGGCCGCGCACGAGGAGGCGGGCGAGCTGGAGACGGCGCCCGCGGCGGACGCGGACGCGCGGCTGTTCGCGGCGTCGACGCTCCGCTTCACGGGCGACGCCGACGGGCACGTACGGTCGCTGCACCTGACCGAGGTGGACGCACGGCGCCGCCCCCTGCCGGACACGGGGAGGGAACTGCCGGCCGACCTGGTGCTGCTCGCCCTCGGCTTCTCCGGGCCCGACCGCGGCGACGGGCTGATCGACCAGCTGGGGCTGGGGATGGAGCAGCGCGGCACGATCACGCGCGATGCCGGGTTCGCCACCAACGTCCCGGGTGTCTTCGCCGCCGGGGACGCCGCCCGGGGGCAGTCACTCATCGTGTGGGCGATCGCCGAGGGGCGGGCGGTGGCGGCGGCCGTCGACGGTTATCTGACGGGGAGTTCGCGGTTGCCGGCACCGATATCGCCGTACGACCGGCCCATGACCGTCTGACGGGCGTGGGCACGGGCACCCCTAGCGGCGCTCGTCCGTTCCCGCCACCTTCCCCGTCGCCAACGCCACCCTGTTCCACGTGTTGATCGTGAGGATCAGAGCCAGCACATGCGCGAGCTCCTGATCGTCGAAGTGGGCTGCGGCCTGGGCGTAGACCTCGTCGGGGACCCCTCCGTCGGACACCAGGGTCACCGCCTCCGTCAGGGCCAGGGCCGCCTGTTCCTTCTCGGTGAAGAAGTGCCGGGCCTCGCGCCAGACAGCGACCATGTGGAGCCGGTCCTCGTTCTCGCCGGCCTTGCGGGCGTCGTTGGTGTGCATGTGGAGGCAGTAGGCGCAGTGGTTGAGGTGCGAGGCGCGGATCTGGATCAGTTCGACGAGCGCCGGCTCCAGGCCCTCGCGGGCGGCGGCGTCGAAGCCGACGATGGCGCGGAAGACCTTGGGGGCGGACTTCGCGAAGTCGAGGCGGGTGCGGGCGGCCTCGGCCTCGTTGATGGAGTCGTTGATGGATCCGGCGCGCTCGGTGTCGATCGTGTTCGTCGTCATGTGGATCAATCTACGTGTCGAAAAGACCGGCTGTAGGGTGCATTCCCATGGGGAAATCGTGGGTCAATTCCTGGGTCGACTCCGCGGAGCGGATCGGCGCCGACCTGCATCTGGACCTGTCCGATTCCACCGGGGCATCCGGGGCATCCGGTCCCGGTGGGCGGCGGGCCGCGCTGACCCGTGCGCTGCGTGACGCGGTGCGCGAGGGGCGGCTCGCGCCCGGCACCCGGCTGCCGCCGTACCGCTCGCTCGCCGCCGACCTCGGGGTCGCCCGCAACACCGTGGCCGACGCTTACGCGGAACTGGTCGCCGAGGGCTGGCTCACCGCCCGCCAGGGCTCGGGGACGAGGGTGTCCGAGCGCGCCGAGCCGCTGCGCCGCACCGAGCGAGTGCCCCGCAAGGCGCCGCCACGCACGCGTGGACCCCGCCACGACCTGCGGCAGGGCACGCCGGACGCGTCGGCGTTCCCGCGTGCGGCCTGGCTGGCGTCCTATCGGCGGGCCCTCCAGCAGGCGCCGAACGAGGTCTTCGGGCCAGGTGATCCCGCCGGGCGGGTGGAACTGCGGGAGGCGCTCACCGAGTATCTGGCACGCGCGCGTGGCGTGCGCACCGAGCCGGGCCGGATCGTGATCTGCTCCGGCTTCGCACACGCCCTGCGGCTGCTGTTCGGCCAGGACAAGAGCCGAGGCGGGGCCGCCGTGCTGCGCGGTCCGCTGGCCGTGGAGGCGTACGGGCTCGGCTTCCATCGGGAACTGCTCGCCGCCACGGGCGTACGGACCGTACCGCTCCCCCTCGACGAGGACGGCGTGCGCGGCGACCGGCTGGGGCGCGAGCGGGCCGTACTGCTCACGCCGGCGCACCAGTTCCCGACCGGCGGCCCGCTGCACCCCGAGCGCCGGGCCGCCGTGCTCGACTGGGCACGCGCGCGTGGGAGCGTGATCCTGGAGGACGACTACGACGGGGAGTTCCGCTACGACCGCAAGCCCGTCGGCGCCGTCCAGGGGCTCGACCCCGCGCGGGTGATCTTCATCGGCTCGGTCAGCAAGAGCCTGTCGCCGGCCGTGCGGCTCGGCTGGATGGTGCTACCGGAGCGGTACGTCGACGACGTACTCGCGGCCAAGGGCGAGCGCGAGGCGTGGGCGAGCGTCCTCGATCAGCTGAGCCTCGCCGACCTCATCGCCTCCGGGGCGTACGACCGTCACGTACGGCGGATGCGGCAGCGGTACCGGAGCCGCCGCGACCGCCTGGTGGCCGCTCTCGCCACGCACGCGCCGCACATCGAGGTCACCGGTGTCGCCGCCGGACTCCACGCGGTGCTGCGGCTGCCGCCCGGCACCGAGCGTTCGACGGTCAAGGCGGCCACCTGGCAGGGCATCGCCCTGGACGGCCTCGCCGAGTTCCGGCACCCGGAGGCGACGGAGCCGGAGATGCCGGCCCACGACGGCATCGTCGTCGGCTACGCGACGCCCTCGGAGCATGCGTACGGGGCGGCGCTGGAGGCACTGTGCGGGGTGCTGCCGCCACCGGGTGAGTGACGGGGCGCCCCGCCGCACCGGGGGGGGTGTTCGTGCGCTGCCGCGGACCGAACCTCGGACCGCGGCCGTAGGGCTACGGCTTGCGCCCCACCGCCCCGTAGCCGGGAATGACCCCGTCGTCCTGCCCGGGAACCGGCTCCCCCAGTTCGGGGTGCCAGCGGTGCGGCACCTCGACGCCGGGCTCGACGAGTTCCAGGCCGTCGAAGAAGCGGGTGAACTCCTCGCGGGAGCGCAGGGCCAGCGTGACGCCGGCCGCCTTGAGCTTCTCGGTCGCCGCCTTCGACTCCTCGGGAGTGAAGTCGGCGGTCGCGTGGGTCATCACCAGGTGGCTGCCCGAGGGGAGTTCGGACAGCAGCCGGCGGACCAGTTCGTGCGCGGCGTCCGCGTCCGAGACGAAGTGCAGCAGCGCGATCAGGGACAGGGCAACCGGCCGGTCGAAGTCCAGGACCTTCCTGGCGCCTTCGACGATGGCCTCGGGGCTGCGCACGTCGGCCTGTAGGTACTCCGTCACGCCCTCCTCGGTGCCGCGCAACAGAGCCGCCGCGTGGGCCAGCACGATGGGGTCGTTGTCGCAGTAGACGACGCGTGCGTCGGGGGCGATCTGCTGGGCGATCTGATGGAGGTTCGGCTCGGTCGGGATTCCGGTGCCGATGTCCAGGAACTGGCGTACGCCGTTCTTGGCGAGCCAGCGGGTGGCGCGGTGCATGAACGCGCGGTTGACCCGTGCCATCACCGGGACACGCGGGTCGAGGGCGAGCATCTGCTGCCCCATGGCCTCGTCGACGGGGTAGTTGTCCTTGCCGCCGAGATACCAGTCGTACATCCGCGCGGGGTGGGGCTTGCTGGTGTCGATCTCGGTCACGAGGCACTCCGTAAGACGCAATGGATTATCAAGTAAGCACCAATTCAAGGAAGTTGTACGAGCGGCACGCAAGTGGCTCAGGAAAGGAGGAAGTCCGCCTCCCCCGCCTTGGCGCCCTCGATGAACGCCGTCATCTCGTCCGAGGTGTAGATCAGCGCCGGACCGTCCGGGTCGGTCGACTGACGGACGGCGATCCGGCCGTCGGCGAGCTTCATCGCCTCCAGGCAGTTGCCCCCGTTGCCGCCGCTCCACGGCTTGTGCCAGCCTTCGCTGCCCAAGTCCCGCGCGGGCATGCCGTTGTAGACGTGTATGCGCGGCTTGATGCGATCCATTCACAGCTCCTTGCGGAGATCCCGGAGGATCCCCTTCGTGCGATGTGCCGTAGCGGCGTGCGCCGCCATGCGGTCCATGACCTCCAGGTGGGTCGCCACCTCGGTGCGCGCGTCGAGGTAGACGGCGCCGGTCAGGTACTCGCTGTAGACCATGTCCGGCAGTTCTGACATGGCGAATCGGAACAGCACGAAGGGCCCGTACGTGCCGGGGTGCGGCCCGTTCTCGAAGGGCGCCACCTGAAGGGTCACGTTGGGCAGCTTCGTGGCCTCGAGGAGCCGGTCGATCTGGGCACGCATCACCTCCGGTCCGCCGACCTGGCGGCGCAGCACGGTCTCGTCCATCACGACCCACAGCCGGGGCGCGTCCTCACGGGTGAGCAGTCGCTGGCGCTGCATGCGCAGGGCGACATGGCCCTCGATGTCATCGGGGCTGGTCTGGCCGATGGCGCCCGACCTCAGCACTCCGCGCGCGTAGTCCTCGGTCTGGAGCAGACCGGGCACGAAATGGGGCTCGTACGACCGGATGAGGGCGGCGGCGCCCTCCAGGCTGACGTACATCGAGAACCAGCCAGGCAGGATGTCGTGGAACCGCTGCCACCAACCGGGTTTGTTGGCCTCCTCGGCCAGTTGCACGAAGGCGTCCGCCTCGTCGTCGGAGATGCCGTACGCCTTCAGGAGCAGTTGGAGGTACGGGATCTTGAGCCCGACCTCGGCCATCTCCATGCGGCGGACGGTGGCGGGGGCGACGCGCAGGACGCGGGCGGCCTCCTCACGCTTGAGCCCCGCGCTTTCACGCAGGTCCAGCAGGCGCCGGCCGAGGACGACCTGGCCGACCGTAGGCGCGGACCGCGGCTCGCTCACGCCCCACCTCCACGAAATCAATCCCGATGAATCCCGACAGGCCACCGCACCCGACAGGCCACTGCACCTGGCAGATCACTGAACCCGACAGATCACTGAATCTGGCAGACCACTGGGCCTGATGGGTCGCTGAACCCACCCGACAGGCCGACTGAATCCTGACGGGCTGGCTGAATCCTGACAGGCCGACGGCGCCATTCGAAGACCTATTCGAGAACCTCGGCTGAACCGGCCGATCCTCGGTGATCCCAACTGGCGCCGTTCGACATGCTGTTGCGAGCAGTGTGCCACGGCCTTCCAGAGAGTCACACAGCACTCTGCAATTTCCAGAGTGACACTTGCCAAGTGTTCACGGCGGGGAGATAGTGGCAAGCGTGATTCCGTCCCCGCCCTTAGGAACAGACGCCACCGCGGCCCCCCACGGCCTCGGTGCCGCCCCGGCAGTCGGGCCCCAGCGGGGCGCCGTCGCCGAGCGCCGGTTCCGCTTCGAACTGGCCGCGCATCCGGGTTCTCCCGCGCAGGCCAGACGCCTGACCAGGGCGCGACTGAACGGCTGGGCGGTGTGCGAGGACACCTGCGAGACAGCGGCTCTGGTCGTGACCGAACTCGTCACCAACGCGATCGTGCACACCGCCAGCGAGCACATAGTGTGCGAGCTGCACGATGGCGGCGACCTGGTGCGCATAGCCGTGCGCGACGAGGGGTGCGCGCCCGGTGAACCGCATCCGCTGGCGGCACGCCCCGAGGACGAGCACGGGAGGGGGCTGCTTCTCATCGACGCCCTCTGCCATGCCTGGGGGGCCCATGAGCAGGGGGCCGGACTGGTGGTCTGGGCCGATCTGGCGCGCGCGGCCGGATTCTCCGCCGCTTCCGGCGCCGGCAGCGGGCCGTACAACGACCTCGGATGGGGGTCCCGGCCCAAACCGGGGCCGTCCGGGGGTTCGGGTGACGAGGACGAAGCGCAGACGCGGTACGGCAGGGGAACGGGGTCCGCATGGTGGTAAAGGGCGCGTCCGGCGGCGGTCAGGTACTGAACCTCGACACGCTGGTCCGCCTGCGCAGAGCCCTGCCCGGCCTGCCCACCTCGGCCGCCCCTCGGCGGCTGCCCGTTCCCGACGGGATGACCGCGCCGCTGGGCTGTGACGCGGTGGCGGTGCCCGCGCGTTTCGGGCCGCTGATCATGCCTCGGCTGCCCCGGGTGGGGTGTGTGTACGCCGATGAGGCGCACTGGTGGTGGATCGTGCCCTCCGATTCCGACTACGCGCTGGAATGGCCGGCGGCCGCGCGGTACTCGACGGGGGCTGTGGTCCTGGATACGCCCCGGCTGATCTATCGGCCGGACGGGACGGTGCCGTACACGCCGCCGATTCCCTTGTACCTGGCGTTGTGCCGGGTGATGGGGATTACGCCTTCCTGGTCGCGGCAGATCAGCGCGTAGGGCTCCGCCGGTGGGCCGGTGGATGCGGTGCCGTGGCTGAAGGGTGCCGTCCCTCTGCGTCCCGTACGTAAAAACGCCGGACGGGCTGACAGGACCAGTGGCCGCGTACGCCCGCGCGCATCCCTCCACCTCACTCACGCCCTCCCCGCGGCGCCCCCGCCCCGCCATAGTGGCCCTCCGTGGGGAAGAAGCGTGGTGCCTGTGAGGGCGGGGTTTCCGAGTCGGAGCGGCTGCTCTTCGGAGGGCCGCTGCGGTACGACATGGGGTGGAACCAGCATCGGGACGCGTTTTTGGAGCTGAACTTCCGGGCCATGGTCACGCGGCTGCCCTCGCTGTTGACGTCGAGCTTCCGGCTCGCCTGGCAGGCCGACCGAAGGGCCGCTCGGACGGTGCTGGTGGCCGAGGTGGGGCGCGGACTGGGGCAGGCGGTCGGACTGCTCGCCGTGAACAGTGTGCTGGGGCGGTTGATCGGCGACGGCGCGCTGGAGGAGCGGTTACGGGGCGCCCTCCCCGCTCTCGTCGCGATGGCCGCCGTGATGGTGGTCTCCACACTGCTGCGGGCCGCGTCCACGTATGCCACCGGGCGGCTGGAGCCCAAGGTGGAGCGGGTGGCGACCGAGCTGTACCTGGAGCGGGCCGCGGCGGTGGAGCTGGCCGCGATCGAGGATCACGCCTTCCACAAACTGCTGGACACCGCGCAGTACGGTGCCGGATCCGCCCGTCGCATGATCGCGTACAGCACACGGGTCGTGAACGCGGCCATCTCACTGATCGCCGCGGCGGGCGTGCTCACCGTGCTGCACCCCGCCCTGCTGCCCCTCCTCGCCACGATGACGCTGCCCAGCGCCTGGAGCGCCCTGACCAACGCCCGGCGCCGCTACGAGTCCTTCCACACCTGGGTGCAGCACTCCCGGGCCGGCCATCTGATCAGCGGGCTGCTGACCGAGCCCGCAGCCGCGCCCGAGATCCGCGTCCACGGCGTCGGGCCCTTCCTCCTGCGGCACTACCGGGCGATGTCGGAGACGGCGGAGGCGGAGCAGGCGCGGCTGGCCAGGCTGGCAGCGCGTACCGGGCTCATCGCGGCGGCGTGGACGGGGCTCGCGACCGTCGCGACGTACGCCACGCTGGGCGGGCTGCTGCTGGCCGGGGCCATGGCGCTGTCCGTGGCGGGAACGGCCGTCATCGCGATCCGCACCGGCTCCTCGAGCCTCGACAGCCTCGTCCTGGAGGTCAACGCGCTGCATGAGGAGGCCCTGTTCGTGGGCGATCTCCAGCGGCTGTACGTCGAGGCAGCCGAGCGGGCGATTCCGGTGGGCGGCGCCGCGCTGCCCGAGGATCCGCGGGAGATCCGCTTCGAGAACGTCAGCTTCAGCTACCCCGGTGAATCCGCTCGTCCCGCCCTCGACGACGTCACCCTCACCCTCCCCCTCGGCCGGATCGTCGCGCTGGTCGGCGAGAACGGCTCGGGCAAGACCACGCTGGTGAAGCTGCTGGCGGGGCTCTACACCCCGGACCGGGGCCGCGTCCTCTGGGACGACGTCGACGCGGCGACCGCCGACCGGCACCAGCTCGCCGAGCGGATCGCCATGGTGGCCCAGGACTTCAAGCGCTGGCCGTTCACCGCCCGGGTCAACGTCGCCGTCGGCCGCTCGTCCGCGCCGCTCACCGAGGAACGGCTGGCCTCCTCGGTCACCGAGGCCGGGGCCGAGGAGGTGGTGGCCGATCTGCCGCACGGTCTGGACACCCTGCTGGCCCGGCAGTTCAGCGGCGGGCACGAGCTGTCCGGCGGTCAGTGGCAGCGGCTGGGGATCGCGCGGGCCGCGTACCGGCGCGGTCGCATCCTGATCGTGGACGAACCGACGGCGGCCCTGGACGCACGGGCCGAGCTGGAGGTCTTCGAGAAGATCCGCGCGCTGGCCTCCAGCGGCCAGACGGTCGTCCTCATCACGCACCGGCTGGCGTCCGTACGCCACGCCGATCTGGTGCACGTCCTCGACCAGGGCAGACTCGTGGAGTCCGGCACACCCGACGAACTGCTGGCCACGGGCGGCGTCTACGCGGAGCTGTACTCGCTCCAGGCGGAGCAGTTCACCGCGCGGGTGCCCGCACCGAAGGCGGGCTGATCCTCACCCGCGGCTCACGCGGCCGCGTCTGCCCTGAGGTCACCGCGGACAATCACCAGGAAGGCGTCCGTCGCGAGGTCCATGACGACCTCGGCGGGCAGGCCCTCCATCCGCCGCGCGTGGGCGAACTCCTCCGCCGGCCACGAACCTCGCGGCCCGCCCGCGGGAAAGCGTTCGAGCACTGTTCGCCCGTTCACCATCCTGCACCTCCGATCAGCGTCGTACTTGTAGGAGTTAACGCCTGCCGGAGGTGAAACGCCTCGCTCGGTGACGGGACTGAGACGTAGTTGACACTCGTTCACCGCGATGTGTGAGCGCCCGCTCACTCTCGATCATCCACTGCCACGTTCCGTGTCAGTCCTCGTACTCGTCGTGATAGCGGACGCGCTCACTGCCCGCGGGCGCCCCGAGAACCGACGCGCGTCCCTTGGGCTCCTCCCACTCCTCCTGCCGGCCCAGCGCGGTGAGGTCCAGGAAGCCGGTGGTCGAGCCCAGCCCGTCGAGACCGCGCTCATACGTCGAGTACGTGTGGAAGACGCGGTCCCGCTCGCGCAGGAAGCAGCTGACGCCGGGCCGTTCCACCGGCTCGCCCTCGTGCTCCAGGGTCACCTCGAAGTCATGGTTGAAGTCGCTGCCGTACGACGAGTACCAGGGCACCGTCCAGCCCATGCGCGCCTTGAACGGCAGGATCTTCGTGTACGGCGCCCTGGAGACGGCGACGAGCGTCGTCCCGCGCGCCTTGAGGTGCGCCGGATGCCCGATCTGGTCCAGGAACCCCGAACAGCTGCGGCACCCCGCGTCCCATTCGGGGGCGAACATGAAGTGGTGGACGACGAGTTGGTGCCGCCCCTCGAAGAGGTCGAGCAGGGTGGCCTTGCCGTCGCCGCCCTCGAAGACGTACTCCTCATCGACCTCGACCATGGGCAGTCTGCGCCGCTCGGCGTTGAGCGCGTCACGCGCGCGCGTGGCCGCCTTCTCCTTGACCAGCAGTTCCTCGCGTGCCGCGCGCCACCGCTCGCGCGAGACGATCTCCGGAAGCGACATGGGGCACCCTCCTGTGCAACGGTCCGTTCCAGGTGGTGACCGGCGCGAGGGGCGCAACTCATCGCCCGCCCGGAGAATTTCAGGAGATTTCTATGTGTCGTATTCCTGGATCCGCCGGCCGTGGCCGCGGTCCAGGAGCTCCGGCATGCGTTCCGCCAACTCCCCTACGACAGCGGGCACATCGATCGTCAGCAGTTGCCGGTCGCGCATCAGGACCCGCCCGTCCACGATCGTCGTGCGGACGTCGCAGGAGCGGGCGCTGTGGACCAGGGTGGCGGCGAGGTCGTGGACGGGCTGGGTGTGCGGGCCGGTGAGGTCGACCAGGATGATGTCGGCGCGCCGGCCGGGCGCGATGCTGCCGACCACCTCACCGAGCCCGACGGCGCGGGCGCTCTGGAGCGTGGCGTGGTGCAGGGCCTGACGTGCTGTCAGCCAGCGGGGATCGCCGGTGGTGGACTTCTGGATGAGGGCGGTGAGTGCCATCGACTCCCAGACGTCGAGGGAGTTGTTGGAGGCGGCGCCGTCCGTGGCGAGGCCGACGGGGATGCCGATGTCGTGCAGGGCGCGGACGGGTGTGGTGGTGGGCCAGGCGAACTTGAGGTAGCCGCGGGGCGCGGTGGCGACGGCCGTACGGCCGGAGGCGTTCCGCAGGACCGGCAGGTCGCGGTCGAGGATGCCCGTGCCGTGCGCGATGAGGACGTCGACGTCGAGGATCCCGGTGCGCTGGAGCACCTCGACGGGGGTGACGCCGTGGCGGGCGAGGCTGGTCTCGGCCTGGTCGCGGTTCTCGGAGGCGTGGAGGTGGACGGGCAGGCCGTGCTCGGCGGCGAGCCGGGCGGTCGCGGCCAGGTCCGCGTCGTCGACGGTGTACGGGGCGTGCGGGGCGAGGGTGGTGGTGATACGGCCGCCGGCGCCGCCGCGATGCCGTAGCGCGAACTCCAGTGACTTCTCCCGCCCTTGGGGGCCCTGGGAGGAGAAGTAGGCCTCCCCCAGGTGTGCCCGGATCCCGCACTCCTCCACGACCGTGGCGACGGCGTCCATCGAGAAGTAGTGGTCCGCGAAGCAGGTGACGCCGCCGCGGATCATCTCGGCGCAGGCGAGCCGCGCCCCCAGCTCCACGTGCTTCTCGGTGAGGTTGGACTCGACGGGCCAGACGACGTCGTTGAACCACTCCTCGGTGGGCAGGTCCTCGGCGACCCCGCGCAGGGCCACCATGGGGGCGTGGGTATGGCAGTTGACGAGGCCGGGGAGGGCGACCTGGCCCGGCGCGTGGAGGCGCTCGACGGCGGGCCGGTCGCGTACGGCGGCGGCGGTCGTGACCGTCTCGACGACTCCCCCTCGCAGGACGATGGCGGCGTTCTCCTCGAACCCGATCCGCTCCTGATCGTCGTGCACGAGGACGGTGCATCCGGTGATGATGAGGTCGGCGGGAGCTTCTGCGGGAGAAGGCGTCATCACGCCAACCTACGACGCGGTCGTAGGAGATCGCCGGGAAAGTGGCGGCCGTGGTGACGTCGCAGGGGTTCGCGACGGACGTGCGGACAGCGGCGACCGGCACGGGGGCGGCCTGGTCCGTGTACGGGCCCTGCCGGTCTCAGCCGGCGAGCGGCACCTCGGGGGCCCCGGGACCGCGTAGCCCGACCCGGTCGCGCTCCTGCGCGAGCTCTTGCAGCAACTCGGTGAGCCGGGCGGTGTGCCAGGGCGTGAGCCGGCCCGAGTCGTCGAGGTGCACGGCGCACGCGGTGGTCGTGTCGACGAGCCGTTCGAGCGTGTCGACGACGTCGTCCGCGCCCTCCGTGTGCCGGGCGAGCGCGGGGAGTTCCGCGGCGCCGAGGGCGATGGCGGTACGGGCCTCGGCGAGCGCACGGTAGGCCTCGCGGCGCAGGGTCCAGCGCAGGGCACGGGCGTCGGAGCGGCCCGGGTCATGACCGTTCGGCACGTCATGGACGGGGGATTCGCGCGGGGCCCGGGTGTCGCCGCGGTCGCTGCCCCAGCCGCGCGCGGCCGACGCGTCGTTGTCGGCGCCCGACTCGCGCAGCACATGGGCGAGATAGGCGTACGCGGCCCGGTTGGCCGCGGTGAGCCGCGCCCGTACGCCTCCGCCGCGCTGCCCCGGCATCGGAAGATGCCCCACGACCAGCACGATCGCGCAGGCCAGCAGCGTCTCCCCGATCCGGCTCGCGGAGGCCTGCGGCTCGCCGCCCACCATCACCAGGGCGAGCACGAGCACGGTCACCACGGCCGTCTGGGCGGCGAAGTGCCGGGTGGCCACGGGGATGAGGGCGCCGCTGAGGGCGACGAGCGCGATGAGCCCTTCGGGCCGGGGCAGTACGGCCGCGAACCCGGCGAAGAGCAGGGCTCCCAGCACGGTGCCGGCGGCCCGGCACAGTACCCGCGACACGAGCGGTCCGAGGTCGGGCTTGACGAGGAAGACGGCGGTGGCGGGGAGCCAGTACCAGTGCTCGTGCTGCCCGTACCACTGGGCGTGGTGCAGGGCCTGGGCGATGGCGGCGCTGGCTCCGAACCCGAGGGCGACACGCAGCCCGTACTCCCGCCCGCCGGTCCCGAAGACGGCCCGGACCCGGTCCCTGGCCGTACGGCGCCGGGTGTGCAGGTCGCTGTTGCCCGTCCCCCGGTCGAACGCCTCGGCGGCATGCAGCAGGGCGTCGTCGAGCGCGCGCAGGGCCGGCGCGGAGCGGGAGGGCGCGGGGAGGGGGCCGGTGTGGGTGTTGCCGCGTACGGCCGCGGCGAGCCGGCGCGGCCCTTCGGAAGCCCGCTCGGCCGCGCCCTCCCCCGCCCAGGCCAGCGCGGTGGCGGCCTCGGCGAGGGGCAGGGCGGCGGCGTACTGCGCGTGCAGCCGTCGCTCGGCGGACGAGGAGGCGTACCGCCGCAGCCGGGGCCCGGTCAGGGCGTCCTGCGCGTGGTCGAGGGCTGCGGTGAGCGCGATGCGGCGGGCGGTGGCATGGGGTGTGCCGACGGCATCGAGGAGGTCCGCGACGGCGTCGTACACGTCGCCGACGGCGGCGCGCTCGCCGTCGAACCGGAAGTCTCCGACGAGGGAGCCGGGGGTGGGGAGGGCCAGCCGAAGCCCGAGCAGCCAGGCGGCACCGGCGAGATAGACGAGCGCCCGCTGCCACCCGCTCTCCGGCAACGGCATCCCGGCCCCGATGGCGGCGGCGACGAGGAGCTGCGTACCGGCACCGGAGGCGACGGACCCGACGGCACTGATGCCGCCCGCGATGAGCCCGAGGCCGGTGAGGAGGAGGGTGAGGGGGACGGCACCGAGGTGCTCCCCGGCGTACGTCCCGACCGACAGCCCGGCCGCCCCCGCCAGCGCGGGCACCCCGATCCGCGTGACGGAGACACGGCGGCTGCCGGGGCGGTCGTTGATGCCGGCGAGCATGGCGGCGATGGCGGCCACCACGCCGAGGGAGGTGCGGTCGGCGAGGACCGCGGCGAGGAGGAGGGGCCCGGCGGCCAGGGCTCCTCGGACGACCGCGCTCCAGGGGACGGGTCCGCGCTGGGTGCGCAGGGCGTGACCGAGCCAGGGCGGGAGAGAGAGGGCCGGGAGTGCGGGGCGGGACACGGGGCTCCTGTCGGGGCGAGGGCGGGGGTGTGCCTTCGGGCGACGGTGGCCGGGCGGCGGGCTGTGCTGCCCACCGTAGGTCCAAGTCCTGGAGGGGATGGGACGGTCGTATTTCGAGGATGTGACGATGCCGGGAAAGGCCGCGTTCTTTATGAACGCAAGTGCGGGTGCTACAGACCGAGGGCCATCGCGAGGCGGGTGAGTTCCGCGGTGGTGTTGGCGTCGAACTTGGCTCGGATGCGGCGCAGGTAGGCATCGACGGTGTGCTGGGAGAGCCCCATGTGGCGAGCTGTCTGGAGGTAGGTGCGGCCGGCGGCGATATGGCGCAGGGTCTCCCGCTCGCGGGGGGTGAGGCCGCGGGTCCCGGTGGTGCTCCTGGTGGTGGTCGTGGTGGGGGTTGCGGTGAGGGTGGGATACATGGGGGTGTTCTCCGGCGGGTCGGCGCGGTCGTTTCTGCTCACTCCCTTGGAAGCAGCGGGCAATTCCTGGATGCCTGGATGCCTGTATTCCTGAATGGTTAGGTTTGCCCCTTGTAAAGAGAGTGTTCGGGCTAAGTCATGGCCCGGTCCGCCCGGTGTCACAGGCGGGTCACAGGCCGGGTTCCGTGCCGACGCCGTCTCCGGTTGTGGTTGGTGTGCGCCGGGATCATGCTGGTCAGGGGGCGGTGCCGGATGTGAACGGCGAGAGGAGCGGTGATGGCGCGACCTTCCTCCCCCTCCGGCGAGTGGGCACGGGCGGGTGTCGCGCCGCAGGGTCCGTGCACGGCCACGGTGGATGAGCGCGGCATCGTGACGGGGTGGAGCGAGGAGGCCGGGCGCCTCCTGGGCTACGGGCCGGCGGAGGTGGTGGGGCGCCCGGCGGCGCGGCTGCTGGCCGACGACGTCGGGGAGCGGGTACGACGGGTCGCGGCCGGGGGCCAGGAGTGGAGCGGCTCGGCGGTGCTGCGCCATCGGGACGGTCGGCACCTCCCACGGCGGCTGCTGGCACACCGGCGGCCTTCCGACGGCACGGCCGCCGAGTGGCTGGTGGTGGCGGGCGCGGCCCAGGGGCCGTCGTCACCGGGGACGGATCTGCCGACGGACGGGATGTTCGGGGCATGGGTGTTGCGCCAACTGCCGTGCAGCGTTGGGGTTTTCGACGGGGAACTGCGGCTGGTGGAGGCGAATGCCGGCCTTGAGTCGGCGCTGTCGCTGAGCGCGGAGGAGATGCGCGGGTGGCGCCTGACGGAACTCGCACCGCATCCGTCGAGTGACCGCGCCGAGGCGGCGATGCGACGGGTGCTGGAAAGGGGCGAGGTGCAGCATGTCGCGGATCTGCCGGGCCCTGGAGGTGCGGGTGCGGAGGAGGGCCGGCCGGCGTCGCTGGCCCCACTGAAGGACGCGGAGGGCCAGGTACGTGCGGTGTGCCTGGTCGCGCACCACACGCCGGACGGGGATCCGGTCCGGCAGCGGGTACTGCTCCAGGCCCAGCCCCGCATCGGCACCACCGACGACGCCGAGCGCACGGCACAGGAGCTGACCGAGGTCGCCGTGCCCGCCGTGGCGGACTTCGTCGCCGTCGAGGTACTGGACACCTTTCGACGCGGCGGCGAGACGGACCCCGTCCTGCCGGCCGAGTCGGCGGGGCGGGTGACCTTGAACCGTGTCGCGGTGCGCTCCGTCCTCGACGACGGCGGTGTTCTCCTCGCGCCGGGGGAATCGGTGCGCCACTCGGCCCTCTCGCCGGTGACCCGGTGCCTGGTCGAAGGACAGTCAGCCGTGTACGGGGTGGGTGAGCCGGCCGTCGCCCGGTGGGTCGGGGAGGATCCTCGGGCCGCCTGGATCGGCCGGGCGGGGATGCGTTCGGTGATGGTGGTGCCGTTGCGCACCCGGAGCGGCCTGCTCGGTGCGGTGCTGCTGGGCCGTCACCGCCGCCGAGAGGACTTCACGGCGGACGACGTGTGGCTGGCCGAGCAGCTGGCGGGCACGGCGGCCGAGGCCATTCGCCGAGCCCGGCAGCGCGGCCGGGACCGCACCACCACCATGACCCTCCAGCGCAGCCTGCTACCGCAGACCCTGCCCGACCAGCAGGCCCTGGACATCGCCACCCGTTACCTGCCGGCCGGCGGCCGGGCCGGGGTGGGCGGCGACTGGTTCGACGTGATCCCTCTGTCGGGCGCCCGGGTGGCGCTGGTGGTGGGCGACGTGGTCGGTCACGGCGTGCGCGCGTCGGCCACCATGGGCAGAGTACGTACCGCGGTACGCACCCTGGCCGACGTCGATCTGCCGCCCGACGAACTGCTGACCCACCTCGACGATCTCGTGGTGCACCTGTCCGCCGAGGAGGCCGGGCCGCAGGAGGCCGCCGAGGGTGCCGCGGGGATCGGCACCACCTGTCTGTACGCGGTCTACGACCCCATCTCCCGCCGTCTGGCGCTGGCCCGGGCCGGTCACCCCCCGCCCGCCGTGGTCGCCCCCGACGGTGCCGTGCGCTTTCTCGACGTGCCGCCGGGCCCGCCCCTTGGTCTTGGCGGCCTGCCGTTCGAGACCGTCGAGACCGAGCTGGAGGAGGGCAGCCTGGTCGCGCTGTACACCGACGGTCTGCTCGCGGCGCGCGACCAGGACATCGACGAGGCCCTGGACAAGATGTTCGCCACCCTCGCCCGACCCGCACCGACGCCGGACACGGTCTGCGACCGCCTCCTCGCCGCCATGCTGACGCACCCGCCGGACGACGACATCGCCCTGCTCACCGCCCGCACCCGCTGCCTCGGTGCCGACCGGGTCGCCACCTGGGAGCTGGACTTCGATCCCACGGTCGTCGCCCGGGCCCGCCGGCTGGCCGCCGAGCAGTTGACCGCCTGGAACCTGGAGGAGGCCGGGTTCGTCACCGAACTCGTCGTCAGCGAGCTGGTCACCAACGCCCTGCGTTACGGCCGCCGGCCCGTCCGGCTGCGCCTGATCCACGAAGGCCGCACCCTCATCTGCGAGGTCTTCGACTCCAGCAGCACCGCCCCGCACCTGCGCCGCGCCCGGATCTTCGACGAGGGAGGGCGGGGCCTGCTGCTGGTCGGCCAGCTCGCCCAGCGCTGGGGCACCCGGCACGAGGCGACCGGCAAGACCGTCTGGGCCGAACAGTTCCTCACCCTGAGCTGAGGGGCCCGTCGTCACGCCCGGACGAAAGCCCACGTCAGGGGGGTCACGGGGGTGATGACCAGGTGCGGTGTCCAGGTCGTGCGGGCGTCGGGTCGCGGGCGCCGCGTGGGGGCGGGCGGGGGCAGCGGCCGCACCGGGGGCAGCTGTGCGGGGGGCGACCGTGCGGGGGTGTGCTGTCTGAGCGAGGGAACGCTGCCAGGTCAAGGTGGACATGAGCGCCGGTTCCTTTCGGAGGGGGACGAAGGGCAAAGGGTGACGGGGTGAAGGCTGCTGCCTTCACCCCGTCGTGGTGGGTGTTGTGGCCCACCGTCCGCGACTCACACGGCCGGGGCCGGCTCCTCGGCCGGAGCCTCCGGCGCGAGCTGCTCCGCGGGATCGGGCTGCGCCGGCTCGGCGCCTTCCTCGGTCCCGGTGCCTTCCTCGGTCCCAGTGCCCTCCTCGGTCCCAGTGCCCTCCTCGGTCCCGGTGCCCTCCTCGGTCCCGGTGCCCTCCTCGGTCCCGGTACCTTCCTCGGTCCCGGTGCCTTCCTCGGTCCCAGTGCCTTCCTCGGTCCCGGTGCCCTCCTCGGTCCCAGTGCCTTCCTCGGTCCCGGTGCCTTCCTCGGTCTCCGTACCCTCCTCGGTGCCTTCCTCAGTGCCGTCCTCAGTGCCCTCCTCAGTGCCGTCCTCAGTGCCCTCCTCGGTGCCTTCCTCGGTCCCCTCCTCGGTGCCTTCCTCGGTCCCCTCCTCGGTGCCTTCCTCGGTCCCCTCCTCGGTCCCCTCCTCGGTCCCCTCCTCGGTCTCAGTGCCCTTCTCGTGCTCGTCCTTGACCTCGTCCTCGTCCTTCCAGTGGTCCTCGTCCTCCCAGAAGTCGTCGTGGTGCTTGACCTTCCAGTCGCTGTAGTGCTTCTCGAAGTAGTAGTAGTCCTTATGGCTGTCCCAGAAGTACCGCTTGACGTGCTTGATTACTACGAAGTAGCACTCGTACTTCTGCTCCCAGTAGAACTTCTTGCCGCCCGCCCAGCAGTAGTACTCCTTCTCCCACTTGTCCTTGCCCTTGTGGTCCTTGCCCTTGTGCTTGTCCTTGTCCTTGTGGTCCTTGTCCTTGTCGTCCTTGTGACCCCTGAAGCCCTTGCCGCCCTTGTCGCCCTTGTGGTCCTTGTAGTCCTTGAGACGCTTCTTGTGCTGGTCGCTCCAGCAGTAGTTCTTCTTGTCCTTGTCCTTGTCCTTGTGCTTGTCCTCGCCCTGGGGCGCCATGGTCCCCGCCGACTGGGAGGACATCGGGGCCGCCGTTGCGGCGGTGGCCGGGAGGATGACGCCTCCGGCGACGACCGCGGCCGACACCGCTGCCGTGGCCAGACCCAGCCGGCGCTTGGGGCGGACGTTCTCGCGAGTGCGGGTGGCAGAGTTCATGATTCCTCCTGAAGTGATCGGCACTTGTTGGTGCCCGTCTGCCTCATTTCGTTCCGGTTTGTCCGGTGAGGCGCACTTCCAGTAGGCCCTCCCTGGCCGGCCGGGTCACGTTCCGAGAGCTCGGGACTTGACGGACCTGAAACCGTCAGGTAAAAGCACGGCACCCCCACCCGGGGAGTCACGAGCCCGCCCACCCTCGCAGGACGTACGTAGCGACCGTGCACGGAACTGACAAACCGTCAGATAGCTTTGGCCTACGCCTTGTTCAGCACACGACGCCACACGCCCCGTCAGCGACCGGGACGGCGTTCGAAGACCGGCCGGGCCCACAGGGGCGGATGCGGGAGCGCCCCCACAGCCCGGTCCACCTGGGTCGGCGGATGGGCCGCCGGCTCCGGCACGGGACCCTGCGCCGTGGTGCGCAACGCCGCCACGAACTCCAGGCAGGAGTCGTAACGGTCCTCGGGGACCTTGGCCAGGGCTCGCGCCACGACCTCGTCCATCGCCGGTGGCGCGTCCGGCCGCCTCTCGCTCAGGGCAGGCGGCTGGTCGTACTGGTGCGCCCAGAGCAGTTCCATGCTGTCGTCCCGCTGAAAGGGCGGCCGGCCCGCGATCGTTTCGTAGACGACACAGGCAAGGCTGTACAGATCGCACCGGCCGTCCACCGGGCGGCCCGCGATCTGCTCCGGTGCCACATAGTCGAGGGTGCCGACGAACTCGCCCACGGACGTGAGCCCGGTCAGCGACAGCGACTTCTTCGTCAGCCCGAAATCCGTGAGATAGACATGCTCGGGGTGGTCACTGTCCGTACCCCGGGCCACCAGCACGTTGCCGGGTTTGACGTCCCGGTGCACCAGATCGTGTTCATGAGCCGCGTCCAGGGCGGACGCCACCTGTGCGGCGATACGCAGCGCGGTCTTGACCGGCAGGGGACCGTCCCGGTCGAGCAGGGCCCGCAGATCCAGCCCCGGGACGTACCGCATGGCGATGTACAGGACACCGTTCGTCTCACCGGCCTCGAAGATCGGCACGATGTGCGGATGGTCGAGCGCCGCCGCCGCCCGCTGCTCGTGGGCGAAACGACGGCGGAAGGTGTCGTTGCGGACCATGTCCGGGGTCAGCAGCTTCAACGCCACCGTACGTTCCAGACGCAGATCCCTCGCCCGGTAGACCACGGCCATCCCGCCGCGACCGAGCTCGCACTCCACCTGGTAGCCAGCGATCCGCTCCCCGACCAGTCCCGCGCCCATCACCTACCCCCATCCGCACCTCACCGGCCACCACGCCGCCGACGCCCCACGGGCACCGCATCACTCGATCGACAAAACACCCCATACATACGCAATTGTCCTGCTGATCCACTGGACCGGCCACACCCCTCAAGGGACGGCAGGGACGGCAGGTCAGGGCGGGTGCGGGACGAGTGCGGGACGGGAGCGCGCGGATACGGTGGCCAAGGCGGACCACGGAGTGGCCGCCCGGACGTCACTCGCGCGGCGCCGCCGCCCCCTCGGTCACCCGCTCGAAGAGCCTCTCCGCTTCGGCGACCGCCGAGCTCATCCCATCTCGGCGGGTGCCCAGAGTCCCGATGACGCCATCGATGCCCCGCAGCCCTGCCCGCTCCAGCAGCCGCTTCTCGTTCGTCACCCATTCCCCGCGCGCCGCCAGCACGGCATGCCCGGTCTGTACGGCGGCCACGGCGAGGGAACCCGCGACCTCGGTGAGGCGGTCCGCCGGAGCGTGGTTGGCTCGCGCATAGGCGAGGGTGGCCCGGGCCGTGCCGTACCAGCGCTCACTCGCCGTGCGCCGCAGCCTCTCGGGATAGGCGGCCGGTCTCGGCAGCTCGCCCCGCAGCACCCGGTTGATCGCCAACTCCGCCACCACCAGGTAGCTGGGAATCCCCGCGAGATGGAACAGCAACGGCTCCACCCGGTACCGCCCCTCCTCCGCTTCCGCCAACTCCCGCTCCACCACGTCGAGATCGCGATAGTGGACGTCCACCCGCCGCCCCTCGATCGTCAGCCACGCTCCCCCGTTGAAGACACCGCCACCCCAGCCGCCGACCTCCGACACCTCTCCCTCCCAGCCGAGGGCACGCAGGTCGTCCGGCTCGAAGGGACCTCGGTAGTAGACGGCCAGGTCCCAGTCACTGTCCGGCCTGTGGGTGCCCTGCACCCTGGAGCCGCCGAGGGCGACGGCCCGGACGGCGGGGAGGGAGGCCAGGCGGTCGGCGGTGGCAGCGAGGAAGACGGGATCCGGGAGGGCGGGCTCAGGATGGGCAGGCATACGTGCAGCATATGGAGCCGCGCGCCGTCTCTCCACGCGATTACGAAGGTCGACTCCGCCCGCCCATGGCCCTGACCTGCCGTTTCGTCGCATTGTCAGTGGCGCAGGTTATCAATGAACTCGTCACTCAGCGTAACAGCGACGGGGGAAGCACTGATGGCGACGCACGAGAAGAATCCAGAGCCGGGGAACCGCGACCAGGCGCCACCTCGACCTCCCCAACCACCCCGCACGCACCTCTCCGCAGCCGGACTGCGGTCCCGTGGCTGGACGCCCGGCATGGTGCGCCAACTACTCGGCGAACCCGACCTGTTGCGCACCAACCCGCACCTGCGTTCCGCCCCTCGGACCCGCCTCTACAGCATCGAGCGCGTACAAGCCGTCGAGCGGAGCGAGGAGTTCCGCGCCGCTGCGGCGGTTGCCGCGCGGCGGTCGGCTGCCGCGCGGACCGCCGCTCTGCGCAGGCGGCGCGAGGTGCTGGCACGGATCGCGGCGGAGCCCATCGAGGTGCCGGGACCGGCCCCGGACAGGCTGGCGGCACTGGCGGTCGAGCACCACAACCGCCTGGACGAGGAGCGGGCGTTGTGGCGTGGGGGCCATGTCGCGGATCCCGCCACGGTCGAGGGTGCCGAGCCCCGCGCGCTCGACCGCTGGAAGGTCGATTACCTACGCCATCGAATGGCCCGGTACGACGAGATCCTCGCCGAGTTGTCCGGCCGTACCGGTCGCGCGGCAGCCGAGGAACTGCTGCGCCGCCGCGTCTACGCGGCCATCTCCCAGGCACACCCGGCTCTCGCCCGGGAGTGCGAACGCCGGCTGCGTGAACGCAAGCGCGGTCGACCGCCCGGATGACACCCCCGGGCACGGTCCCCCGGGCACGGTCCGCTGTCACCTCCGAAATTCGGATGCGCGCGCGGGCCGGGGCCCGGATGATCGGCGGGTTGTCGCCGTGCGACACAAGAAGTCTCGGACAGCCCCAGGAGCCCCCATGATCCGGCGCGTCACCTCCCCCGCTCTCTTTCCTCCCCCCACCTACTCCCACGCCTCCGTCGTCGAGGCCGGTACGAGACTCGCCTTCCTCGCCGGTTCCGTGCCCCTGGACGGCGACGGGAACCTCGTCGGCGAAGGCGACCCCGTGCGGCAGGCCGAGCAGGTGATCGCCAACCTCGAGGAGCAACTGCGGGTCGTCGGCAGCGACTTGGCGCACGTCCTGTCGACCGAGGTGTACGTCGTGAGCGGTGACACCGCGGTGCTGTCCGCCGTCTGGGAGGTCGTCGAGGCGTCGGGGCTGAGCACCGGTCCGCACTCGTCGACGCTGCTGGGCGTGGCCTGCCTCGGCTACACGGGGCAGTTGGTGGAGATCACGGCCACCGCCGTCGTTCCCGAGGAGCCGGTGCGAGGGGCACGGCCGTGACCTCTGTCGCGCTCCGCCGCGCCACCGCATCCGACGCCGGGGCCGCCGCCGACGTGTGGCTGCGGTCCTTCGCCGCCGCCCTGCCGACGGTCGTGCGGCCGCGCTCCGACGACGACGTGCGGACCTACTTCCGGGAGGTGGTGGTCCTGCTCAGGGAGACCTGGGTCGCCGAGGCCGCCGACCGCGTCGTCGGCGTCATGGTGCTCGACCGCGACCAGCTGTCCCAGCTCTACCTCGCCCCCGACTGGCGGGGCCGCGGCATAGGCGACCGCTTCGTCGACCTCGCCAAGCAACGCAGACCCGGCGGACTGAGCCTGTGGACCTTCCAGGTCAACAAGCCCGCGCACCGCTTCTACGAGCGCCACGGCTTCGTCGCCGTCGAGTACACGGACGGCAGCGGCAACGAGGAGCGGGAGCCGGACGTGCGGTACGTCTGGCACCCCTCCGTCGTCACCCCGGACCAGACCCTGGTCACCCCGGACCACATCCCGGTCACCCCGGTCAGCTCACGCGCCGCCCCGGACCACACCCTCGTCGCCCCGACCGTCCCCTGACCCCGGCCCCCACACCCGCCGCTTCGGCAGCGGCTTCGCGTAGGTCCCCGCCCGGCTCGTCGTCAGCCCCAACCCCACCAGCGACTCGGCGAGTTTGACGGCCGCCCCCACTCCGTCGACCACCGGAACCCCGAGCTTCTCCCCCACCGTGCGCTGCAACCCGGTCATCCCCGCACAGCCCAGCACCAGGACCTCGGCGCCCGCGTCCCGCGCCCGTTCGGCGGCCGCCAGGAAGGCGGACTCGGTACGCTCGCCGTCCTCCAGCTCCAGCACGCCGAGCCCGGTACCGACCACGGCGACGCAGTTACGGCCCACACCGGCGGTCTCCAGGCTGTCCTCGATCTGCCCGCAGGACCGTTCCAGCGTGGTCACCACGCCGTACCGACGCCCGAGCAGACAGGCCAGGTGCGCGGCCGCCTCCGTGATGTCGACGACCGGTACGTCCACCAGCTCCCGGACGCCCTCCCGCCCGTGCTCCCCGAAGCCGGCCATGACGACCGCGTCGTACTCGGGTCCCTCGTACGTCCGCAGCGCGTCCATCACGGCCGCCGCCGAGAGGTAGCTGTCGAGCCAGCCCTCCGCCGACTCCGGCCCCCACGCGGGGGTCAGTCCGCGCACGGTGGTGCCCGGGCCTGCGGCGGCCCGGGCACCTCGTACGATCTCCTCGGTCATCTCCTGCGTGGTGTTGCAGTTGGTGACGACGATCCGCACGTCCTTCAGACCTCCTGCGTCTTGGAATCGGTACCGGTCTCGATGGCGGCCTCGGCACGCTCACCGCGGCACAGCACCAGGTACAGCCCCGCCGCCATCGCCGTCCCGATGAACCACGAGTACGGCGCCACGTCGCTGAACTTCTTCACCAGCGCCAGCACCCCCGCGACCCCCGCCGCCGGCAGGAACGCCCACAGCGCCTTGGGGTTGACGCCCTTGCGGTAGTAGTAGCGCGAGCCCGGCTCGGCGGAGAACAGCTCGTCGACGTCGACCCGGCCGCGCTTGACGAGGTAGTAGTCGACCATGATCACACCGAACAGCGGGCCCAGGAAGGCACCCAGGCCACCCAGGAAGTAGTTCACGACCGCCGGGTTCTTGAAGAGGTTCCAGGGGGTCACGACGAGCGCCGCCACGGTGCTGATCATGCCGCCGACCTTGAAGGTGATCTTCTGCGGCCAGACGTTGGCCAGGTCGTACGCCGGTGAGACGAAGTTGGCGACGATGTTGACGCCCATCGTGGCGATGGCGAACGTCAGGGCGGCCAGGACCAGGATCCAGGTGTTGCCGACCTTCGCCACCAGCTCCGCTGGATCCGTGAATGCCTCGCCGAACACCTCCAGCGAACCGGCCGTGACGATCACCGAGACGACCACGAACGCCGTCGAGTTGATGGGCAGACCCCAGAAGTTGCCCTTGCGGACCGTGCGGTAGTCGGGCGCGAAGCGCGAGAAGTCGCAGAAGTTGAGCATCAGCGTGCCGTACGTGGCGAGGATCAGGCCGATCGCGCCGAACCACTGCCGCCACTGCTCACCGACGGAGACCGGGTGCGGGGTGCTGGTGAGCGAGATCGTCCAGCCGGCCTTGGCGAGGATCCAGACCGCCAGCGCGATCATCACCACCCAGATCGCGGGACCGCAGAAGTCCTGGAACTTCCGCACCGACTCCATGCCCTGGCTGATGATCAACGCCTGGATGAACCAGAGCGAGAGGAAGGAGACCCAGCCGAGCGCGTGCAGGCCCAGGAAGGAGCTGTGGGTCCAGGACTCCAGGCCCGGCCAGGCGGCCAGCAGCATCACGTTCACGGCGACCGAGGCCAGGTACGTCTGGATGCCGTACCACATGATGGCGATCACGGCCCTGATCAGCGCCGGGATGTTGGCGCCCCAGACGCCGAAGCTGATGCGGCTGACGACGGGGAACGGGACGCCGTGGCGCTGGCCGATCTTCCCCATCCAGTTCATGCCGATGTAGATCAGCACGAAGCCGACCAGCAACGACGTGAAGACCTGCCACACGTTCATGCCGAGGACCAGCAGGCCGGCCGCGAACGTGTAGTTGCCGAGGTTGTGGACGTCGGACATCCACAGGGCGAAGAGGTCGAAGACCTTCCAGTTGCGCTTGCCCGCGGGCGCGAGGTCTTCGTTGGTGAGCCTGGGATCGGGGACGAACGCTGCTGTGCCGGTGACTTCGGCACGGTCGGCGAGGGACACGTGGCCTCCAGGAGCCAGGGGACGGAGGACTGCTTGTGGAGGGGACTGCTTGTGGGGGCCTCCTCGCGGGGGGTGGTCGCGGGGGGACTGCTCGCGAGGGGTGCTCGCGGATTGTTTGGTATACCAAACTGCGGACATGGTCCTCCCGTCAACAGTTCTGACCGATGTCGCTCTTGTTAACGCTCCGTAAAACACACCCCGAGTCGGCCAAAATGGCCCCATGAGCTCCACGACGAAGATCGAACCCATCGGCGCGGTACGGGAACGCGTCCTGGCGACCCTGCGGCAGGACATCATCGCCGGGCGCCTGCGGCCCGGTGACCGGCTGGTCGAGCGCGAACTGGCCGAACGCCTCGGGGTCTCGCGCGTGCCGGTCCGCGAGGCGATCCGGGCGCTGGTCGTCGAGGGTTTCGTCCACTTCGAGTCGGCACGCCGTACGGTCGTACGCCGACTGACCCCGGCCGACGTCAGGGAGCTCTTCGAACTGCGCGAGGCGCTGGAGGTGTACGCGGCCGGACTCGCCGCGTCACGGGCGACACCGCAGGACCTGGCCGAGGTCGAGCGGCTCCTCGACCAGGCGGCCGCCGCGACCGAGGCGCAGGACGCCGAGAGCATCACGGACGTCAACAGCCGACTGCACGACCGCATCATCGCCATGGCCGGCAACAACCTGTTGATCGAGGCCCTGGAACCGGTCGCCGGGCGCCTGCGCTGGATGACCCGACGCAACGAGGAGTGGCCCCAACTCCTCGTGGAACACCGGGAGTTGTACGAGGCGATAGCGTCCGGTGACCCGGCACGGGCGCGGGCGCACGCGCTGGCCCATGTGCAGACCAACTACCGGTCGACGATGCGCCAGCTGTTCGGGGAGGAGGCCGGTTAGCGTCCCGCGTACTTGTCCGTCGCCGCCACCAGCGCGTCCGCCACACCCGGCGCTCCGGCGTTGTGGCCCACGTCGTCGATGACGATCAGCTCACTGCCCGGCCAGGCGTGGTGCAGGCGCCAGACGACGCCGAGGAGATTGCCGGGGTCGAGGCTGCCCTGGACGAGCGTGCCCGGAACACCCGCGAGCAGGGGCGCGTCCCGCAGGACGACGCCCTCCTCATTGCCTTCGCCGAGTAACGAGGCATCCGGGCACCGTAGCGTCCGTACGGCCGCCCGGTCGCCTCATTCGACCCGCCTCAGGTGAGGGAGGCCGCCCGCGCCGCCTCGCTGAGCACCTGCCGCAGCATCACGGGCGTGAGCCTGCCGGTGAAGGTGTTGCGCTGGCTGACGTGAAAGCACCCGAAGAGGTCGAGCCCGCCGCGAGCGTCGACGCCGTCCAGCACGACGTGCGCCCCGTGCCCGAACGCGGGCCGCGGCCGGGGCACGCTCCACCCCGCCTGCGCCAGCGCGGGCAGCGTCGCCTGCCAGCCGAAGGCGCCGAGTACGACGATCGCCCGCACTGTCGGCCGCAGCAGTCCGAGTTCCGCCACGAGCCAGGACCGGCAGGTCTCCCGCTCACCCGGGGTGGGCTTGTTCGCGGGCGGAGCACAGTGCACGGGAGCCGTGACGCGTACGCCGTACAGCTCCAGGCCGTCATCGACGGCGACCGAGGTGGGCTGCGAGGCGAGACCCACGTCGTACAGGGCCTGGTACAGCACGTCACCGGAGCGGTCACCGGTGAACATCCGGCCCGTCCGGTTGCCGCCGTGGGCCGCCGGGGCGAGCCCCACGATCAGCAGCCGGGCGTCCGGCGGGCCGAAGCCAGGCACCGGGCGGCCCCAGTACGTCTGGTCGGCGAAGGCGGCGCGCTTGGTGCGGGCCACCTCCTCACGCCAGTCGACCAGCCGCGGGCAGGCCCGGCAGCCCGCGATCCGCCGGTCGAGGTCAGTGAGGGCATCCACCACTCCACCGTAGTCACCGTCGCACCGGTACAGCCGTCGCGGCCCGGTTCGCGGGCTAAGGTCGAGGCATGGCTTCCGAGGATGACAACGGGGACGACAGGGAGACGGGCGGCGGCACGGCCGAGGGGCAGCCGGGCACGGCCGACACGGAACAGACCGTCGACCCGAGCGTCGCCGCGGCCGTGGCCGCCGCCGAGGCCGCCGGTCCGCGGAGCGGCGAAAGCGTACGCGTCGACAGCTGGATCTGGTCCGTACGCCTGGTCAAGACCCGCTCCATGGGCGCCACCGCCTGCAAGGGCGGGCACGTGCGCGTGAACGGGCACAACGTGAAGCCCTCCCACTCCGTGCGCGTCGGCGACGAGGTACGACTGCGCCAGGAGAACCGGGAGCGGATCGTCGTCGTCAAGCGACTCATCAGCAAGCGGGTCGGCGCACCGGTGGCGGCCCAGTGCTACGTCGACAACTCGCCCCCTCCCCCGCCGCGCGAGGCCGTCGCCCCGGCCGGCCTCCGCGACCGCGGCACGGGCCGACCGACCAAGCGGGACCGGCGCGAGATGGAACGGCTGCGCGGGCTCATGGACGGCGGGGCGGGAGAACCCCGCGGGCGCTGACATACGGCGCTGACATACGGCGATGGCGTCCGGCCCGGGCACTCGGCCCGCCGGACGCCACATTGCCGTACGTCCCCGTCGTCGGTCCTCCCGGTCTCGTCGGTCCCGTCGGTCCCGTCAGTCCCGTCGTCGCACCAACCGCAGCAGCTCCGCGTTCGAGCCTCGCCGCGCCCACGCGATGAGGGCGAGGGGCAGGATCAGGATGACCGGTGTGAGGGCGTACTCACCGCCGAAATAGGCCAGCTGGACGACGAAGGCGCCCACCATCAGTGCGCTCAGCGCGATCGCGGCCACCGACTGGAGCACCGGGATCAACAGGGCGACGGCACCGGCCAGTTCGAGGACGCCGACGGCGTACATGCCCGCGCTGCCCCAGCCCATCTCCTCGAAGCTCTCCAGGGCCGAGGGGTGCGCGATCAGCTTGGGCAGCGCGCTCGCGACCGCGTAGAAGAGAGCGAGCACTATCTGAAGGCCGCGCAGGGCGATACGGGCCCGGCGGCCGCGAGGGGTCGCGGACTCGGCGATGGCGGAGGCAGGTGCGGAGGCGGTGGTCTCGGACATGGGGTCTCCTGTGTGAAGCGGTCCGTCGTGCTGTCACAGAGATAGACCGGGGGTCGCCCCAGAACTCATCGGCGTACGAACGGAGTTTCACACCCTTGCGTCGAACGGGGCGAACGGTTCGAACGGCAGCCACCCGTGCCCGATGTACCAGTGCCCGCCCGCCCGCAGATGGTCCCCGACGGCCCGCTCCACGGCCGTGCGGCGCGGCAGTCCCTCGACGGGCAGCCCAGGGTCGCCGAAGACGAATTGGACCGGCTCGGTGTCGGCCGGCTCCCGTTCCTCGCGGGCGACGCCGAAGCGCTCCTGGAACCGGACGATGTTGGAGTCCCCGGGAAGGTACTTCCTGAGCTGCGGGTCCAGCAGCCAGGAGTGGCAGGTCACCGCCCGGTACCGCTCCCGCGGAAAGTGCAGGGCGAAGAACTCCCGGGCGAGCGCCAGGGACCGGTCGACCGCGGCCGGGGACAGCGGCCCGCGGAAGTCGGGGATGTGCAGGTTGAGGCAGCGCGAGTCCGGCCCCACGTCGAGTCCGGCCGCCGCGAGCCGCGTCCCGGTCCGCTGCCCGAGCCGCGCCCGCTCGAACTGGAGCCGCCCCAGCTGGTACAGCTCGCCGCGGAAGTGATGGACGAGCCACCACGGAGCCTGCACGCCCGCCCGGCCGTACCGCCTGCGGTGCACGGCCATGTTCCGCCCGAGGTCGGCGAGGGTGCGCAGGGTGACGTCGGCCGGAATGCCGTGCTCACGGTGGTACGCGCGCGTGGCCGGCAGCGCCGCGACGAACACGTACACGGGGAAACAGCGCTGCAGGGCGCCCGAGGGCCAGTCCAGGTCGGGCAGGTCGACCGGCCCGCCGACTTCCCCCATCCCCCGGACGAGCTCGCCGACGGTCCGCTCCAGGACCTGGCGCAGCTCCGGGTCGTCCGTCACCCGCCGGGCCATGCGTACGAGGTCGTTGATGTCCTCGTGGGGTACCCCGAGGTCGAGCAGAACTTCGGGCAGTTCATCGGTGTCCGGCAGCACGAGGCCCCCTGCGAGGAGAACACGGAATACGAGGAGTACGTTTCAAGGAGGAGCGGTGATTCCGATGCGTACGGGC
This sequence comes from Streptomyces sp. NPDC057623, assembly GCF_042800355.1. NCBI lineage: Bacteria > Bacillati > Actinomycetota > Actinomycetes > Kitasatosporales > Streptomycetaceae > Streptomyces > Streptomyces sp. NPDC057623. The sequence continues at coordinate 142,118 of NZ_JBHVGZ010000006.1, forward strand.
AGTGAGCCGACGACGGCGCGCAGTGCACTGCGGGCCCGCCTGTGGCTGTGCGTGTGGGGCCTGGTGTGGGCGATCTTCGGGACCGCGGCCTTCGCGCTGGTGGGACGCCCCGGCTGGGCGGTGGCCTGCGGGGTCCTGTGGCTGGTGATCACGATCGACACGGCCATGGTCCTCCGGCACATCCACCAGGGCCCGCACTACCAGCCCGGCCGCGACATACCGCCGTATCCCCCACCCGAGAACCGTCCCTTCGGGCCGCGCCCGCGGAACCGCCACCCCTAGTCGCACCAGCAGCATCAGCCGCACCGGAGCACCATCACCCCCTGGTCACCGCTCACGCGTCGAACCGAGCCGCCTTCAGGTACTGCGGGTTCGGATCGAGCGCCGCCGCCAGCCGGAAGTGGCGCTTGGCCTGGTCGCCCCGGCCTTGCCGCTCGTAGGTCCGGGCGAGCGCGAAGTGCGCGAACGCGTTGTCCGGCTCACGCTCCAGGACGATGGTGAACTCCAGCTCGGCGGGCCGCAGTTGCGCGGCGGCGAAGAAGGCTCGCGCGCGCAGCAGCCGGGCGGCGGTGTTCTCCGGGTGCACGGCGATGACCCCGTCGAGCAGTTTCACCGCGCCCCGCGGATCCCGCGCGGCGAGCAGCTGCTCGGCGGCGCGGAAGTCGATGACATGCGTCTCCGGAGTACGTCCGGTCGAACCGCTGGTCTCGGGCACGGCAAAGTCCTTCCCTCACTGGACGACTTCAACGCGCAAACGGGCAGCGGCTATTCCTGAGGCACCCGGGACTGCCGGTTCCCCTGTGCCCCATGGGATCGACGCACCAGCTCGTCCCACACCTCGGTCACGCGACGCCGCAGCTCATCCAGCGGTACGTCGTTGTCGATGACGATGTCCGCGATCTCCCGGCGCTTCTCACGCGTCGCCTGCGCGGCCATACGCGCGCGTGCGTCCGCCTCGGTCATGCCGCGCAGCCGGACGAGCCGGTCGAGCTGGGTTGCGGGGGCGGCGTCGACGACCACCACGACGTCGTACAGCGGCGCGAGAGCGTTCTCCGTGAGGAGCGGGACGTCATGCACGACGACGGCGTCCTCGGCGGCGGCCTCTTCGAGCTCACGGGAGCGGGCGCCGACGAGGGGGTGAACGATCGAGTTCAGTACGGTGAGCCGGTCCGGGTCCGCGAAGACGATCGAGCCCAGTTTGGGCCGGTCGAGGCTGCCGTCCTCGGCGAGCACATCCGCGCCGAACGCCTCGACGACGGCGGCGAGACCGGGCGTACCGGGCGCCACGACCTCGCGTGCGATGCGGTCCGCGTCGATCAGCACGGCCCCGTGCTCCACGAGCAGCCGCGACACCTCGCTCTTGCCGGCACCGATGCCGCCGGTCAGTCCCACCTTCAACATGACCGGCAGCTTAGGGCCTGCCGCTGACATCAACACCCGGCAGGCCCGGTCGGCCCTCAGTTGTCGCCCTCCCGCTCCGCGAGGAACCGCTCGAACTCGAGGCCGATCTCGTCGGCCGACGGGATGTCCACCGGCTCGGCGAGCATGTTGCCGCGGGACTCGGCGCCGGCGACGGCGTCGTACTGGTGCTCCAGGCCCTCGACGAGGTTGGTGAGCTCGTCGTCGCCCTCGCGGATCTGGCGGTCGATCTCGTTCTGCGTGCGGTGCGCCTCCGTGCGCAGGGAATGCGCGATGGCGGGCAGGACGAGCCCGGTGGCCCCCGTCACCGCCTCCAGGACGGTCAGCGCCGCGTCCGGGTACGGGGACCGCGCGATGTAGTGCGGGACGTGCGCGGCGATGCCGAGGACGTCGTGCCCGGCCTCCATCAGCCGGTACTCGACCAGGGACTCGGCGCTGCCGGGCACCTGCGCCTCGTCGAAGGGGCTGGTGTGGCCCGGGACGAGGTCGGTGCGGTTGCCGTGCGGGGTGATGCCGACCGGGCGGGTGTGCGGGACGCCCATGGGGATGCCGTGGAAGTTCACCGACATGCGCACGCCGAGCCGCTCCACGATCTCCTGGACGGCCGCGGCGAAGCGCTCCCACTCCACGTCCGGCTCGGGCCCCGACAGCAGCAGGAAGGGCGCCCCGGTGGCGTCCTGCACCAGCCGCACCTCGATGCCGGGCACCTCGTACCCGGCCCAGCGGTCGCGCTTGAACGTCAGCAGCGGGCGGCGGGCGCGGTAGTCCACCAGCCGGTCGTGGTCGAAGCGGGCGACGACCTGGTGGGGCAGCGAGTCCAGGACCCGTTCGACGATCTGGTCGCCGGTCTCCCCCGCGTCGATGTATCCGTCGAAGTGGTAGAGCATGACAAGACCGGCCGACTCCTGCGCAAGCGCCATGTCGACGACAGCCAGGCCCTTCGGCTCCCATGCGTACAAACCCTGCGGATCAAGCACTGTGACCGCTCCTCCTCGTGTCCGTAAGTGACAACACCCTTACGGGCACGGGCATTCCCGAAGGAGAGACCCATGATCATGAGAACGGTCCCACCACGCCGCGCCGTCAGCCGAAGACAACCCACAAAACACTGAGGGGCCGCACCTCGAAAGGTACGGCCCCTCAGTCAAGGGCTAAGCCTCAGCGGCAGGCGTTCAGCTCTGGCCGCCGGCCAGCTTCTCGCGCAGCGCGGCAAGCGCCTCGTCGGACGCCAGCGCACCGGAGGTGTCCGCACCCTCGGAGGAGTACGAACCGCCACCCGCGGCCGGAGCAGCGCCACCCGCAGCGTCGCCACCCTCGGCGGCAGCGGCAGCGTCGGCCTCGCGGCTCTTGATGACCTGCTGCTGGTGCTGCTCGAAGCGCTGCTGCGCCTCGGCGTACTGGTTCTCCCACACCTCACGCTGGGACTCGAAGCCCTCGAGCCAGTCGTTGGTCTCGGGGTCGAAGCCCTCGGGGTAGATGTAGTTGCCCTGGTCGTCGTACGACGCGGCCATGCCGTACAGGGTCGGGTCGAACTCGACCGTGGCCGGGTCGGCACCGAAGGCCTCGTTGGCCTGCTTCAGCGAGAGGCTGATGCGACGACGCTCGAGGTCGATGTCGATGACCTTGACGAAGATCTCGTCGTTGACCTGGACGACCTGCTCCGGGATCTCCACGTGGCGCTCGGCCAGCTCGGAGATGTGGACCAGACCCTCGATGCCCTCGTCCACGCGGACGAACGCACCGAACGGAACCAGCTTCGTGACCTTGCCGGGCACGACCTGACCGATCTGGTGCGTGCGGGCGAACTGCTGCCACGGGTCTTCCTGCGTCGCCTTCAGCGACAGGGAGACACGCTCGCGGTCCATGTCGACGTCGAGGACCTCGACGGTGACTTCCTGGCCGACCTCGACAACCTCGGACGGGTGGTCGATGTGCTTCCAGGAGAGCTCGGAGACGTGGACCAGACCGTCGACGCCACCCAGGTCCACGAAGGCACCGAAGTTGACGATCGAGGAGACGACGCCGGAACGGACCTGACCCTTCTGGAGGGTGGTGAGGAACGTCTGGCGGACCTCGGACTGGGTCTGCTCCAGCCAGGCACGGCGGGACAGGACCACGTTGTTGCGGTTCTTGTCCAGCTCGATGATCTTGGCCTCGAGCTCCTTGCCCACGTAGGGCTGGAGGTCGCGAACGCGGCGCATCTCGACCAGGGAGGCCGGGAGGAAGCCACGGAGGCCGATGTCGAGGATGAGACCACCCTTGACGACCTCGATGACGGTACCGGTGACGATCCCGTCCTCTTCCTTGATCTTCTCGATGGTGCCCCAGGCACGCTCGTACTGGGCGCGCTTCTTCGAGAGGATCAGACGGCCTTCCTTGTCCTCCTTCTGGAGAACAAGGGCTTCGATCTCGTCACCGACGGCGACGACCTCGTTGGGGTCGACGTCGTGCTTGATCGAGAGCTCGCGGCTCGGGATAACGCCTTCGGTCTTGTAACCGATGTCGAGCAGGACCTCGTCCCGGTCGACCTTCACGATGACGCCGTCGACGATGTCGCCGTCGTTGAAGTACTTGATCGTCTCGTCGATCGCGGCGAGGAAGGCTTCCTCGTTACCGATGTCGTTGACCGCTACCTGCGGGGTGGTGGCGGTGGTCTCGGTGCTGCTCGTCATGTGGGAAAGGGCTCCGGTACGGACATTGAAGTCGTAGGTACTGCTACGCCGGGAGCCCGTATCGCTCTGAAGAAGCCGGACAGCCAAGGAAGCGCCCCACGAAATCCGTGGTGGCGCCTCGAAAACCGAGGGGACATACAACAGATGCGAGCGCAGCCTGCTACGTCTGAGGTGCGCAGGCCCGCAGCGCAACTTGTAGCATACGGGGGCAGCCGGACAGGGTCAATGCGCGAAGCCGCACACCCGGGGCGGATCGCCGCATACCCGGCACAAAAGCTGTCTCCTGAGGCCACGCAGGCCCAGGAACACCCCTCACGTGACACCACCGTGAGGGTCCGCGCCATTCAGGTGACGGAAGAGTACGACGAGGGAGCCGATCATCCAAGAGCCCGTATCGTCCGAGATCGCGTCCGGTGCAACACCCGACGTGTCGCCCGACGCCGCCCTCGATCCGGAGGCCACCCGGCGCGACGCCGGTGTCGCGGAGAGTTCCCGCGCCAACCGTGGCTGGTGGGACCGCAACGCGGACGAGTACCAGATCGAGCACGGCACCTTCCTCGGCGACGACCGCTTCGTATGGGGCCCCGAGGGCCTGGACGAGGTGGAGGCCGAGCTGCTCGGCCCGCCGGAGGACCTCAAGGCCAAGGACGTCCTGGAGATCGGTGCCGGCGCGGCCCAGTGCTCGCGCTGGCTGACCGCGCAGGGGGCCCGCCCGGTCGCCCTGGACATCTCCCACCGGCAGCTCCAGCACGCCCTGCGCATCGGGGGCACGTTCCCCCTGGTGTGTGCCGACGCGGGCGCTCTGCCCTTCGCCGACGCCTCCTTCGACCTGGCGTGCTCGGCGTACGGGGCGCTGCCGTTCGTCGCCGACCCGGTGCGGGTGCTGCGGGAGGTGCGGCGGGTGCTGCGTCCGGGCGGGCGCTTCGTCTTCTCCGTCACCCACCCCATCCGCTGGGCGTTCCCGGACGAGCCCGGCCCGGAGGGCCTGTCCGTCTCCGCCTCGTACTTCGACCGCACCCCGTACGTCGAGCAGTACATCGAGAACGGGGAGGGCCGCGCGGTCTACGTCGAGCATCACCGGACGGTCGGCGACCGGGTGCGGGACGTGGTGGCCGCGGGGCTGCGGCTGGTGGACCTGGTCGAGCCGGAGTGGCCGGCCTGGAACTCCTCGGAGTGGGGAGGCTGGTCGCCGCTGCGCGGGAACCTGATCCCGGGGACGGCGATCTTCGTGTGCGTACGGGACTGAGAACGTGATCCGTCACGACGCCCTGGACGCATTGCCCGTACGCGGCGCCCTGCCCGGCCTGAACGACGCCCTGGACGCGCACGGCACCGCGGTGCTCGTCGCGCCGCCCGGCACCGGCAAGACGACCCTGGTGCCGCTGGTCCTGGCAGGGCTGCTCGGCGGGGGACCGGCGCGGCGGGTCGTCGTCGCCGAGCCGCGGCGGATCGCCGCTCGGGCCGCCGCGCGGCGGATGGCGTGGCTGCTGGGCGAGAAGGCCGGCGAGAGCGTCGGCCACACCGTGCGCGGGGAGCGGGTCGTCGGGCCACGCGCGCGTGTGGAGGTCGTCACGACCGGTGTGCTGCTCCAGCGGCTGCAACGCGACCAGGAGCTGGCGGGCGTGGACGTGGTGGTGCTCGACGAGTGCCATGAACGGCATCTGGACGCGGACACGGTGGCGGCGTTCCTGTGGGACGTACGGCAGACGCTGCGGCCGGAGCTGCGGCTGGTGGCCGCGTCGGCGACGACGGACGCGGCGGGCTGGGCGCGGCTGCTGGGCGGCGCGCCCGTGGTCGAGGCCGAGGGCGTCTCGCACCCCGTGGAGGTGGTCTGGTCGCCGCCGGCACGTCCCGTGCGGCCCCCGCACGGCATGCGCGTCGACCCCGTGCTGCTGACGCATGTGGCGTCGGTGGTGCGCCGGGCGCTGGCCGAGCGGGCCGGGGACGTGCTGTGTTTCCTGCCGGGTGTGGGCGAGATCGCGCGCGTGGCCGGGCAGCTGAGGGAGCTCGGGGACGTCGAGGTGCTCCAGGTGCACGGGCGGGCGTCGGCGGCCGTGCAGGACGCGGTGCTGGCCGGCGGGGAGCGGCGCCGGGTGGTCCTGGCGACATCGGTGGCGGAGTCGTCGCTGACGGTTCCCGGGGTGCGGGTGGTCGTCGACTCCGGGCTGGCGCGGGAGCCGCGGGTCGACCACGCGCGCGGGCTGAGCGCGTTGACGACGGTGCGGGCCTCGCAGGCGGCCGGGCGGCAGCGGGCGGGGCGTGCCGGGCGTGAGGCGCCGGGCGCGGTGTACCGCTGCTGGGCGCAGGCCGAGGACGCACGGCTCCCCCGCTTCCCGTCGCCGGAGATCAAGGTGGCCGACCTGACGGCGTTCGCGTTGCAGGTGTCGTGCTGGGGCGATCCGGAGGCGACCGGGCTGGCGTTGCTGGATCCGCCGCCGGGCGGGGCGATGGCGGCGGCGAGGAGCGTACTGACGGCCATCGGCGCGGTGGACTCCCGCGGGCGGGCCACGGCACGAGGCACCGCCTTGGCCCGGCTGGGGTTGCATCCCCGGTTGGGGCGGGCGCTGCTGGACGCGTCCGGTGCGGGCGCCGAGGTGGTCGCGCTGCTGAGCGAGGAGGCTCCGCGGGAGTACGGCGACGACCTGGCCGCCGCGCTGCGGGCGGCTCGGCGGGGTGGTGACGCCTATGCGGGGCGGTGGCGTGCGGAGGTGCGGCGGCTGCGTTCGAGCGGCCAGAGCGCGCCCGCGGGTGACGCGGACGACCGCACCGTGGGCCTGATCGCCGCCCTCGCCTTCCCCGAGCGCGTCGCCAGGGCCGACGGCGGCTCCTACCTCATGGCCTCCGGTACCCGCGCCGAACTCACGGACGGCAGCCCCCTGCGGGGTGCTCGGTGGATCGCCGTGGCCGTCGCGGACCGCCCCGTGGGCAAGGGGCACGCGCGCGTACAGCTCGCCGCGGCGGTGGACGAGGACATGGCCCGGTCGGCGGCGGCCTCGCTGCACCGCGAGAGCCAGGAGGTCCACTGGGCCGACGGGGACGTCGTCGCCCGGCAGGTGGAGCGGCTGGGGGCGATCGAGCTCGCGGTGCGGCCGTTGCGCGACGCCGACCCCGGCCTCGTACGGAACGCGCTGCTCGAAGGGTTGCGGCAGGAGGGGTTCGGCCTGTTGCGCTGGTCCCCCGACGCCGACGTACTGCGCCGGCGGCTCGCTTTTGTGCGTCTGCACCTCGGTGATCCCTGGCCCGACGTCGGCGACGACGCGCTCCACGCGCGCGTGGACGAGTGGCTGGAGCCCGAGCTGGGGCGTGCCCGGCGGCGGAGTGACCTCGGCCGGATCGACGCGGGGCAGGCACTCGCCCGGTTGATGCCGTGGGCCTCCGGTGAGGCGGGGCGGCTCGACGTGTTGGCGCCCGAGCGCATGACCGTACCGAGCGGGTCCAGCATCCGGATCGACTACGGCAACCCCGAACAGCCCGTCCTCGCCGTGAAGTTGCAGGAGATGTTCGGCCTCCACGAGTCGCCGTCCGTCGCCGGGGTGCCGCTGCTGGTCCATCTGCTCTCCCCCGCCGGGCGCCCCGCCGCCGTCACCGCGGACCTGGCCTCGTTCTGGAAGGACGGCTACAAGGGCGTACGGGCGGAGCTGCGCGGTCGCTATCCGAAGCATCCGTGGCCCGAGGACCCCGCCGCCGCCGAACCGACCCGGCACACCAACGCCCGGCTCAGGCGTTGACCGGCTCCGGCTCGGTGTCCTTCGTCGGCCTGGGCTCGCCGGGGCGGCGACCCCGTGCCTCCAGGTAGAGGGAGAGCGCGAGGAGCAGCAGGCCGAGGGCCAGGAAGCCCCACGGGAGGTATGACGTCATCAGCAGGACCAGGGTGCGGTTGGACTTGACCAGGTCCACCGTGGAGTCGATGTAGTCCTCGCGCATCTTCACGTGCCCGGCGAACGCCGTCACCTTGTCTCGGCCGCCGAGCAGGGTGCCGCCGCGGAGTTCCTCCTGGTGGATCTCCTCACCGTAGACGGGCGCCCCGGTGAGGGGTTCGACCCAGAACTTGCGGACGGTGGTGTACCAGCGGGTCGTGCCGGTCTCGGCGACCGACTCCGGGGTGATGCCCTCCACCGGCATGGTCCTGGGGAACTTCACCTTGGTCCACGGGATGGTCTGCTCGAAGTAGTAGACCTCGACGCCGCGGAAGTTCTGCGTCCCCTTGTAGTGGATGGGGGCGGTGACGCGTGCCTGGGCGTCGAAGTACTCGTAGTCCCGTTTCTCCGTCAGGAAGGGCCACTTGAACTCGATGCCCTCCCGTTTCACCGGGTCGCCGTCGACCATCTCGCCGGTGGCATGGACGGGTTCCTGGGTGTGGGCGTCGAAGACGTAGCGCTCGGGGATCTTGGAGACCATCTTGCCGTCGGGGCCGACGACGTACGACAGGCCGTCCCAGACGACGACGTCGCGCCCGGCCGTCTCCTCGATCTTCTCGGACTCCTCGACGTTGCCCTTCAGTGTCTGCACGATGGTGACCTTGGGAACCTTGCGGGCCTTCATCGTGCCGTAGTCGAGGAGGGTCGCGTCTTTCGCCTCCAGGACCATGTCCTGGTACTGGTTCGCCGGGATCTTGGCCAGCCGCGGGAAGGCGTACCAGCGCAGCAGCGGGGACAGCGCCGTGAAGAACACGGCGAGGGCGAGCAGGACCAGGCCGGCCTTGCGGCGCATCTCGGCCTCCCTCCCGGAGGGGCGGTTACGGGTGTGCGGGCACCGTCGTCAGCAGCGGCTCGGGGGATGTTCCGCCGGCCGGGCTGCCGAGCGCGGTGAGGGTGAACACCAGGGCGAGCGCGAGGGCGAGACCGGTCGCGGCGGCGATCAGGGCGCGCATGCGGGCCTCCCGGGATCCCGGAGCGGATACGTCCGATACATCTGATACATCGTCAGGTTTGGCACGGTAGCAACGGGCGGGCGAGATGAGAACACGTTGCGCACACGGACGAGGGGCGCCTGCCCGCCGTGGCGGAAGGGCGCCCCTCGTCCGGATCCCGCGGGGCCTTAAGGGGTCGGGCTCGCCGACGCCGACCCGGATGCCGACTCCGACGGGGCCGGAACGGGCGAGGTGTCGGCCGCGACCGTCAGCTGGACGTTCAGCGTCGCGCCGCCCGCGGTGTTGATGCGGAGCATGAACGTGCCACTGGTGTCGTCGGCGTACAGCTTCGGCAGCTTGAGCAGACCCTTCTCGTCCGTCGTCAGACCGGTCAGGGTGCGGACGGCCTTGCCGTCGGCGTCCTTGAAGTAGGGGCCCTTGTCGTTCTCGGTCGGGTCGAGCACCGACTTGATGAGCGTGGCGGTGGCCGCCACCTTGTCCGCCACGGCGCCGTCGTACGTCGCCTTCACCTCGACCTGGTCGGCGAACTCGCCGCCCGGTGTGCAGGTCAGCGCGGTGTCGGTGGTGCGGGTCAGGGTGTCGGCGGCGCGTTCGGTGACGGTGGCGGTGTAGTCGAGCCCGGTGATGGCACGGCCGACGACGGTGGCGCGGACCACGAACTCGCCGGTGTCCTCGCCCGCCTTCAGCGCGGGCGCCACGACCTCGCCTGCGCTGTCGGTGAGGGCGCTGGCGTACTTCTCGCCGGTACTGAAGGTGGCGTCGGTCTTCCCGGTGATCGTGAAACGGATCCGGACCTTGGCGACGGCCTCGCCCGTCTTGGTCTCGGCGCGGGTGCTGATCTTCTCGGTGAAGGTGTCGCCCGCCATCGCGGTGAGCTTCGCGGTGTCCGCGTCCTCCAGGTGGTGCACCGTGTCGGTGGCGGTGGGCGGAGTCGTGCTCGGCGGGGTGGTGCTGGGCGGGGTGGGGCCCGGCGGAGTCGGCTTGGGGCTGCTCGGCGTCGTCGGTGTGGTGGGAGCGCTGGGCGTGCCGGGGGTGCTGGGCGCCGTCGGTGTCGGGCTCGCGCCCGCCGAGTCGTCGCTGCGGTCGGACGGGAGGGTGCCGGTGCCGTCCGGGATCTCGTGAGTGCCCTTGCGGTAGTAGTCCAGCCACCTCATGACGAGGTTCAGGTAGTCCTGCGAGTTGTTGTAGCTGAGGATCGCGCGGTCGAGGTCGCCCTGGGTGGACAGGTCCCAGCCGAAGCGGCACAGGTAGTGGCCGGCGGCGAGGGCGGCGTCGTAGACGTTGTTGGGGTCCTTCTTGCCGTCGCCGTTGCCGTCGCGGCCGGCCCATTCCCAGGTGGAGGGGATGAACTGCATCGGGCCTACGGCACGGTCGTACGAGCTGTCCCCGTCGTAGACACCGTTGTCGGTGTCACCGATGTTCGCGAAGCCGTTGCCGTTGAGCTGCGGGCCGAGGATCCGGGAGAGCGTGTTGCCGTCCACGTCGACGCGGCCGCCGCGGGCCTGGCCCGACTCGACCTTGCCGATGGCGGCGAGGAGTTCCCAGGGCAGGTTGCAGCCGGGCTTGGCCTGCTGGAGCGCGGTCGCGGCCTTCTTGTAGGCGTCGAGGACGGTCGCGGGGATGCCCGCCTCGCCGGTGCCCGGGGTGACGGGGGTACTGGCGGACGGCGAGGGGTTGGGGCTGTTCAGCGGCGGCAGGTCCGTGTAGTACGGCGAGTTGCCGGTCGCGCTGTCCTCGGCGGCCGCGTCCGGTGCGGGCTGGGTTCCGGTGGCGATCCGTCTGCCGGCGTCGTCGGTGGTCACTCCCGGAGCCTGGGACGCGGCCAGCGCCGCGACCGCGACCGCGGCCACGGTGGTGTTCAGCGCCCCCTTGCGCAGCCTGCCGAATTGCGCCGCCATGTAATGAACCCCTCCTGCGGACGCCCGAGCGCCCGACGCTGTCTGCGGGGCTCGCCATGCCGAGCCCGCCCCTGTTGTGACGATCGACTCGCCGCGACAGTTGCCCTCGCGGCACGATTTCCGCTTCCGTTCACGCGTTCGACCGCATCCCCCGGCGCGGCGACCCAGGCGACCCTACGGCAACTTCCTTTGCAGGGGCACCCGTTGGTGCCCGATTTTTACCGGTTGGCCACATGGGGTCCATCGCGGTCCGCTCCCCGGACCGGCCGGCGCCGTCCCGCATACTGAACTTTCCCGACACCCGGGCCGTGCGGCCCGTCAACCTCCCGCGCAAGGAGCCCCGTTGCCGTTCACGCTCAGCCACGCGGCGGCCGTACTGCCCGCCGTACGCACCGACGGAACCGGCCGAAAGGGGCTCATACCGGCCGTGTTGGTGGCGGGTTCCTTCTCTCCCGACATGACCTACTACGTGGCGAGTGTGCTGCCGGAGGCGATGGAGTTCGGCGAGGTCACGCACTCGCTCGCGGGGGTGTTCACCGTCGACGTGGTGGTCGCCTGGGCGCTGGTGGGCCTGTGGCTCCTGCTGCGCGAGCCCCTGGTGGCGCTCCTGCCGGTGCGACGGCAGGGGCGGCTCGCCACACTGCTGCGCTGCGGGTCGCCACGCGCGCGTGTAGGGCCGTCACTGGCGGCGCGCTGGTACGTGTCGGCCGCGCTCGGCGCGCTGACACATGTCGTGTGGGACGCGTTCACGCATCTCGACCGCTGGGGGATGCGGCTGTTTCCCGTCCTGGGCGAGGAGATCGCGGGGTCGCCGCTCTACTGGTACCTCCAGTACGGCGGCTCGGCGGTCGCCGCGGTCGTCATCGCCGCGTTCGTGACCGTGGCGCTGCGGCGGTCCCCCGCCGTGGCGCCGGCCGGAGTTCCGGTCCTGTCGGGACGGGACCGGTGGCTGGCCGGAGCGGTGATCGGCGGGTTGGCCGTGGTGGCGGCGGTGCAGCGGGCGGCGCGCTGGTGGGCCTACTGGGGGTCCACCGCGAAGTACTGGGAGCTGATTCCGACCCTGTGCTTCGGGGCGGGCGCGGGGCTCGTCCTGGGGCTGCCGCTGTACGCCGTGGGCGTCAGGGTGTGGCGTCCGGTCCGGGCCCCTGGCAGTGCGGGTGCGGATGGCCATCCGGATGCGGATGCGGATGCGGATGCGGATGGGGATGTGGACGGGGCCGGTCGGGAGCCGAGTCGTCCGGCGGCTCGGTGACGGCCCCTGCGGGATCGGGCCGGGAGAGCAGCGCGCGGGCGAGGGCCAGGTAGCCGCGGGCGAGCTCGGCCCACTCAGGTGTCCGGTGGGCGAGGCGGCGGCGCAGGGTGGTCGCCGTCTGGCGCGGGGTGCTCATCAGGTCGGCCGGGATGCGGGCGGTGCTTGCGTCGATGGCGACGACCGGGACCGGCGGATGCGCTGTGAGCGGGGCCTTGCCGTGGTTCGCGTTCGCCTGCGCCGGGGAGTGAACCGTCCGGCGGCGGAGCATGCGTATACCCATGTCCGCATCCTTACGGGCGCGGGTCCGCGGGGGCGCTTCTGCGGGGGCCACGTGGGTGACGGGTCCCTCCGGGGGTGGGGCGGATTCTGGCGTTGTGACCGGTTACGGTGGGTTCGGGAGTGCGGGCGGGTCTGTGCTGGTCACGGGGTTCCCCACGCCCCGCGCCCCTCGGCCGGATGCCGGGGCGGGTGGATGCCCACCCCGGCGTCCGGATGCGGCCCTGCCGCCGGGAGGCTAGTGAGCCGCAGATTCCCAGTCCGGGCCCGCCCCCACCGAGACGCCGAGCGGGACGCTCAGCTGGACGGCGTCGGACATCTCGCGGCGGACCAGTTCCTCTGCGGCCGCTCGTTCGCCCGGGGCGATCTCCAGGACGATTTCGTCGTGGACCTGGAGGAGCATGCGGGAGGTGAGGTTCTCCTCGCGCAGGGCGCGGTCCACGTTGAGCATGGCGATCTTGACGATGTCCGCCGCCGTGCCCTGGATCGGGGCGTTGAGAGCCATGCGCTCGGCCGCCTCGCGGCGCTGGCGGTTGTCGCTGTTGAGGTCGGGGAGGTAGCGGCGGCGGCCGAAGAGCGTCGCCGTGTAGCCCGTCGCCCGGGCCTCGTCGACCGCGCGGCGCAGGTAGTCCCGGACGCCGCCGAAGCGCTCGAAGTAGGCGTCCATCAGGGCGCGGGCTTCTCCCGCGTCGATGTTCAGCTGCTGGGAGAGGCCGAAGGCCGACAGACCGTAGGCCAGGCCGTACGACATCGCCTTGATCTTGCGGCGCATCTCCGCGTCCACCGCGGCGGGTTCCACGGCGAACACCTGTGAGGCGGCCGTGGTGTGCAGGTCCTCACCCGAGGTGAAGGCCTCGATCAGGCCCTCGTCCTCGGACAGGTGGGCCATCACGCGCAGCTCGATCTGGCTGTAGTCCGCGGTCATCAGGGACTCGAAGCCCTCGCCGACCACGAAGCCCCGGCGGATCGCCCTGCCCTCGTCGGTGCGGACCGGGATGTTCTGCAGGTTCGGGTCGGTCGAGGAGAGGCGGCCGGTCGCCGCGACCGTCTGGTTGAAGGTCGTGTGGATACGGCCGTCCGCCGCGATCGTCTTGATCAGGCCCTCGACGGTGACGCGGAGCTTCGCCTGCTCGCGGTGGCGGAGCATGATGACCGGCAGTTCGTTGTCGGTCTGGGTGGCGAGCCAGGCCAGGGCGTCGGCGTCCGTGGTGTACCCGGTCTTCGTCTTCTTCGTCCTGGGCAGGGCGAGTTCGCCGAAGAGGACCTCCTGGAGCTGCTTGGGCGAGCCCAGGTTGAACTCGTGCCCGGCGGCCGCGTGCGCCTCCTTCACGGCCTGCTGCACCGCGCCCGCGAACATCTGCTCCATGGCCTCCAGATGGGCCCGGTCGGCCGCGATGCCGTGCCGCTCCATCCGGGCCAGCAGGGCCGACGTCGGCAGCTCCATGTCACGGAGCAGGTCCGCGGCGCCGACCTCCTCCAGCCGGCTCTCGAAGGCCTCGCCCAGGTCGAGGACCGCGCGGGCCTGGATCATCAGCGCCTCGGCCTCGGCACCGTCGTCCGCGCCGAAGGCCAGCTGGCCGTCGGCCGCGGCGGCGGGCGCCAGCTCACGGTGGAGGTACTCCAGGGACAGCGCGTCCAGGTCGAAGGAGCGGCGGCCCGGCTTGACCAGGTAGGCGGCGAGCGCGGTGTCCATGCGGACGCCGGCGATGCTCCAGCCGTGCTTGGCGAAGACCCGCATCGCGCCCTTGGCGTTGTGGAAGACCTTCGGCCGGTCGGCGTCGGCCAGCCAGGCCGCGAACGCCTTCTCGTCGGCCTCGTCCAGCTGCGACGGGTCGAACCAGCCGGCCGCACCGTCGGCCGCGGCGAGGGCGACCTCGGCGACCGAGCCGGTGCCGAGCGCCCAGGTGTCGACGGTCGCCACGCCGAGCAGCTCCCCGCCGCGCTCGGCCAGCCAGGGGGCCAGCTCGCCGGTGCCGAGCACCGTGCCGTCCAGCTCCACGCCCTCGGTGGCGACCGGGGTCGTCTCGGCCTCCTCGGCTCCGGGGTCGACGCCGAAGAGCCGCTCGCGCAGGGACGGGTTCCGGATCTCCAGGGTGTCCAGGATCATCGCGACGGCCTTGCGGTCGTACGGCACGCGCGCGACCTCGGTGACGGTCTTGGGCAGCTCGACGTTGCGCTCCAGCTCGGTGAGCCGGCGGTTGAGCTTGACCGACTCCAGGTGGTCGCGGAGGTTCTGGCCCGCCTTGCCCTTGACCTCCTCGACGCGCTCGACCAGCTCGGCGAACGAGCCGAACTGGTTGATCCACTTCGCGGCCGTCTTCTCACCGACGCCCGGGATGCCCGGCAGGTTGTCGGACGGGTCGCCGCGCAGGGCCGCGAAGTCGGGGTACTGGGCCGGCGTCAGTCCGTACTTCTCGAGGACCTTCTCCGGGGTGAAGCGGGTCAGCTCGGAGACGCCCTTGGTCGGGTACAGCACCGTCGTGTGCTCACTGACCAACTGGAAGGAGTCCCGGTCGCCGGTGACGATCAGCACGTCGAAGCCGGCGGCCTCGGCCTGGGTGGCGAGCGTGGCGATCACGTCGTCGGCCTCGAAGCCGTCGATCGCGAACCGCGAGACGCGCATGGCGTCGAGCAGCTCGCCGATCAGCTCGACCTGGCCCTTGAACTCGTCCGGGGTCTTGGAGCGGTTCGCCTTGTACTCGGTGAACTCCGCGGAGCGCCAGGTCTTGCGGGACACGTCGAAGGCCACCGCGAAGTGCGTGGGCGCCTCGTCGCGCAGCGTGTTGGCCAGCATCGACGCGAAGCCGTAGATCGCGTTCGTCGGCTGGCCCGTCGCGGTCGTGAAGTTCTCCGCGGGCAGCGCGAAGAACGCACGGTAGGCCAGCGAGTGCCCGTCCATGAGCATCAGGCGCGGCCGGCCGCCGCCGGGGTTGTTGTCGGTCTGCTTCGCTGCTGTCTCTGCCACGCCCCCGATCCTGCCACGCCCCACTGACAGTCGGTCCCCACCGGGGTACGGCCTCGGGGAGGGGGTCGCGGGACGGGGGCGGGCAGGGCCGGACAAGGTCCGGGGCTCCCGCCCGTGTTGTCGGTCCCCCGTGCGAGGATCGGAGACCTAGCTCACACGTGTACACGAAGGAGAGTGCGCGATGGCCACCAAGCCGCCCAAGGGTGATCCGGTCCAGGACGCGCCCCAGGTCGCGGAGCCGCAGCACGCGGCGGCGGGGCTGCCGGCCATCGGGCACACCCTGCGCGTCGCCCAGCGGCAGATGGGCGTGAAGCGGACCATGCTGACGCTGCTGAGCGTCAACCAGAAGAACGGCTTCGACTGCCCGGGATGCGCCTGGCCGGAGCCGGAGCACCGGCACAAGGCGGAGTTCTGTGAGAACGGCGCGAAGGCGGTGGCCGAGGAGGCCACCCTGCGCCGGGTCACCCCGGAGTTCTTCGCCGCGCACCCCGTCGCCGACCTCGCGACGCGCAGCGGGTACTGGCTGGGTCAGCAGGGTCGGCTCACCCACCCAATGTTCCTCCCCGAAGGGGGCACGCACTACGAGCCGGTGAGCTGGGAGCGCGCCTTCGACATCATCGGCGAGGAGATCGCCGCCTGTGACTCCCCCGACGAGTCCGTCTTCTACACCTCCGGCCGCACCAGCAACGAGGCCGCGTTCCTGTACCAGCTCTTCGCGCGCGAGCTCGGCACCAACAACCTGCCGGACTGCTCGAACATGTGCCACGAGTCCTCGGGGTCGGCGCTCTCCGAGACCATCGGCATCGGCAAGGGCAGCGTCCTGCTGGAGGACCTGCACAAGGCCGACCTGATCATCGTCGCCGGCCAGAACCCGGGCACGAACCACCCCCGCATGCTCTCCGCGCTGGAGAAGGCCAAGGCCGGCGGCGCGAAGATCATCAGCGTCAATCCGCTGCCCGAGGCCGGCCTGGAGAAGTTCAAGAACCCGCAGACCCCGCAGGGCATGATCAAGGGCGCCGCGCTCACCGACCTGTTCCTGCAGATCCGCATCGGCGGCGACCAGGCCCTCTTCCGCCTCCTCAACAAGCTGATCCTCGCCGCGCACAACAGCGCCTCCGGCGCGGGCCGGGGCGCGGTCGACGAGGATTTCATCGCCGAACACACCCACGGCTACGAGGAGTTCGCCGCGGCCGCCCGCGCCGCCGACTGGGACGAGACCCTGACGGCGACCGGCCTCACGCGCGCGGACATCGAACAGGCCCTGGATATGGTCCTGGCCTCGCGGCGCACCATCGTCTGCTGGGCCATGGGCCTCACCCAGCACAAGCACTCCGTGCCGACCATCCGCGAGGTCGTCAACTTCCTGCTGCTGCGCGGCAACATCGGCCGCCCGGGCGCGGGCGTGTGCCCGGTGCGCGGTCACTCCAACGTGCAGGGCGACCGCACGATGGGCATCTTCGAGCGGCCCGCCCCGGCCTTCCTGGACGCCCTGGAGAAGGAGTTCGGCTTCGCCCCGCCGCGCGAGCACGGCTACGACGTCGTCCGGGCCATCCACGCGCTGCGCGACGGCAGGGCGAAGGTCTTCTTCGCGATGGGCGGCAACTTCGTGGCCGCCACGCCCGACACGGACGTCACCGAGGCGGCCATGCGGCGGGCCCGGCTCACCGTGCACGTGTCGACCAAGCTCAACCGCAGCCACGCGGTCACCGGGGCCCGCGCGCTGATCCTGCCCACCCTCGGCCGCACCGAGCGCGACCTCCAGGGCGCCGGTGAGCAGTTCGTGACCGTCGAGGACTCCATGGGCATGGTGCACGCCTCCCGGGGCCGTCTGGAGCCCGCGAGCGCGCACCTGCTGTCGGAACCGGCGATCGTGTGCCGACTGGCACGCCGCGTGCTGGGCGAGAACAGCGTCACGCCCTGGGAGGAGTTCGAGAAGGACTACGCGACGATCCGCGACCGCATCGCGCGGGTGATCCCGGGCTTCGAGGACTTCAACGCGCGCGTGGCCCACCCCGGCGGTTTCACACTCCCCCACGCACCGCGCGACGAGCGCCGTTTCCCGACGGCGACGGGCAAGGCCAACTTCACGGCGGCCCCCGTCGAGTACCCGCGGCTGCCGGAGGGCCGGCTGCTGCTCCAGACCCTGCGGTCGCACGACCAGTACAACACCACGATCTACGGCCTCGACGACCGCTACCGGGGGATCAGGAACGGCCGCCGGGTCGTCATGATCAACCCCGCGGACGGGCGGCGCCTCGGCATCGCCGACGGGTCGTACGTCGACCTGGTGAGCGAGTGGAAGGACGGCGTCGAGCGGCGAGCGCCCGGCTTCCGGGTCGCGCACTACCCGACGGCGCCGGGCTGCGCGGCCGCCTACTACCCGGAGACCAACGTCCTCGTCCCGCTGGACGCCACCGCGGACACCAGCAACACCCCGGCCAGCAAGTCCGTCGTCGTACGTCTGGAACAATCGGCCACCGACTGAGCGTTTGCTCAGTCGATGTCACACCGCTGATCACAACACCGACTGATCACGACGAACGGAGCCGGGCCGATGGGCGAGCAGCAGCACGTGAAGTTCCCGCAAGGGGTCATCGACGAGTACGCCGCGCTCGGCGTCGACCTGCCGGCCCTGTTCTCCGCCGGGCACCTCGGGACGCGCATGGGCGTCGAGATCGTGGAGGCGTCCGCGGAGCGGGTCGTGGGGACCATGCCGGTGGAGGGGAACACCCAGCCGTACGGACTGCTGCACGGCGGCGCGTCCGCGGTGCTCGCCGAGACGCTCGGGTCGGTGGGTTCGATGCTGCACGCGGGCAGCTCCAAGATCGCGGTCGGCGTCGATCTCAACTGCACGCACCACCGCGGCGTGCGCGCCGGCCTCGTCACCGGTGTGGCCACGCCCCTGCACCAGGGCCGCTCGACGGCGACGTACGAGATCGTGATCAGTGACGAGGCGGGGCGGCGGGTGTGCAGCGCGCGGCTGACCTGTCTGCTGCGGGACGTGAACCCGGGCGACGGCGAGCACATCCGGACGGCAGCGGGCTGACACCGACGCCGGCCCCTGCGCGTCGGCATCACGACAACTCCCTTACGACGCACGCTCCTTGTGAACAACGCCCGCACCCTCCCGCCGTTGAACCCGGGCGCCCGGCGGCATAACGTCGGGGCATGACGTCGGGAGGAGCCCTCGGGAAGGGGGGAGCGCTCGGACTCGCGCTGCTGGCCGCCGGGTTGGCGGCCGGATGCGGGCACGCGGGCGCCAGGGGCGACGCGACCGGACCCCGGGCCCGCGCCGAATCGCCCTCCCCTGCCCCCTCCCCATCCCCTTCTCCGGAGGCCACCGCGCCCGCGCGGCTGTGCACGCGGATCATCGGGTACTGGTCGCGCCGGACGCTCACCGAGGACACCTACGGGGACTACCAGTCGATGGGCCTGTCCGACGGGCAGTACGAGATCCTCCGCGAGGTCGTGGACGCCGCCCGGGCGGAGCGCGAGCGCTCGGACGCGCGGGCGGCCGACCGGCTGATCGACCGCCGGGCGCGCGAACTGTGCGAGGAGCGGTACCGAAACGGCGAGCCGACCGGAGGGCCATGGGGCTGAGTGACCAAATCCTGGATTCCGCTTTTTCGTGCCCCATACACGAAAATACCGAGGGGTGCCGGACGTCCATTTCCCGGCAGTAACTCTGCGTAATACAACTGCAATACAGGCCCAGAGATCTCCCGCCGTGAGCACCCTCCCCACAAGACCGCGGAGACCCTCGGGTAACGTTCGACAACGATCCGAGTCATCACCAAAACCGGTGAACACTCGTGAAGAAGCTACGCGCGAACGCTGCAAGTTCTCACTATGTGGACAGGGCGAATCGGCTGGAAATCCGCTCTTCCCCCCACGGAGTACCGCTCAGAGTTACCCCGTGTCATAACAAGAGCGTCACAGCCTTGGTCAGAGCCTCCTCCATGTTCCCCGCACGCGCTTAGAGTCACCGCCAGTCACCGAGCTACAGGATTCGAAGTCACTTCGGCCCAGCGCTCGACTCGGCGCGTTCCACGGGGAGCCGCCGTGCCAGGGAAAGGACCTGATTCGTGCGTCAACGTTCGATCATCGCCATAACCGCCGCGCTCGCGGCGGGATCGCTGACACTCACGGCTTGTGGGTCGCGTGACGACAACGGCGGCAGCAGCAGCAACGGCGACAAGACCACTGTGGTGATCGGTGTCGACGCTCCGCTGACCGGCGACCTGTCGGCCCTCGGCCTCGGCATCAAGAACTCCGCCGACCTGGCCGCCAAGACGGCCAACAAGCAGGAGTTCGTCAAGGGCGTCGAGTTCAAGATCGAGGCCCTCGACGACCAGGCGCAGCCCACCGTCGGCCAGCAGAACGCCCAGACGTTCATCAACAACAAGGACATCCTCGGCGTCGTCGGCCCGCTGAACTCCAGCGTCTCGCAGCAGATGCAGAAGCCGTTCAACGACAACGGCCTCACCCAGGTCTCCCCGGCCAACACCGGCACCGAGCTGACCCAGGGCGACGGCTGGAAGACCGGCAAGTCGGTCCGCCAGTTCAAGACGTTCTTCCGCACGGCCACCACGGACGAGATCCAGGGCGCCTTCGCCGCCGACTACCTGTACAACCAGGCGAAGCTCAAGAAGGTCTACCTGATCGACGACCAGAAGACCTACGGCGCGGGCCTGGCAGCCTCCTTCAAGGCGAACTTCACCAAGTTCGGCGGCCAGATCGTCGGCAGCGACCACATCAACCCCGACGACCGTGACTTCAACGCCGTCGTCGCCAAGATCAAGAAGACCGGCGCCCAGGCCCTGTACTACGGCGGCGAGTACCCGGCGGCCGGCCCGCTGAGCCAGCAGCTCAAGGACAGCGGCCAGAACATCCCGCTCATGGGCGGCGACGGCATCTACTCCGGCGAGTTCCCGAAGCTGAACAAGAAGGCCGAGGGCGACCTCGCCACCTCCGTGGGCAAGCCGGTCGAGCAGCTCGACTCCGCCAAGACGTTCATCAAGAACTACAAGGACGCGGGCTACGAGGACGACTACGAGGCCTACGGCGGCCTCACCTACGACGCCACCTGGGCCATCATCGAGGCCGTCAAGATCGCGGTCGAGGGCAACGACGGCAAGGTCCCGTCCGACGGCCGCAAGGCAGTCCTGGACGCCATGGCCAAGGTCAAGTTCGACGGCGTCACCGGCACCATCTCCTTCGACGAGTTCGGTGACACCACGAACCACACGATGACCGCGTACAAGGTCAAGAACAACGCCTGGACGCCCGAGTTCAGCGGCGAACCCAAGCTCGGCTGACGAAGGACGAGTCAGAGAACCCTCCCCACCTCGCACATTGATCCAGGCCGCGCGGGAAGCGCCCACCAGCGCTCCCGCGCGGCGCCATATCCGAACCACTCCACGGAGGCCCTGCGGTGCACGAACTGCCGCAACAGCTGGCCAATGGACTCATCCTCGGCGCGATGTACGGACTCATCGCGATCGGCTACACGATGGTCTACGGCATCGTCCAGCTCATCAACTTCGCCCACGGCGAGATATTCATGGTCGGGGGCTTCGGAGCCCTCACCGTCTGGTTGGTCCTCCCCGAAGGCTTCGGCCTCGGCGCCGCCGTCCCGCTCATGATCATCGGCGGCGTCCTCGTATCGGTCGCCGTCGGTACGGCGGCGGAACGCTTCGCCTACCGGCCACTGCGCTCAGCGCCACGGCTGGCCCCCCTCATCACCGCCATCGGCCTGTCCATCGTCCTCCAGCAGGCCGTGTGGATGTGGTACCCGGACGCGAAGAAGGACCACCCCTTCCCGCAGTTCCACGGCGGCCCCATCGAAATACTCGGCGCCAACATCCAGCGCGGTGACCTCTTCGTCCTCATAGCCGCCCCGCTGTGCATGATCGCCCTCGGCCTGTTCGTCACCAAGACGCGCTCCGGCCGCGGCATGCAGGCCACCGCACAGGACCCCGACACCGCCAAGCTGATGGGCATCAACACCGACC
This sequence comes from Streptomyces sp. NPDC057623, assembly GCF_042800355.1. Taxonomy (NCBI): domain Bacteria; kingdom Bacillati; phylum Actinomycetota; class Actinomycetes; order Kitasatosporales; family Streptomycetaceae; genus Streptomyces; species Streptomyces sp. NPDC057623. The sequence goes on from NZ_JBHVGZ010000006.1 coordinate 163,484, forward strand.
GCATCATCGTCATGGCGTTCGCCATCGGTGCCGCGTTCGCCGCCATCGCCGCGGTCGCCTACGGCCTGAAGAACGGCCAGGTCGGCTTCCGCATGGGCTTCCTGATGGGCCTCAAGGCCTTCACCGCCGCCGTACTCGGCGGCATCGGCAACATCTACGGCGCCATGCTCGGAGGCATCGTCCTCGGCCTGGCCGAGTCCCTCGCCACCGGCTACATCGGCGAGGTCCCCGGCATGGACCTCTTCGGCGGCGGCGCCTGGAAGGACGTATGGGCGTTCGCACTGCTCATCCTCGTCCTCCTGTTCAGGCCACAAGGCCTGCTCGGCGAACGCGTCGCGGATCGGGCGTGATACCCATGACCACCGACATCCCCATGGACAAGAACACCGACACCACCAAGGTGTCCACCGCTGAAGCCACCCCGATCATCCCGCTGCCGCAAGCCGCGGCACGCGGACTGACGGTCGCCGGCTCCGCCTTCGCCTTCATAGGCACCTTCCTCGCCTGGACCTGGACCGACGAGTTCCCCGGCAAACTGACCATCACCGGCTACCCCGGCGGCCTTCAGGTCCTCACCCTCGTCGGCTCCCTGCTGACCCTGGCGTTCGCCCTCTCCGGCTACGGCATCCGCGGCCTCGGCTGGCTCACCCCCGGCGGCAAGAACAGCCCCGTCCTGCTCGCCGCCCTCGGCGTGTTCGGCACCACGGGCTACGCCATGGGCGCCATCAGCCAGGAACTCGGCGGCCTGGTCAACCTGGAGCCCGGCGCCTGGGTCTCCGGCATCGGCGCGCTCGTCGCCGTGATCGGCGCCCTCGGCCTCCCGGTCGACCAGCCCTACGGCGCGGGCGAACCGACCCCGAACCTCTGGGGCCGGATCCGCCACTCGCTCACCGCCCCCGACCCCGGCCGGGCCAAGGAACTGCCCTCCTGGGCGGAGATCCTGATCATCGCCGGAGGCTTCGGCGTCGGCCTGTACGTCTTCGCGTACGGCATCGGCACCGAGTACTCCGAGCTGTTCATCGGCTTCCTGATCGTCGCCGCGTTCGGCTTCACCGCCATCACCCGCGCCGGTCTCCTGAAGCGGCTGTCGGCTCTGACCGCCAAGCACCGCAACGTCACCCTCGGTGCCGCGTTCGCGGCGGCGATCTGCTTCCCCTTCACCCAGACCAACGACCAGTTCGCCCTCATCGGCGCGAACATCCTCATCTTCGCCACGGTCGCCCTGGGCCTCAACGTCGTCGTCGGCCTCGCCGGCCTCCTCGACCTCGGATACGTCGCCTTCCTCGGCGTCGGCGCCTACGCCGCCGCCCTGGTCTCCGGCTCCCCCGCGTCGACCATCGGCGTGGAGTTCCCCTTCTGGGCGGCCGTCCTCACCGGTGCCGCAGCCTCGCTGATCTTCGGCGTGGTCATCGGCGCCCCGACCCTGCGACTGCGCGGCGACTACCTCGCCATCGTGACGCTCGGCTTCGGTGAGATCTTCCGCATCACCATGAACAACCTGAACGGCAACAGCGGCCCAGACGTCACCAACGGCTCCAACGGCATCCCCCAGATCCCCGACCTGGAGATCTTCGGGTTCAACCTCGGAGTCCCGCACGACGTCCTCGGCCACGAACTGACCCGTTCGGCCAACTACTACCTGCTGATGCTGGTGTTCACGGCAGTCGTCGTCATGGTCTTCCGCCGCTCGGCGGAATCCCGCATCGGCCGCGCCTGGGTCGCCATCCGCGAGGACGAGACCGCCGCCACCGCCATGGGCATCAACGGCTTCCGCCTCAAGCTCCTCGCCTTCGCGCTCGGCGCCTCCCTCGCCGGTCTCGCGGGCACCGTGCAGTCCCACGTGTCCTACAGCGTCACCCCCGAGCAGTACCAGTTCGCCGGGTCCGTCCCGCCGAACTCGGCCTTCCTGCTCGCCGCCGTCATCCTCGGCGGCATGGGCACCATCAGCGGCCCCCTCATCGGCGCCGCACTGCTCTACCTCATCCCGGCCAAACTCCAGTTCATGGCGGAATACCAACTGCTCCTCTTCGGCATCGCCCTGATGCTGCTGATGCGCTTCCGCCCCGAAGGCCTGGTCGCCGACCGCAGGAAGCAGCTCGAATTCCACGAGACCGGACAGCTCGACGTACCGGAGGACAAGCCATTGCCCGAAGGCGCGACCGGCGTCGCCAAGGCAGGGGCGTGACCGCCATGACCACCACAACGACCGCACCCACCAGCACCACGGTGCTCGACGCCACCGGCGTCACGATGCGCTTCGGCGGACTCACCGCCGTACGCGACGTGGACCTCACCGTCAACAGCGGCGAGATCGTCGGCCTCATCGGCCCCAACGGCGCCGGCAAGACGACCTTCTTCAACTGCCTCACCGGCCTGTACATCCCCACCGAGGGCAAGGTCTCCTACAAGGGCACCGTCCTGCCGCCCAAGCCGCACCTGGTCACCCAGGCCGGCATCGCCCGTACCTTCCAGAACATCCGGCTCTTCGCCAACATGACCGTTCTGGAGAACGTACTGGTCGGCCGGCACACCCGCACCAAGGAGGGCCTCTGGTCCGCCCTCCTGCGCCTGCCCGGCTTCAAGAAGGCCGAAGAGGCGTCCCGGGCCCGGGCCATGGAACTCCTGGAGTTCACCGGTCTCGCCGCCAAGGCCGACCACCTCGCCCGCAACCTGCCCTACGGCGAGCAGCGCAAGCTGGAGATCGCCCGGGCACTCGCGAGCGAGCCCGGCCTGCTCCTCCTCGACGAGCCCACCGCCGGCATGAACCCGCAGGAGACCCGGGCGGCCGAGGAACTCATCTTCGCCATCCGGGACCAGGGCATCGCCGTCCTCGTCATCGAGCACGACATCCGGTTCATCATGAACCTCTGCGACCGGGTCGCCGTGCTGGTCCAGGGCGAGAAGATCGTCGAGGGCCCCGCCGAAGTCGTCCAGGCCGACGAGCGCGTCATCGCCGCCTACCTGGGTGAGCCCTTCGAGGGCGCGCCCGGCAAGGAGGAAGCCGCCGAAGTCGAGGCTGCGGAGGCCGACGCGCAAAGCACCACGGAAGGGGACGACAAGTGACCGCACTGCTCGAGGTCGAAGACCTCAGGGTCGCTTACGGCAAGATCGAGGCCGTCAAGGGCATCTCGTTCAAGGTGAACGCGGGCGAGGTCGTCACCCTCATCGGCACCAACGGCGCCGGCAAGACCACCACCCTGCGCACCCTCTCCGGTCTCCTCCAGCCCGTCTCCGGCGACATCCGGTTCGACGGCAAATCGCTGAAGAAGATCCCCGCCCACAAGGTCGTCTCACTGGGACTCGCCCACTCCCCCGAGGGGCGGCACATCTTCCCCCGCATGACGATCGAGGACAACCTCCGCCTCGGCGCGTTCCTGCGCAACGACAAGGAGACCATCGAGAAGGACATCCAGCGCGCCTACGACCTGTTCCCCATCCTCGGAGAGCGCAGGAAGCAGGCCGCGGGCACCCTCTCCGGCGGTGAGCAGCAGATGCTCGCCATGGGACGGGCGCTGATGTCCCGGCCCAAGCTGCTCATGCTCGACGAGCCCAGCATGGGCCTCTCCCCGATCATGATGCAGAAGATCATGGCGACCATCCAGGAGCTCAAGTCCCAGGGCACCACCATCCTGCTCATCGAGCAGAACGCCCAGGCCGCGCTCTCCCTGGCCGACCACGGCCATGTCATGGAAGTCGGCAAGATCGTCCTCTCCGGAACCGGACAGGACCTCATGCACGACGAGTCCGTACGCAAGGCGTACCTGGGCGAGGACTGACCGCTCACGCGGTTCCACGCGTACGACGAGGCCCGCGTCCCCTGCTCGGGGGGCGCGGGCCTCGTCGTACGCGCTTCAGACGGGTCAGCCCTTGGCGGACTTCTTCTCGTCGGCGTCCTGGATGACGGCCTCGGCGACCTGCTGCATCGACATCCGGCGGTCCATGGAGGTCTTCTGAATCCAGCGGAACGCGGCCGGCTCGGTCAGCCCGTACTCGGTCTGGAGGATGGACTTCGCCCGGTCCACCAGCTTCCGCGTCTCCAGGCGCAGGGTGAGGTCGGCGACCTCCTTCTCCAGCTCCTTCAGCTCCGTGAAGCGGGACACGGCCATCTCGATCGCCGGCACGACGTCGCTCTTGCTGAACGGCTTGACCAGGTACGCCATGGCACCGGCGTCCCGAGCCCGCTCGACGAGGTCGCGCTGCGAGAACGCGGTCAGCATCAGCACCGGGGCGATGCTCTCCTCGGCGATCTTCTCGGCCGCGGAAATTCCGTCCAGCTTCGGCATCTTCACATCGAGGATGACGAGGTCGGGCCGGTGCTCGCGGGCCAGCTCCACGGCCTGCTCACCGTCACCGGCCTCACCGACGACGCTGTACCCCTCTTCCTCGAGCATCTCTTTGAGGTCGAGCCGGATCAATGCCTCGTCCTCGGCGATGACGACACGGGTCGTCAGCGGAGGCACGTGCGACTTGTCGTCGTCGGGCGCGTCTACGGGCTGGGGCGACTCGGGGGCGGTCACGGGGGCTCCTCGTTCAGGGGCAGGGGTGCTGCTCCCAAGAGCCTACCTAGCTGCGGCTAACGATGATGACCCGGTACACTCCTCGGAAGTACCGAGCCGGGTTGGTGGAACGGTATACACGGAGGTCTCAAACACCTCTGCCTGTGAGGGCTTGCGGGTTCGAATCCCGCACCCGGCACTGCTTGATCAGGAAGCGGATGTCCACGTTCTCGTGAACATCCGCTTTTTGCTGCGCGGTGTCGCGATCACTCACTCAGAGTATCCGTATGTATTTTCACGGTACTGAGGTTCGACAGAGGGTACTCACGCTGTTGCGCGACGGGGCACGGAACGCTGACGTGGCTCGCCAGTTCAATATCCCGCTCGGCACGATCAGTTACTGGAAGCACGCGGACCGGGCGAAACGCGGCGAGTGTCCAGGACGCACTCCCCCGCCCTGCCCCCGATGCGACGGTGTACTGGACTCCCCGGCGTACGCCTACCTGCTCGGCCTCTACCTGGGCGACGGCTACATCATCCAGAACCGCGCGATGCGATCACCCAGCCTGTCCATCACTTGCGACGAGTCACACCCGGGGCTTATGGATGAGTGCGAAACCGCCATGCGATCGGTGTTCCCCAACAATTCGGTCTGCAGGGTCCGCCGAAAGGGCTGCCGAGACCTGAAGCTGTACTCCATGCACTTGTGGTGCCTCTTCCCTCAGCACGGCGCCGGCAAGAAGCACGAGCGCAGGATCGTCCTCGAAGCCTGGCAGCAAGCCATCGTCGACGCGCACCCTTGGGAGTTCATCCGCGGCCTCATCCACTCCGACGGCTGCCGCATCACCAACTGGACGACACGCCTCGTGGCTGGTGAGCGCAAGCGCTATGAGTACCCTCGCTACTTCTTCACCAACAAGTCGGACGACATCAGGAAGCTGTTCACGGACGCGCTCGACAAGGTCGGCGTCGAGTGGACCACCCTCGCCCGCCGCAGCGACCCGTTCAACATCTCCATCGCCCGCAAAGCCTCCGTAGCCCTCATGGACACCCACGTAGGCCCCAAGCACTGACCACACACAACAAAGGGCCCCTCCTCAGGAACTGAAAAGGGGCCCTCCGCCACCTACTTCGGGCTGTCGTCCTCCCCGATGTGATGCACCCGCACCATGTTCGTCGACCCGGAGACCCCCGGAGGCGACCCCGCCGTGATGACCACGACGTCGCCCTTCTTGCAGCGGCCGTACTTCAGCAACAGCTCGTCCACCTGGTCGACCATCGCGTCAGTCGAGTCGACATGCGGACCCAGGAACGTCTCCACACCCCACGTCAGACTCAGCTGCGACCGCGTCGCGGGCTCCGGCGTGAACGCCAGCAGCGGGATCGGCGAGCGGTAGCGGGAGAGGCGGCGGACGGTGTCGCCGGACTGGGTGAAGGCGACCAGGAACTTCGCGCCCAGGAAGTCGCCGATCTCGGCCGCCGCGCGGGCGACCGCGCCGGGCTGGGTGCGGGGCTTGTTGCGTTCGGTCAGGGGCGGGAGGCCCTTGGCGAGGATGTCCTCCTCGGCGGCCTCGACGATCTTCGCCATCGTCCGGACCGTCTCGATCGGGTATTTGCCGACGCTCGTCTCGCCGGACAGCATCACGGCGTCCGTGCCGTCGATGACGGCGTTCGCCACGTCCGACGCCTCCGCCCTGGTCGGGCGCGAGTTGTCGATCATCGAGTCGAGCATCTGGGTGGCTACGATCACTGGCTTGGCGTTGCGCTTGGCCAGCTTGATCGCGCGCTTCTGGACGATCGGGACCTGCTCCAGCGGCATCTCCACGCCGAGGTCGCCGCGGGCGACCATGATGCCGTCGAACGCGGCCACGATGTCGTCGATCGCCTCGACCGCCTGCGGCTTCTCCACCTTGGCGATCACGGGCAGGCGGCGGCCTTCCTCGTCCATGATGCGGTGGACGTCCTCGATGTCGCGGCCGGAGCGGACGAAGGACAGCGCGATGACGTCGAAGCCGGTGCGCAGGGCCCAGCGCAGGTCGTCCTCGTCCTTCTCGGAGAGGGCGGGGACCGAGACGGCGACGCCGGGGAGGTTGAGGCCCTTGTTGTCGGAGACCATGCCGCCTTCGACCACGGTCGTGTGGACGCGCGGGCCGTCGACGGAGGTGACCTCCAGGCAGACCTTGCCGTCGTCGACGAGGATGCGTTCGCCGGGGGTGACGTCGTCGGCGAGGCCGGAGTAGGTGGTGCCGCACTGCTGGCGGTCGCCGTCCGCGCCCTCCTCGACGGTGATGGTGAAGGTGTCGCCGCGTTCAAGGAGTACGGGTCCTTCGGTGAAGCGGCCGAGGCGAATCTTCGGGCCTTGAAGGTCGGCGAGGAGGCCGACGCTGCGGCCGGTTTCGTCGGATGCCTTCCGCACGCGCTCGTAGCGCTCCTCGTGGTCGGGGTGACCGCCGTGGCTGAGGTTGAATCGGGCGACGTCCATTCCGGCGTCGACCAGTGCCTTTATCTGGTCGTACGAGTCGGTGGCGGGGCCCAGGGTGCAGACGATTTTCGCTCGGCGCATGTTTCGACTCTATGACTTACCGGCGGGTAGTGAATTGGTGCCGTATGACTACTCAACAACCTTTGCGTGAAGGGCTATTGACAAGTGTTGAATTGTGCGGCGGGGTGCTCCGATGAGCGTTCGATGCGCCCCTGAAGGGTTATTCACAGGCGCGGCGGTGCCATGGTGAATCGCGCGTTGACCTCGGCGTGGACGTGCTGCCGCTGGGGTTCGAGGTCGAGGGGGGCGGCGGAGTCCTCTTCGGCGGCGTAGGCCATGGAGCGCATACGGCCGCCGCGGGTCTGCGGGGCGTTCTCTGCGCCGATGTCGGCGAGCTCCAGCAGTGCGGTCAAGGAGGTCCCCAGCGCCTCGGCGTATTCCCGTGCGCGCTGCACGGCTTCTCGTACCGCCTGCTGTCGGGCCTCCCGGTGGGCCGGCGAGTCGGGGCGCAGGGCCCACCAGGGGCCGTCCACGCGGGTGAGGTCCAAGTCGGCCAGGCGGGTGGTGAGTTCGCCGAGGGCGGTGAAGTCCGTGAGTTCGGCGGTGATGTGGACGCGGCCGTGGTAGGCGTGGATGCGTTCGCCGCGGCCCTTTTCCTTCAGTTCGGGGCTGATGGAGAAGGCGCCGGTCTCCAGTCGCTCGACCGCGTCGCCGTAGGTCTTGATGAGGTCGAGGACGCCGGTGTTGCGGCGGGTGAGGTCGTCCAGGGCGGCGCGGCGGTCCTTGCCGCGGGAGGCCACGGTGACGCCGATGCGGGCGATCTCGGGGTCGACTTCGAGGTGGGCCTCGCCGCGGACGGCGATGCGGGGGGCTTCGGGGGTGCCGTAGGGGACGGCGGGCTGAAGTTCCTCTGAAGGGGCGGTCATACGTCCCACTCTGTCATCGCTTGCTGGGTTACGGCCCTCGTGGGTCATCAGATCGAAACCTGCGGGGTCTGTTGCTGCTCGCCATGGCCAGGTCAGAATCTACGCGCGTTGTTGACCAATTCGCCGGGAGAAGCACTCATGCCGTTGAACCGCCGGAAGTTTCTGACCAAGTCCGCCGTGACCGGAGCGGGGGTGGCGGTTGCCGGTGCGGTGGCCGCCCCGGCGGCGCAGGCCGCTCAGACGGCGAAGGGCGCCCGGCCGAAGAAGCGGTACGCGCTGACGGTGATGGGCACGACCGACCTGCACGGCAACATCTTCAACTGGGACTACTTCAAGGACGCGCAGTACGCGGACGCGCAGGGCAACGCCAAGGGCCTGGCGCGTGTCTCGACGCTGGTGAACCAGGTCCGTGCGGAGAAGGGCCGCCGGAACACGCTGCTCATCGACGCGGGCGACACGATCCAGGGCACTCCGCTGACGTACTACTACGCGAAGGTCGACCCGATCACCGCGAAGGGTGGGCCGGTCCACCCGATGGCGGCGGCGATGAACGCGATCGGGTACGACGCGGTGGCCCTCGGCAACCACGAGTTCAACTACGGCATCGAGACGCTGCGCAAGTTCGAGGACCAGTGCCACTTCCCGCTGCTGGGTGCGAACGCGCTGGACGCGAAGACGCTGAAGCCCGCCTTCCCGCCGTACTTCGTCAAGAGGTTCTGTGTGCCGGGCGCCCCTGATGTGAAGGTCGCGGTCCTCGGTCTGACCAACCCCGGCATCGCGATCTGGGACAAGGCGTACGTCGAGGGCAGGATGGTGTTCCCGGGGCTGGAGGAGCAGGCCGCGAAGTGGGTGCCGAAGCTGCGCTCGATGGGTGCGGACGTGGTGGTCGTGTCCGCGCACTCCGGTTCGTCGGGGACGTCGTCGTACGGTGATCAGCTGCCGTACATCGAGAACTCGGCGGCGCTGGTGGCGCAGCAGGTGCCGGGCATCGACGCGATTCTCGTCGGGCACGCGCACACGGAGATCGCGGAGCTGCTGGTCAAGAACGAGAAGACGGGCAGGACGGTCGTGCTGTCGGAGCCGCTGTGCTACGCGCAGCGGCTGTCCCTGTTCGACTTCGAGCTGGTCTTCGACAAGGGCCGCTGGTCGGTCGAGTCGGTGAAGGCGACGGTGCGCGACTCGAAGACGGTCGCCGACGACCCGAAGATCACCAAGCTGCTGAAGGACGACCACGACATCGTGGTGGAGTACGTCAACCAGGTGGTCGGCACGGCCACCGAGAAGCTGACGACGGTCGAGGCGCGCTACAAGGACGCCCCGATCATCGACCTGATCACCAAGGTGCAGGAGGACGTCGTCAGGGCGGCGCTGGAGGGCACGGAGCACGCCTCGCTGCCTGTCATCTCGCAGGCCTCCCCCTTCTCCCGCACCTCGGAGATCCCGGCCGGCGACGTGACGATCCGGGATCTGTCGAGCCTGTACGTCTACGACAACACGCTGGTCGCCAAGCTGCTGACGGGCGCGCAGATCAAGGCGTACCTGGAGTACTCGGCGCAGTACTTCGTGCAGACCGCCGCCGACGCGGTCGTCGACGTGGAGAAGCTGACGAACGCGGGCAACCGTCCCGACTACAACTACGACTACGTGTCGGGGCTGTCGTACGAGATCGACATCGCGCAGGCGGCGGGTTCGCGGATCAGGAACCTGGCCTACGACGGTGCCGCGCTGGATGACGCGCAGCAGTTCGTGTTCGCGGTGAACAACTACCGGGCCAACGGCGGCGGGGCGTTCCCGCATGTGGCGTCGGCTCCGGAGCTGTGGTCGGAGTCGACGGAGATCCGCACCCGGATCGCGGAGTGGGTGACCGCGAAGGGTGTGCTGGACCCGAAGGGCTTCGCGTCGGTGGACTGGAAGCTCACGCGGAACGGTACGCCGGTGTTCTAGGTCCGCGGTCGTTCTCGTCAGGAGCCTCAGATCCCGTCCAGGAGCGGTGTCAGCGTCTTCGGCTGACGCGCCCGCGGGATCCGGGGCTCCTGCTGTTCGAGGCCGAAGGTGGTGAACGCCGTCCGGGTGGGGAGGGGGTAGGTCTCCTGGCCGGTGACGGAGTTGAGGATGCTGGCGCTGCGCCAGGCCGCGAGGCCGAGGTCGGGGGTGCCGACGCCGTGGGTGTGGCGTTCGGCGTTCTGGACGTAGACGTGGCAGCCGGCGCCTGTGACGGACGGGTCCATGACCAGGCGGTACTGGTCGTCGATGCGTGGGCGTTCCTGGCTGTCGCGGCGCAGGTAGGGGTCGAGGCCGGCGAGGATGCGGCCCAGGGGGCGTTCGCGGTAGCCGGTGGCGAGGACGACCGCGTCGGTGGTCAGGCGCGAGCGGGTGTTCTGGTGGATGTGCTCCAGGTGCAGTTCGACCTTGGTGGTGGCGATCCGGCCGGCGGTGCGGACCTGGACGCCCGGGGTGAGGACGGTGTCGGGCCAGCCGCCGTCCAGGGTGCGGCGGTAGAGCTCGTCGTGGATGGCGGCCAGGGTGTCGGCGTCGATGCCTTTGTGCAGCTGCCACTGGGAGGTGACGAGCTTGTCGCGGACGGGTTCGGCGAGGGCCTGGAAGTAGCGGGTGTAGTCGGGGGTGAAGTGCTCCAGGCCGAGCTTGGAGTACTCCATGGGTGCGAAGGCCTCGGTGCGGCCGAGCCAGTGCAGCCGCTCGCGTCCGGTGGGGCGGCGGCGGAGCAGGTCGAGGAAGATCTCGGCGCCTGACTGTCCGGAGCCGATGACGGTGATGTGCTCGGCGGCGAGGAGTGTCTCGCGGTGGTCGAGGTAGTCGGCGGCGTGGATGACGGGGACGGTGGGTGCGTCGACGAGGGGCCTGAGCGGGTCGGGGACGTCCGGTTCGGTGCCGATGCCGAGGACGATGTTCTTCGCGTACGTACGGCCGAGGGCTTCGGCGTCCCCGCCGGGGTCGAGCTGGGTGAAGTCGACCTCGAACACGTCGCGTTCGGGGTTGAAGCGGATCGCGTCGACCTGGTGGCCGAAGGACAGGCCGGGGAGGTTCTCGCAGACCCAGCGGCAGTAGGCGTCGTACTCGGCGCGCTGGATGTGGAAGCGCTCGGCGAAGTAGAAGGGGAAGAGCCTCTCGCGGGTCTTGAGGTAGCTGAGGAACGACCACGGGCTGGCGGGGTCGGCGAGTGTCACCAGGTCGGCGAGGAACGGGACCTGGATGCGGGAGCCGTCGATGAGGAGCCCGGGGTGCCAGGCGAAGGCGGGGCGCTGCTCGTAGAAGACGGTGTCGAGCTCGGTGAGGGGGTGGGCCAGGGCGGCGAGGGAGAGGTTGAAGGGGCCGATGCCGATGCCGACGAGGTCGCGGGGTGTGTCGGGGTCGGGGTGCGGCGGGTCGGGGTGCGCGTGGGTGTGGTGCGAAGGGGCGGTGTGTGCGGGGTCGGGGTGCGGGGGCGGCGTCCCGAGGGCCGGGTGGGGGGTGGTGTCGGGAGCTGGGCGGGGGCTCGGGTGGAGGTCCGCTCGAGGGGCGGTGTCGGGGGCTTCCTTGAGGCTCGTGGGAGGGCTCGTGCGGGGGCTCGGGTGGCCGCCCGAGTGGGCGCCGGCGCGGGGGGCGGTGAGACGGGGGGTGGGGTGGGGGCCGGTGCGGGGGTTGGTCTGCGAGCTCATCCGGGGGTGTTTCCTTCCACCAGTTTCAGGAGGGCGGCCAGGTCGTCCGGGCGCGTGTGGGGGTTGAGGAGGGTGGTCTTGAGCCACAGGCGTCCGTCTATGCGGGCCCGGCCCAGGACCGCGCGGCCGTCGGTGAGGAGCCTTCGGCGTACGGCGGCGACGGCGGCGTCGCAGGCGTGTGCGGGCCGGAACAGGACCGTGCTGATGGTGGGCGGGTCGTAGAGCTCGAACGCGGGGTGACCGTGGACGAGGTCGGCGAACTCACTGGCCCTGGCGCAGACCTGCTCGACGAGCCGGCCGAGTCCGGTGCGGCCGAGGGCCTTGAGAGTGACGGCGATCTTGAGGACGTCGGGCCTGCGACTGGTGCGCAGCGATCGGCCGAGCAGGTCGGGCAGGCCCGCCTCGATGTCGTCGTCGGCGTTGAGGTAGCCGGCGTGGTGGTGGAGCACCGCGAGGGCCCGCCGGTCCCGTACGGCGAGAAGCCCGGCGGCGACGGGCTGCCAGCCCAGCTTGTGCAGGTCGAGGGTGACGGTGTCGGCGGCGTCGAGTCCGCGGAGCCGGTCACGGTAGCGGTCGCTGAACAGCAGGCCTCCGCCGTAGGCGGCGTCGACGTGCAGTCGGGCGCCGTGGGCGGCGCACAGCGCGGCGATCTCGGGAAGGGGGTCGATGAGCCCGGCGTCGGTGGTCCCGGCGGTGGCGGCGACGAGATGCGGACCGGGCAGCTGTGTGAGGGCCTCGTCGAGTGCGGCGGGGTCGAGGACGCCGGCGGGGGCGGGCACGACGACGGGCTCGGACAGCCCGAGCAGCCAGGCGGCTCGTGGCAGGGAGTGATGTGCGTTGGCTCCGTGGACGAGCCTGACGCCGGCGCCGCGCGCTTCTCGGGCGAGGAGGAGGGCGAGTTGGTTGGATTCGGAGCCGCCGGTGGTCATGAGGGCGGAGGGGGTGGCACCGGGTGGGGTCGGGGCGGTGGCGGTCTCGGTGCTGAAGACCTCCCGGGTGAGAGCTCCGGTCACCAGGGCCTCCAACTCCGAGGCGCCGGGCGCTTGGTCCCAGGAGTCCAGCGAGGGGTTGAGGGTGGAGGCGGCGAGGTCTGCGGCGGCGGCGACTGCGAGGGGCGGGCAGTGGAGGTGGGCGGTGCACAGGGGGTCGGCGGGGTCGGCGGCGGTCTCCGCGAGGGCGCGGACGACGGTGTGGAGGGCGTTCGGGTCGCCCTCGGCCGGCAGTACGTCGCCGACGGCGTCCCGCATGCGCGCGGCCACCGCTTCCGGGCCGCCCCGTGGCAGTGCGCCCGCGCGTGCCCCGGCGCCCTCGCTCAGCGCGTCGAGCACGATGTCGAGCAACGGCCGCAGGGCGTGGGGGCCTTCCGGGCCTGAAGCGAGCGACTGCGGTGTGCTCATCGTGTCCTCCCGGGCGCTGGGCAAGAAGGACTTCCAGCTTGTACGCCGATGCGCGTTCGCGTCCGAAAAGCCCAATGATCGGAACCCGAAAGGGGGTATTTCCGTACGGGGAACGCGTGTCGGATGATGCGTGCCGCGGATCGCGGAGTAGGGGGCTCGGGCGGGGCGCCTCAGGCGGCTCGGGCGGGACGGCTCGGGCTTCTCAGTTCCGGAAGTCGTCGGCGTGGTCCTCGGCCCACCGGGCGAAGGTGCGGGCGGGGTCGCCGGTGATCTTCTGCACCGTGTCGGTGATCTCCGGCGTCACACCGACCGTGGCCGCGAAGGCCTTGAGCAGGGGCTGGAGCATGTGCGGCGGCAGGGACGGGAACAGCTCCGGGCCCGCCTGGTCCGGCGGTGTCTCCACGAACTCCAGGGCGCGGCCGAGGGCCCGGCCGATCTCCTCGACCTGGCCGGCGTTGGAGATGGCCTCGGGCCCGGTGAGCCGGTGGACGGCGCCCTCGTGGCCGTCCTCGACGAGGGTGCGTTCGGCGACGGCGGCGATGTCGTCCTCGTGGATCGGCGCGCCCAGCCCGTCGGGGAACACGCCCCTGACGCGGTGGCCGGCACGGATCTGAGGGGCCCAGTGCAGGGCGTTCACCGCGAAGGCGTTCGGGCGCAGGAAGGTCCACGCGAGGCCGCTGTCGCGGATCTGCCGCTCGGCGGTGGCGTGCATGACGTGGATCGGGTGGGACGCGCGGGCGTCGTCGGCGCCTTCCTCGATGATCCCGGAGGAGAGGAGGACGACATGCTGGACGCCCGCGGCGCGAGCGGCCTCCAGCAGGGCCCCGGTCCGCCCGCCGAGTGCCTGGACGTACAGGAACAGCCTGGTCGCGCCCTCGAACAGCGCGGCGGGCCGGTCGGGGTCGAACCGGACCGCCTCGGCGGGCGCGGGCAGTCCGGCCCGCCGGGGATCACGGGTGAGCGCCCGCACGGGCCGGTTCGCGTCGACGAGACGCTCGACGAGGGCACGTCCGACGTTGCCGGTGGCGCCGGTCACGACGATCACAGGGTTCCTCCGCGGCTGAGGGCTGATCTTCCTTGGGCTCGTCGAGCCTAGGAAGGAAGGTCAGCCCACCGCATCGGCCGTGGGAACCAGTACGGGCCTACGTCGGAAGGACTAGCCCTCCCTCACCCGCAACGCCCGTGCCAGGTCGTCGAGTTGGTCGGCGAGCCTGCGTCGCAGCGCCGGGACCGGCCGGCCGTCGCGCAGGCACTCCTCGCCCAGTTGCAGGGCGTCGGCGTCGACGGCGTGCACCGGAAAGGCGTGGCGGCCGGCGGCGTCGGCGATGGCGGGGCCGCGGCGGGCGCCGACAGCGACCGCGTCCTTGTAGTAGCGCGGCACGTACTGGCGGAGCAGGTCGGCCTGTTCGGGCTGCCAGAAGCCCTGGGCCGTGGCGATGAAGAGGTAGTTGGACAGGTCGGCGCGGCCGTCGCCGCCGAACATGGCCTCCCATGCCTTCGTCTTGGCGTCCTCGTCCGGCAGGGCGGCCCGGCAGCGCGCCGCGCCCTCCTGGCCGGTGGCGCTCGGGTCGCGCTCCAGTTCGGCGGCGATGGCCGCCTCGTCGACGGCGCCGAGGACGGCCAGCCGGGCCAGGACGCGCCAGCGCAGGTCGGGGTCGAGTTCGGGTCCGCCGGGCACGGTGCCGTCGGCGAGCCAGGCGGCGATGGTGTCGGGGTGGGCGGCGACGTCGATGAAGTGGCGTACGGCGATCAGGCGCAGGCCGGGGTTGTCGCCGTCCTCGGTGCGGCGGATGAGGTCGCGGCACAGGGCGGAGAGGGTGGCCAGGGCGGCGGGCCGCTCCTCGGGGGCGAGGTAGCAGTCGGTGACCTGGGCGGCGGCGAAGGCGACGACGGCCTGGACGACGGCGAGTTCGCTCTCGCGCGGGAGGTGGGCGCGGGCGGCGGCCAGGTAGGCGGTGGGGGCCAGTTCGCCGTCGCGGACGGCGTCGCGCAGCGCGTTCCATACGACCGCGCGGGTGAGCGGGTCGGGCAGGCCGGCGAGGCCGGCACGGACGGTCTCGAAGGATTCGGCATCGAAGCGGACCTTGGCGTAGGTCAAATCGCCGTCGTTGAGCAGCAGTAGCGCCGGGCGCTTGCCGATGGGCTGCGGCGCGGCCTGCGGGACGTCGAGGTCGAGGCGTTCGCGCAGGGTGAGGTGGCCCTCGCCGTCGCCGAGGTCCTGGTCGTACAGGCCGACGGCGATGCGGTGGGTGCGGCTGCCGAGGTGGTCGACGGCGAGCGTGTAGGTGCCGTTGTCGCCGCGGGTGACGGCCGGGACGAGGGTGTCGACGCCGGTGGTGCGCAGCCAGGCGTCGGCCCAGGCGTGGACGTCTCGTTCGGTGGCCGCGGCGAGGGAGTCGATGAAGTCGGCGAGGGTGGCGTTGCCGAACCTGTGGCGCGCGAAGTGGGTGTTGATGCCGGTGAGGAAGTCCTTCTCGCCGAGCCAGGTCACCAGCTGCCGCAGCGCGGAGGCGCCCTTGGCGTACGAGATGCCGTCGAAGTTGAGCATGGCGGAGGCGGTGTCGTCGACGTTCTCGGGGGCGACGGGGTGGGTGGAGGGGCGATGGTCGGCGTCGTAGCCCCAGGCCTTGCGGGCGGTGCCGAAGTCGGTCCAGGTGTCGGTGAAGCGGGTGGCCTCGGCGCAGGTCTGGTAGCCCATGTACTCGGCGAAGGACTCGTTGAGCCAGATGTCGTCCCACCAGCGCAGGGTGACGAGGTCGCCGAACCACATGTGGGCCATCTCGTGGGCGATGACCACGGCGCGGGTCTGCCGCTCGGTGTCCGGGACGGCGGAGCGGTACACGAACTCGTCGCGGAAGGTGACCAGCCCGGGGTTCTCCATGGCGCCGGCGTTGAACTCGGGGACGAACGCCTGGTCGTAGGAGTCGAAGGGGTAGGGCTCGTCGAACTTCTCGTGGTAGCGGTCGAAGCACGCGCGTGTGATCTGGAAGAGCTCGTCGGTGTCGGTGTCGAGGTAGGGGGCGAGCGAGCGGCGGCAGTGCAGGCCGAAGGGCAGGCCGCGGTGTTCGGTGCGCACGGAGTGCCAGGGGCCGGCGGCGAGGGCGGCGAGGTAGGTGGAGATCCGCGGGGTGGGTGCGGCCTGCCAGCGGCCCTGCCCGAGGTGTTCGGTGATGCCGTTGGCCAGGACGGTCCAGCCTTCGGGCGCCTTGGCGGACAGGTGGAATACGGCCTTGAGGTCCGGCTGGTCGAAGGCGGCGAAGACGCGCTGGGCGTCGTCCATGCACAACTGCGTGTAGAGGTAGGTCTCGCCGTCGACGGGGTCGGTGAAGCGGTGCATGCCCTCGCCGGTGCGGGAGTAGTCCATGGCCGCTTCGACGCGCAGTTCGTGCTCGCCGGCGGTGAGGTCCTTCAGGGGCAGCCGGTTGTCGTCCAGGGTCGCGGGGTCGAGGGGGTGTCCGTCCAGGGTGACGGAGCGCAACTCGGCCGGCTTGATCTCGACGAACGTGTCCGCGTCGGCGCGCGTGGAGAACCTGATGACGGTATGCGACTCGAAGGTCTCGTCCCCGGTGGTCAGATCGAGTTCGATCGTGTAGCGGTGAACGTCGAGTAGCTGGGCACGGGTCTGCGCTTCGTCGCGCGTGAGTACGGACATGCAGGACATGCTGCCTGATGCCGCTGACAAGGCACAGAGGCGGATCGGTACGTGCGTTATGTCCGGTCCTGGGCCGTGGCCGCCGGGCTGTCCCGCTGGGGCGGGACACGGGCTTCGGGGTGGGGCAGGGCGGGGCGCGGCCCGGGCTGTGCGAGCGTGGTGTCGTCCTTGACCAGGGCCCGTAACGCGCGGACCTCCCGCTCCAGGGCGCGTTGGCGCTCGTGGGCGTCGTACAGGTAGCGGACCTTGGTGCGCAGCGCCCAGGGGTCGATGGGTTTCATGACCAGGTCGGCGACGCCGAGCCCGAAGGCGGCGGCCACCAGCTCCTGGTCCGCGCCGAAGCCGGTGAGGAGGATGACCGGTATGTGCTGGGTCTGTTCCACTCGCCGCATGTAGCGCACCACGTCCAGCCCGCTGACGCCGGGCATGCGGACGTCCAGGAGCAGCAGGCCGACCTGCCCGCGGAGCACCTGCTTGAGCGCGTCGTCACCGTTGGTGGCACGGGCCAGTCGGTAGCCCAGCGGGGCGAGGGCGCTCTCCAGCGCGTACAGCGTGTCCTCGTGGTCGTCGACGATGAGGATCTTGGCATCCGACGGCATGGCCCGACGTCCCTCCCGCGTGGACATGCAGGGTATGTCCGGGGGCGCTGACGGGGAGTGCGTGTCAGCTGGCATGCGGTGCACAGCGCAGCATGCCCCGCCCGGGCCGCCGTGTCACTCCCTCGGGAGGGTCTGTCTACGTCCTGTCGTCACCTTTGCGTCGTTCGTGCCGCGGGCGGGGGCGGGGGCCGCCCCTCGGCCGGGAATATGGCGACATGCCGGGCTGAGGGTCCCTAGGGGTGGTGCGTCGTCGGCTCGGTGCCGTTGAGGGCGTCCTCGGCGATGCTCTCGTGGTGCCTGATCACTTCGGCGATGATGAAGTTGAGGAACTTCTCCGCGAACGCGGGGTCCAGCTTGGCGTTTTCGGCCAGGGTGCGCAGGCGCGCGATCTGGCTGGCCTCGCGGGTGGGGTCGGCGGGCGGGAGCTGGTGCCTGGCCTTGAGATGACCGACCTGCTGGGTGCATTTGAAGCGTTCGGCGAGCATGTGGACGACGGCCGCGTCGATGTTGTCGATGCTGTCGCGCAGCCGGGCGAGCTCCTCGCGGACGGCGGGGTCGACGCCGCTGGGGGACGTGTTGCTGGTCATGAGCGCCCAGCCTACGGGGCGGCTTCAGTCGATCGTTCGTCCGATCACGGGTGGATCGTCGGGGTCGGGGACCTGGTTGCTCCAGCCGCCGGGGACGGTGCGGCCCTGCTGGGCGCGGAAGCGGACCGGGGCCATGCCGACGCGGCGGGTGAACAGCCGGGAGAAGTAGGCGGGGTCGTCGTAGCCGACGCGGCGGGCGACGGCGGCGACGGGCAGCTCGGTGGCGGCGAGCAGTTCCTTGGCCCGGCCCAGGCGGATGCCGAGCAGATAGTCCTTGGGGCTGCATCCGGCGCCGCGCCGTACGGCGGTGCGCAGTTCGGCGAGGGTCATGCCGTGCCGGGCGGCGTGGTCGGCGACCGTCAGGGGCAGACACGCGTCGCGGGCGAGGGCCTTGAGGACCTGGTCGCCGTCGGGGGCGAGGTCGGCACGCGCGCGGCGCAGGGCGACGAGGAGTTCGTGGACGGCGGCGCCGGTCTCGACCTCCAGGAGGGGGTTGTCCCGGCGGGCGGCGCGCGCCATGCGTCCGATGACGGCCCGCGGGCCGGAGGCGTCGGACAGGGGCACGACGGGGCGGTCCGGCTCGATGTAGCCGAGTTCGCTGTACGACGCGGTGGCGGGACCGCCGAAGTCGACGAAGCCCTCGTCCCAGCCGGTGCCCGGATCGGGCGCGTAGTGGTGCGGGACGCCGGGGGTGAGCCACAGCAGCGTGGGTGCGGTGACGGTCGTACGGCGGCCGTGGGGGTCGGCGTACCACCCGCCGCCGGAACTGATGACGACGGCGACATGATGGTCCAGGATCCTGGGCCCGACGGTGGGCAGGGCGCCGTACTGGAGGCCGACGCCGAGGCAGACCAGGCCGAGCCGGTGATGGGCCGGGCCGGGCGTGAAGAACCGCATCCAGGTGTGGTACATCCGCGGCCCCTTGCACTGCGTGCGGTTTCCGTCCAAGCAGCGCCGATCTTTGTCCATGGACCCTGACCTGCGCCAGGGGCGAGGGTGGGGCGTATGAGCGAGTTCACGGTGGGGGACGAAGACTTCCTGCTGGACGGGCGGCCGGTGCGGCTGCTGTCCGGCGCGCTGCACTACTTCCGGGTGCACGAGGCGCAGTGGGGGCACCGGCTGGCGATGCTGCGGGCGATGGGCCTCAACTGCGTGGAGACGTATGTGCCGTGGAACCTGCACGAGCCGGCGCCGGGGCACGGCCGGGACGTGCGGGCGCTCGGCCGGTTCCTGGACGCGGCCCGGGAGGCGGGGCTGTGGGCGATCGTGCGGCCGGGTCCGTACATCTGCGCCGAGTGGGAGAACGGCGGGCTGCCGCACTGGCTGACGGCCGAGGTGGGCGCACGCGCGCGTACCCGTGACGAGCGCTGGCTGGGGTACGTGGCGAGCTGGTTCCGGCGGCTGGGAGACGAGATCGTGCCCCGGCAGATCGACCGCGGCGGTCCGGTGATCATGGTGCAGGTCGAGAACGAGTACGGCAGCTACGGCTCGGACGCGGAGTATCTGCGTCGTCTGGCGGACCTGCTGCGCGAGTACGGCGTCACGGTCCCGCTGTTCACCTCGGACGGCCCCGAGGACCACATGCTCTCCGGCGGCTCCGTCCCGGGGATCCTGGCGACGGTGAACTTCGGCTCCCACGCGCACGAGGCGTTCGAGGCGCTGCGCCGGCACCGCCCGGACGGCCCGCTGATGTGCATGGAGTTCTGGTGCGGCTGGTTCGACCACTGGGGCGGCGAGCATGTCGTGCGCGATCCGCGGGACGCGGCGGCGGCCCTGCGGGAGATCCTTGAGTGCGGTGCGTCGGTCAACCTGTACATGGCGCACGGCGGTACGAACTTCGCCGGCTGGGCGGGCGCCAACCGGGGCGGCGGGGCGCTGCACGACGGGCCGCTGGAGCCCGACGTGACGTCGTACGACTACGACGCCCCGATCGACGAGTACGGCCGCCCCACGGCGAAGTTCTGGGCCTTCCGCGAGGTCCTCGCCGAGTACGCCGACGGTGACCTGCCCGAAGTCCCGCCCGCGCCCGCGCCGTTGGGTACCGCGGCCGGGGCGGACCTGACCGACTGGGCGTCCCTGGGTGACGTGCTGGAGACGCTGGGCGGCGCGCAGACGTCCGGGCCCGTCCCGCCCACGTTCGAGGAACTGGGCGTCGGGCGGGGCCTGGTGCGGTACGAGGTGACGGTGCCGGGGCCGCGGCGGCCGTATCCGCTGACGGTGCGCGGGCTGCGGGATCTCGCCGTGGTGTACGTCGACGGGGAGCGGGCCGGGGTGCTGACCGAGGACGACGCGGGCCTGAAGGAGCCGGTCGCCGGGTACGCGCGCGTGGAGCTGTGGGTGGAGTCCCTGGGGAGGGTCAACTACGGGCCGCGGCTGGGCGAGCCCAAGGGGATCACGGGGGGCGTCCTGCACGAGCGGCAGTACCTGCACGACGTACGCGCGCGTGGGCTGCGGCTGGAGGCGCTGGACGACTTCGAGAAGGTCCGGGCGGTGCCCTCACGGGAGCTGCCCGAGGACGGCTCGCCGGGTCTCTACCGGGGCACGGTCACGGTGCGGGGTGCGGGTGACGCCCGTCTGGAGCTGCCGGGCTGGACCCGCGGATTCGTGTGGATCAACGGCTTCGGCCTCGGCCGCTACTGGTGCGCCGGCCCGCAGCGCTCGCTGTATGTCCCCGGTCCCGTCCTGCGGGAGGGCGGCAACGAGGTGTGGGTCCTGGAGCTGGAGGGGACGGCCCGGTCGGGGTCCGGCGAGGCGGGTGCCCCGGTGCTCCGGGCCGTCTGACGCACTCCTGGTGCGGCGACCGCCTAGAGGGCGTTCGCCGCCCGGGCTATGTCCTTGGCGAAGGTGCTGACCTCGGTGTAGACGCCGGGCACGCCGGTGCGGGCGCAGCCGTCGCCCCAGCTGACGATGCCGACCTGGATCCACTTGTTCGCGTCGTCCTTGCGGAACATGGGGCCGCCCGAGTCGCCCTGGCAGGTGTCGATGCCGCCGCTCTGCCAGCCGGCGCACAGTTCCTCCTTCGACACCAGCCGGTTCCCGTAGTGGCGCTTGCACACGCGGTCGGCGACGAAGGGAACGGTGGCCTTGCGGAGCTTGGTCGTGCCCGTGCCGCCTCCCTCGACGGTGTCGCCCCATCCGGCGATCGTGAACATGCCGCGGTTGTAGCGGTCCGTGGTGGCGATCTTCAGCGTCGGCTTGTCGATGGGCCGGGCGAGCTTGATCAGCGCCCAGTCCTTGCCGTTGCCGTCGTAGCCGGTGGCCACCTTGACCTTCGTCGACTTGACCTTGATCGCCGCCGAGGAGTCGAGGTCGTTGACCCCCGCGGTGACGGTGATGCTGGTGTCGTTGCCGGAGCCGTTCATGCAGTGGGCCGCGGTCAGGACGACGTCCTTCTTGTAGAGCGCCCCGCCGCAGCCCATGGAGAGATGGACCATGAACGGGAACTCGTTCTGCGCGGCGGGCGTTCCACCGACGACGCGGGTGGACGCGGCGTTCGCGCTGAGGGGCTGGAGGGAGGCGACCGTGAGCGCGACGGCAGCTACCGCGGCGGCTCTCTTGGCCAGGGTCATGCCGCTTCTCTTCGGCGAGCTGTGGGTCAACAGACGTCCTTTCATGGCGTGTTGGGCGGCCCGCAGTATGAAGATCAGGTGGCATGTTTGACAAGGACGGATCTCACGTCCCGGATGTGGAACCTCGCCGGGGAAAAAGCCCTCACATCCCCGTAGAGTGGAATCGGGTTCCAGGCGTCTTGGGGGTACGGGCGTGGCGAACGGCGGACCGGTCCAGCACGGCTTCCCACACCTGGAGACGGTGCGGGCCTCGATCACCGCGCTCTACAAGCGGCTGTCGTACGACACCGTCCAGACGTTCGCGACCAGCGTGGCTCCGGCCGACGTGGCGTTCTGCGACACGGACGACCTGTATCTGGGGGCGCAGCGGGTGGCCCACGAGCTCGTGCGGCACTATCGCCTCCCGGACGCCCGTCTGATCGTCGGCTTCCGCGAGATGTCCCATGCCGCGAACGTCGAACTCGCCGCCGGGCCGGAGTACTTCGTCGAGTTGAACGACCGCTTCCGTACGCATCGGCGGGACATCGGGGCGGCTCTCGCCCACGAGGTGGCGCACGTGTACCTGCACCGCCTGGGCCTGTCCTTCCCCGGCACGCGCGACAACGAGATCCTCACGGACACGGCGACGACGTATCTCGGCGCGGGCTGGCTGCTCCTCGACGCGTACCGGGAGGACGCGGCGTCCTCGCAGAAGCTGGGGTATCTGACGCCGGAGGAGTTCGGGTACGTCCTCGCCAAGCGGGCGCTGGTCTTCGCCGAGGATCCGTCGGTGTGGTTCACCAGTCCACAGGCGTACACGGCGTATGCGAAGGGCCTCGCCGAGGCCCGGCGCGACGAACAGCAGCCTCCGCTGACGGGGGCGGGGTGGGTGGGGCGCCGCCGGTACGCGCGCGATCGGCGGCATGCGCAGAACGACGACGGGGCCGGGGCCGGGGCCGGGGCCGGCGTCCTGCCCGGGGTGCCGTACGCGTTCACGCCGGAGGGGCGGGGGCCGCTGCGGGTGTCGTTCCCGTGTCCGACGTGTCAGCAGCGGATTCGGGTGCCGGTGCGGGGGCGGGTTCGGGCGCGGTGTGGGTTGTGCCGGACGGTACTGGAGTGCGACACGTAGGGTTCTCGCCCCCGCCGCCCCTACCCGTCCCATCCCTGGGGGCTGCGCCCCCAGACCCCCGCCATCGGCCCTTCGGGCCTCGTCCTCAAACGCCGGACGGGCTGAAAGATCCAGGTGTCCGGGGCGGAGCCCCCTCACGCGCCGTACACCGGTCCCGGCTCTCCCGCCTCCCCCAACAGCTTCACCACCGCCTCACCCGCCCCGCCCGGCGTCCACCGCGCCCCCTTGTCGACCGTCGGACCCGCCCGCCACCCCTCCATCACCGTGATCCGGCCGCCCTCCGCCTCGAAGACCCGCCCCGTCACCCCTTCGCTTGCCGCCGAGCCCAGCCAGACGACCAGCGGGGACACGTTCTCCGTGGCCATGGCGTCGAAGCCCGCACCCGGGGCCGTCATCGTCTCGGCGAAGGTCCGTTCCGTCATGCGCGTGCGGGCCGCCGGGGCGATCGCGTTGACCTGGACGCCGTAGCGGGCGAGCTCAGCCGCGGCGACCAGGGTCAGGCCGACGATGCCGGCCTTAGCGGCGCTGTAGTTGCCCTGGCCGAGCGAGCCCAACAGCCCGGCGCCGCTGCTCGTGTTGACGATCCGGGCGACCGGCGTGCGCCCCGCCTTCGCCTCCGCCCGCCAGTGGGCGGCCGCGTGCCTCAGCGGAAGGAAGTGGCCCTTGAGGTGGACACGTACGACGGCGTCCCAGTCGTCCTCGTCGAGGTTGACCAGCATCCGGTCGCGCAGAAAGCCGGCGTTGTTGACGAGGGTGTCGAGACGGCCGTACGTCTCCAGCGCCAGCGCCACCAGGGACGCGGCCCCGGCCCCGGTCGCCACGTCAGCGCCGTGCGCGACCGCGTCGCCGCCCGCCGCGCGGATCTCGTCGACCACCTGCCGGGCAGGGCTGTCGGCGGCAGGTGCGCCGTCGAGACCGACACCGAGGTCGTTGACGACGACCCGCGCCCCCTCGGCGGCGAACGCGAGCGCGTGCGCGCGCCCGAGACCCCGGCCCGCGCCGGTGACGGCCACGACCCGCCCCTCACACATCCGGCCCATGTCATGCCTCCTTGTTGACCGTTGCGGCGTCCAGGAACGCGGGCCGCTCACCCCCGCCGTGCACGAGCAGGCTCGCCCCGCTGATGTAGGCGGCGGCGTCGGAGGCGAGGAAGACGGCGGCCGCGCCGACGTCGGCCGGTTCCGCGAGGCGGCCGAGCGGGACGGTGCGGGAGACGTGCGCGATGCCGTCCGCACCTCCGTAGTGGAGGTGGGCGAGCTCGGTGCGGACCATGCCGACGACCAGCGTGTTGACCCGGACGTCCGGCGCCCACTCCACCGCCATCGAGCGGGCCAGGCTCTCCAGTCCGGCCTTCGCCGCCCCGTACGCGGCCGACCCGGGCGACGGGCGGCCGCCGCTGACACTGCCGATCATCACCACCGACCCCCGCGCGCGCTTCAGGTGTTCGTACGCGGCCAGGGACGCCGTCAGCGGGGCCACGAGGTTCAGCTCGATCACGCGCGCGTGCCGCTCGGCCTCCGCGTCCGTCAATCGCCGGTGCGGTGTGCCACCCGCGTTGTTGACGAGGACGTCCAGGCGGGGCAGGGCGGTGAAGAAGGCACGTACGGCGTCCGGGTCACGGAGGTCGAGCGGTCTGAACTCGGCCTCTGGCAAGGGCACTTCGGGCTGTCTGCGGGCACAGACGACGACGTCCGCACCGGCCTCGGCGAAGGCTCTCGCCGTCCCTGCGCCGACCCCGCGCGTGCCGCCCGTGACGACCACGACCTTCCCGTCCAGCCTCATCCCCGGCTACCCTTCACCTAACAAACGTTTGGTGGAAAGGTAGCTGATGCGGCCATGGGTGTCTCCACCTCGTCCCCGGAAAAGGGACCCGAGAAGGATGGGATCGCCGTCGTCACGGTCGACTTCCCCCCGGTCAACGCCCTGCCGGTGCACGGCTGGTTCGCACTGGCGGACGCCGTGCGGGCAGCCGGCCGGGATCCGGAGGTCCGGTGCGTCGTCCTCATGGCCGAGGGGCGCGGGTTCAACGCGGGCGTGGACATCAAGGAGATCCAGCGGGACGGGCACAGTGCGCTGATCGGCGTCAACCAGGCCTGCGCCGACGCCTTCGCCGCGGTGTACGACTGCGAGGTGCCCGTGGTGGCGGCCGTGCACGGGTTCTGTCTGGGCGGCGGTATCGGCCTGGTGGGGAACGCGGACGCGATCGTGGCGAGCGAGGACGCCACCTTCGGGCTGCCGGAGCTGGACCGGGGAGCGCTGGGCGCGGCCACGCACCTGGCCCGGCTGGTCCCCCAGCACCTGATGCGCGCCCTGTACTACACCTCGCGCACGGCGACCGCGGCCGAGCTGCACGCGCACGGCTCGGTGTGGCGGGTGGTGCCGGGCGAGCGGTTACGGGCCGCGGCACTGGAGCTGGCCCATGAGATCGCCGCCAAGGACGGGCAGTTGCTGCGCCTGGCCAAGGCGGCCATCAACGGCATCGACCCCGTCGACGTGCGCCGCAGCTACCGCTTCGAACAGGGCTTCACCTTCGAGGCCGGTCTCAGCGGGGTGGCCGAGCGGGTCCGTGACAGTTTCGGCGAGAAGGGGGCCGCAGGGTGAGTGACAAGACGATGACCGCCGACGAGGTCGTCTCCCGGCTGCACAGCGGCATGACCC
This sequence comes from Streptomyces sp. NPDC057623, assembly GCF_042800355.1. NCBI lineage: Bacteria > Bacillati > Actinomycetota > Actinomycetes > Kitasatosporales > Streptomycetaceae > Streptomyces > Streptomyces sp. NPDC057623. Next base: position 188,614 of record NZ_JBHVGZ010000006.1, read on the forward strand.
TCGGCATCGGCGGCTGGGGCTCGCGCCGCAAACCGATGGCCCTGGTCAGGGCCCTGCTCCGGTCCGACCTCACCGACCTCACCGTCGTCTCGTACGGCGGCCCGGACGTCGGGATGCTGGCCGCGGCCGGGCGGATCCGCAAGCTTGTCGCCGCCTTCGCCACGCTGGACTCCATCCCCCTCGAACCGCACTATCGCGCGGCCCGCGAACGCGGCGCCTTCGAGCTGATGGAGGTCGACGAGGCGATGTTCATGTGGGGACTGCACGCCGCCGCGCACCGGCTGCCGTTCCTGCCGGTGCGGGCCGGGATCGGATCGGACGTGATGCGGGTCAACCCCGGCCTGCGGACGGTGACTTCGCCGTACGACGACGGGGAGACGTTCGTGGCCATGCCCGCCCTGCGGCTCGACGCGGCCCTGGTCCACGTCAACCGTGCCGACCGGCTGGGCAACGGGCGGTATCTGGGCCCCGACCCCTACTTCGACGACCTGTTCTGCGAGGCGGCGGACGCGGCGTACGTGTCGTGCGAACGGGTCGTCGACACCGCCGAGTTGACGAAGGACGCGGCACCGCAGTCGCTGCTGATCAAGCGGCACACGGTGACAGGGGTCGTCGAGGCCCCGAACGGCGCGCATTTCACGTCCTGCGCCCCCGACTACGGCCGGGACGAGGCCTTCCAGAAGACGTATGCGACGACGCCCTGGCCTCAGTTCGCGGCGCGGTTCCTCGGCGGGGACGAGCAGGCGTACCAGTCGGCGGTCGGGGAGGGGTCATGACGGAGGTCACCGGCACACCCCATCTCCCGCCCACCCGCGCCGAGTACTGCGTGATCGCCTGCGCCGAGGCATGGCGCGGAGCCGGTGAGATCCTTGCGAGCCCAATGGGCCTGATCCCGTCGGTGGGGGCCCGGCTGGCGCGGCTCACCTTCTCGCCGGACCTGCTGCTGACCGACGGTGAGGCGATGGTCGTCCGCCCGGACGGGACGGCCGAGGGCTGGCTGCCGTACCGGCAGCACCTGGCCCTCGTCACCGGCGGCCGGCGGCACGTCATGATGGGCGCGAGCCAGATCGATCGCTTCGGCAACCAGAACATCTCGTGCATCGGCGACTGGGAACGGCCGAAGCGGCAGTTGCTGGGGGTGCGGGGCGCGCCCGTCAACACGCTCAACAATCCGACCAGCTACTGGGTCCCGAGGCATTCCCGGCGGGTGTTCGTCGAGAAGGTCGACATGGTGTGCGGGGTGGGCTACGACCACGCGGGCGACGCCCGGTACCACCGCATCCCCCGTGTCGTCTCCGACCTCGGCGTCTTCGACTTCGCCACGCCCGACCACGCGATGCGTGCCGCCTCGCTCCATCCGGGCGTCACGCCGGAGCAGGTCAGGGAGGCGACCGCGTTCGACCTTCTCGTCCCGGACGACGTGCCGCCGACCCGCGAACCCACCGCCGACGAGCTGCTCCTCATCCGCGAGGTCATCGACCCGGCGAACCTGCGCGCCCGGGAGGTCGGTGCGTGATGGAGACGCCGCTGACCCGGCTGGTCGGGGTCCGCCACCCGATCGTGCAGACCGGGATGGGCTGGGTGGCGGGACCGCGGCTGGTCTCGGCGACGGCGAACGCGGGTGCGCTGGGCATCCTGGCCTCGGCGACGATGACCGTCGACCGGCTGCGTGCGGCGGTTCGCGAGGTCAGGTCGCGTACGGACGCGCCGTTCGGCGTGAATCTGCGCGCGGACGCCTCGGACGCCGGCGACCGGGTCCGCGTCCTGATCGACGAGGGTGTGCGGGTCGCGTCCTTCGCCCTCGCGCCCTCCCCCGGGCTGATCACCGAGCTCAAGGAGGCGGGCGTGATCGTCATCCCCTCGGTCGGCGCCCGGCGGCACGCCGAGAAGGTCGCTGCCTGGGGCGCGGACGCGGTGATCGTGCAGGGCGGCGAGGGCGGCGGGCACACCGGCGAGGTGGCGACGACGGTGCTGCTGCCGCAGGTGGTGGACGCCGTGGACATACCGGTCGTGGCGGCGGGCGGCTTCTTCGACGGCCGGGGGCTGGTCGCGGCCCTGGCCTACGGGGCGGCGGGGGTCGCGATGGGCACGCGGTTCCTGCTCACCTCGGACTCGACGGTGCCGGACGCGGTCAAGGCGCGGTATCTGGCGGCGACGGTCAGGGACGTGACGGTGACCCGGGCGGTCGACGGCCTGCCGCACCGCATGCTCCGCACGGACCTGGTGGCGGCGCTGGAGCACTCCGGCCGGACGAGGTCCCTGGTCCACGCGGTCCGTCGGGCGGCCCGCTTCCGGAAGCTGTCGGGGCTGACCTGGCGGCGACTGATCCACGACGGCCTGGCCATGAGACACGGCAAGGACCTCACCTGGAGCCAGGTCCTGCTCGCCGCGAACACCCCGATGCTGCTCAGGTCGGCGATGGTGGACGGCCGTACGGATCTGGGGGTGATGGCGTCCGGGCAGGTCGCCGGGGTGATCGACGACCTGCCGTCGTGCGGGGAGCTGGTGGAGCGGATCATGAAGGACGCGGAGGAGGCACGGGAGCGGCTGACGGGCTTCTAGCAGCAGGCGAAGGGCCGGTCGGCGCGGCGGCCGTCACAACCTCTCGATGATCGTCACGTTGGCCTGTCCGCCGCCCTCGCACATCGTCTGGAGCCCGAACCGGCCCCCGGTCCGCTCCAGTTCATGCAGCAGGGTCGTCATCAGTTTGACCCCCGTCGCCCCCAGCGGATGCCCCAGGGCGATCGCACCGCCGTTGACGTTGACCTTGTCGGGATCCGCGCCGGTCTCCTTCAGCCAGGCCAGGACGACCGGGGCGAAGGCCTCGTTGATCTCTACGAGGTCGATGTCGTCGATCGACAGGCCGGTCTTCTTCAGGGCGTGGGCGGTGGCCGGTATGGGTGCGGTGAGCATGCGGATGGGGTCCTCGCCGCGCACCGAGAGATGGTGCACCCGGGCCCGCGGCGTGAGCCCGTGTTCGCGCAGTGCCCGCTCCGAGGCCAGCAGCATCGCCGCCGCGCCGTCGGAGACCTGGGAGGAGCAGGCGGCCGTGACCGTGCCGCCGTCGATGACCGGCTTCAGCCCGGCCATCTTCTCCAGCGAGGTGTCCCGGCGCGGTCCCTCGTCGACGCCGACCCGGCCGTACGCCACCACCTCCCGCTCGAAGCGCCCCTCGTCGATCGCCCGCAACGCCCGCCGGTGCGAGCGCAGCGCGAACTCCTCCTGGTCCTGCCGGCTGATCCCCCACTTCGCGGCGATCATCTCGGCGCCGGCGAACTGGTTCACCGGCTTCTTCCCGTACCGCGCCCGCCAGCCCTCGCTGCCCGCGAAGGGGCCCGCCGTGAGGCCGAGCGGTTCGGCGGCCTGCCGGGTGGCGAAGGCGATGGGGATCATGGACATGTTCTGCACGCCGCCCGCGACCACGAGGTCCTGGGTGCCGGACAGCACGCCCTGCGCCGCGAAGTGCACGGCCTGCTGCGAGGAACCGCACTGCCGGTCCACGGTCACGCCCGGCACCTCCTCGGGCAGCCCCGCCGCCAGCCAGCAGGTCCGCGCGATGTCCCCGGCCTGCGGCCCGACGGCGTCCAGGCAGCCGAAGACGACGTCCTCGACGGCGGCCGGGTCCATGCCCGCGCGCGAGACGAGTTCCTTGAGCACATGAGCGCCCAGGTCGGCCGGATGGACCGCGCTGAGCCCTCCTCCGCGCCGCCCGACGGGCGTACGGACCGCTTCGACGACATAGGCCTCGGCCATGGCGACGCAACTCCCTCACAGATCAGGGCACAGCAACGGCTGCTGACGGCTATTCACGTACGGCGATCCCGTCCAGCACCATCGACAGGTACTGCCGGGCGATCTCCTCCGGGCTGTGCTGTCCGCCGGGCCGGTACCAGGACGCGGCGACCCACACCGTGTCCCGCACGAACCGGTAGGTGAGCCGGACGTCGAGGTCGGACCGGAACACCCCGGCCGCCACCCCGCGCTCCAGCGTGGACAGCCACGCCTTCTCGAACCTGCGCTGCGACTCGGCGAGGAACGCGAACCGCTCCTGCGCCACGAGCTGCCTGTTCTCCTTCTGGTAGATCGCGACGGCGGCACGGTGCCGGTCGATCTCCCGGAACGACTCGGTGACCAGCGCCTCCAGCGTCTCCCGCGGGCCCAGCTCGGCCTCCAGGACGGCGTCGTAGCCGCCCCACAGCTCGTCGAGAAAGGAGCGCAGGATCTCTTCCAGCATCGACTCCTTGGAGTCGAAGTGGTAGTAGAGGCTGCCCGCGAGCATGCCCGCGTGGTCGGCGATCTTGCGTACGGTGGTGGCGTTGTAGCCCTGCTCGGCGAAGACCTCGGCGGCGGTGTCGAGGAGTTCGCGGCGCCTGGCGGCCGCGGCGGTCACCTGGGGCTTCTTCTTGGTCGGCACGGGTCCATTGTCGTCCTAGGCATGCTGGCTGCTGACGGAGACGATCTCTCCCGTCATGTACGAGGAGTAGTCCGAGGCCAGGAAGACGATCACGTTGGCCACCTCCCAGGGCTGGGCGTACCTCCCGAAGGCCTCCCGCGCGGTCAGTTCCTCCAGCAGTCCGGGGGTCGTCACCTTCGCGAGGTGGGGATGCATGGCGAGGCTCGGGGAGACGGCGTTGACCCGCACCCCGTACTCGGCCGCCTCGATCGCCGCGCACCTGGTCAGCGCCATCACGCCCGCCTTGGCGGCGGCGTAGTGCGCCTGTCCGGCCTGGGCGCGCCAGCCGACCACGGAGGCGTTGTTGACGATCACCCCGCCGCCGGTGTCGCGCATCCGGCGCAGGGCGGCCCGGGTGCACCGGAAGGTGCCGTTCAAGGTCACGTCGAGGACCTTCGACCACTGTTCGTCGGTCATGCCGACGAGGGGTGAGGTCCCGCCGAGGCCCGCGTTGTTGACGACGACGTCGAGTCGGCCGTGCTCCCGCACGGCGACGTCGAACAGGGCGTGCACCTGCGTCTCGTCGGTGACGTCACAGACCACTGACATCACCGCGCCCTCGAACTCCCGGGCCAGCTCCGCCTCGTACTCCTTCAGCCGCCGCGCGTGCGCGTCGCTGATCAGCACGCGCGCGCCCTCTTCGAGGAAGCGGCGGGCGGTCGCGCCGCCGATGCCGGCGCCGGCCGCCGCGGTGATGACGGCGGTGCGCCCGCGGAGGAGTCCGTGACCGGGAACGTACGCCGGCGCCTCGACGTTTGTCATGGCAGCACGCTAACCTACCAAACACTTGTTAGGGAAGAACGGGGAAGGGAAGGACGGTGGCGGTGGACCTCACGCACTCCCCGGCCGACGAGGCGTTCCGCGCCGAGGCCCGCGCCTGGTTGCGCGCGCATGTGCCGCCCGATCCGCTCCCTTCGCTGGAGACCGGGGAGGGCTTCGCGGCCCACCGCGCGTGGGAGGCCGAACTCGCCGCCGACCGCTGGTCGGTGGTGACCTGGCCGGCGGAGTACGGCGGCCGGGACGCCACGCTGGCGCAGTGGCTGCTGTTCGAGGAGGAGTACTACGCGGCGGACGCACCGGGCCGCGTCAACCAGAACGGCGTCAGCCTGCTCGCCCCGACCCTCTTCGACCACGGCACGGCAGAGCAACGCACGCGGGTGCTGCCGTCCATGGCCACCGGCGAGGTGATCTGGGCGCAGGCGTGGTCGGAGCCGGAGGCGGGCTCAGACCTGGCCTCCCTGCGGTCGAGGGCCGTTCGCGCGGACGGCGGCTGGCTGCTGTCCGGCCAGAAGACCTGGTCGTCGCGGGCCGCCTTCGCCGACCGCGCGTTCGGCCTGTTCCGCACCGACCCGGACGCCCCGAAGCCCCACCAGGGCCTGACGTACCTGATGTTCGACCTGCGCGCCCCCGGTGTCACGGTCCGTCCCGTCGCTCGCCTCGACGGCAAGCCCGCCTTCGCCGAGTTGTTCCTGGACGATGTCTTCGTACCGGACGAGGACGTGATCGGCGAGCCGGGGCAGGGCTGGCGGATCGCGATGTCCACCGCGGGCAACGAACGTGGCCTCATGCTCCGCTCCCCCGGCCGTTTCCTCGCGGGCGCCGACCGGCTGCACCGGCTGTGGCAGGCCCAGGGCAGCCCGGAGAGCGCGAGGAACCGCGTGGCGGACGCCCTGATCGGGGCCCGGGCGTATCAGCTCTTCACCTTGGCCGCGGCCTCCCGCTTTCTCGACGGCGAGTCGATCGGCCCGGAGTCCAGCCTGAACAAGGTCTTCTGGTCGGAGTACGACATCGCGCTGCACGAGACGGCCCTCGATCTGCTGGGCGCCGAGGGCGAACTGGCCGACACCGACTGGTCCGAGCGGTACGTCTTCTCCCTCGCGGGCCCCATCTACGCCGGGACGAACGAGATCCAGCGCGACATCATCGCCGAACGGCTACTCGGCCTGCCGAAGGGACGCCGCTGATGAGAGGGGGCTCCGCCACCGAGAGGAACGCGCCGGGCACCCCGCCGACGCCCGGACACCCCACCCACGCCACAGGGAACCCGTCGAACGCCGGGAGCCCCGCGTCGATGCCGGAAGGGTCACCCCGGCTGCCGAAGGGACATCGCTGATGCGCTTCCTCCTCGATGTCGAGCAGCGGGCGTTCGCCGACTCGCTGAGCTCCATGCTGGGGGCCGCGGACACCTGCTCGGCCGTACGGGAGTGGAGCCGGGGCGAGCATGCGAGGGGCCGGGCGCTGTGGTCTCGTATCGCCGAGGCCGGGGTGTTCGCGCTGGCGGTTCCGGAGAGGTTCGAGGGGCTGGGACCCCGGCCCCTCGAACTCGCCGTCGCCTTCGTCGAGTTGGGGCGCCATGCCGTGCCAGGGCCACTGGTGGAGACGGTCGCGGCGGCGATCCTGCTCACCGATCTCCCGGATCCCGGCCCGGCCAAGCGGCTCCTACCGGCGCTGGCGAGGGGCGAGGCGATGACGACGCTGGCGTGGAGCGATCCGTACGCCCTGGACGGCGACGTGGCCACCACCCGTCTGGCCCTCACCTCCCGAGGTCTGCGCCTCTCCCCTGGCCACGGCCCCGTACGCCCCTCCCTGGACCCGGCCCGCCGCCTGACCTCCCTCGAACCAGGCGGCGAACTCCTCGGCCCCGCCCCGGTCACCGCCCCCGCCCTCGCCTACGCCCGCGTCGCCACCGCCGCCCAGGCCCTCGGCGTCGGTCACGCCCTGCTCGACCGGACGGTCGCCCACGTCCGGCAGCGCACCCAGTTCGGCGTCTCCATAGGCTCGTTCCAGGCCGTCAAGCACCGTCTGGCCGACGTGAGGATCGGCCTGGAGTTCGCCCGGCCGCTTCTCTTCGGCGCCGCGCTCACGATGGCCCCCGCCGACGTAGCCGCCGCCAAGGTCACCGCCTGCGAGGCCGCGTACGCCGCCGCCCGTGCCGCCCTCCAACTGCACGGGGCGATCGGCTACACGGCGGAGTACGACCTGTCGCTCTGGCTGACCAAGGCCCGCGCTCTGCGCACCGCCTGGGGCACCCCGGACGTATGCAGAGCCGACGTGCTCCGTGCCCACGCCCTCAGTGGTGATCGCCGCTGGTGACCTCGCGGTACTCCTCCGCCGTCGGCTTGGCGATCCGGGTCTGCGGCCCGAACATCGCCCGCGCCAGCCGGGCCCGCACCCGCTGCGTGGCGGAGACCCGGCGCCGGACGCCGTTCGCGTCGACGAGCGGGCCGATCTCGTACGGCGGGTCCTGCTCGTGCTGGGTGAGGGTGAACAGCTGCGCCTGCGCGAGCGGCTCGTGGACCTCGACGTACGCGCCGTGCGGCAGCCGTTTGATGGTGCCCGTCTCCCTGCCGTGCAGCACCTTGTCCCGGTCCCGGCGCTGCAGCCCGAGACAGATCCGCCTGGTCACGTAGTAGGTGAGGACCGGCACGACGAAGACCGAGATCCGCACGAACCAGGTGATCACGTTGATGGACAGATGCAGATGCGTGGCCACGATGTCGTTGCCGCCGCCGATCAGCAGCACCGTGTACAGGCTCAGCCAGGCCGCGCCGAGGCCGGTGCGCACGGGCATGTTGCGCGGCCGGTCGAGGATGTGGTGCTCGCGTCTGTCACCGGTGATCCACGCCTCGACGAAGGGATACACGCCGAGCGCGAGCAGGATCAGCGGGAAGAGGGAGAAGGGGATGAAGACGCCCGGTTCCAGGGTGTGGCCCCAGAAGTTGATCTCCCATCCCGGCATCACCCGGATCAGGCCCTCGGAGAAGCCCAGGTACCAGTCGGGCTGGGCGCCCGTGGTGACCAGGTCCGGGCGGTAGGGCCCGAAGGCCCAGACCGGGTTGATGCCGGCGATGCCGCCCATGATCGTCAGCACGCCGAAGACCAGGAAGAAGAAGCCGCCCGCCTTGGCCATGTACACCGGCAGGAAGGGCATCCCGACGACCGACTTCTGGTTACGGCCGGGCCCCGGGTACTGCGTGTGCTTGTGGTAGAAGACCAGGATCAGATGGGCGACCACCAGGCCGAGCATGATCCCGGGCAGCAGCAGGATGTGCATCGGGTAGAGGCGTGCGATGAAGTCCTCGCCGGGGAACTCCCCGCCGAAGAGGAAGAACGCCACGTACGTCCCCACGATCGGGATGGACAGGATCGCGCCGTGGGCGAACCGCAGGCCGGTGCCGGAGAGCAGGTCGTCGGGGAGGGAGTAGCCGGTCAGGCCGGTGATGATGCCGAGCATCAGCAGGGTCCAGCCGAACACCCAGTTGATCTCGCGGGGCTTGCGGAAGGCGCCGGTGAAGAACACCCGCATCATGTGCACGAGCATGCCGGTGACGAAGACCAGTGCCGCCCAGTGGTGGATCTGCCGGATGAGCAGCCCGCCGCGCACGTCGAAGCTGATGTCGATCGTGGACTCGTACGCCCTGGTCATCAGGACGCCGTTGAGGGGCTCGTAGGAGCCGTTGTAGACGACCTCGGCGGTGCTCGGCTCGAAGAACAGGGTGAGATAGACGCCGGTGAGGATCAGGACCAGGAAGCTGTAGAGGCAGACCTCGCCCAGCATGAAGGACCAGTGGTCCGGAAAGACCTTGCGCATGTTGGCCTTGGCCAGCGCGTAGAGCCCGAGCCGCCCGTCGGCCCAGTCGGCGATCTTCTCGCCCTTCCCGGGCGGGGCGGACCCGCGCGCCGCAGCGCCTTCGTCGCCCGATCGTGCGCCGTCCATACGTCGTCGCCTCCCCGCCGGATCAACCACAGGGTTACACGGCCGCACGGGCCCCGCCAACGGGGCGGACAGCCCCGGTCACGCTTCAGGACGGCCGTACGATCCCCTGCGCCCGCGCCGCCACGAGCCACTTCGGGAACTCCCCGACCAGGCGGTCGTACAGCTCGGTGTCGGACACGGTCCGCGGATCCGCGCCGGCGTGGAAGAACCCCGCGTTGTCGACGACCCGCTTGGCCGGCACCGCCAGTTCGTCGAGCTTGCGCAGGAAGTCGAACTGCTTGCTGCCGGGGTCCCCGAAGCCGATGAACTGCCAGAACAGCGGGAGCGGGGCAGCCTTGCACAGGTACCGTTCGGCGGCGAGCTTGTTGACGGGGCCGCCGTCGGTCTGGAAGACGACCAGGGCGGGATTCCTCGACCCGCTCTCCAGGTAGTGGTCGATGACGGCGTCCATCGCCAGGTGGTAGCTGGTCTTGCCCATGTGCCCCAGCCCGGCCACGATCCGCTCGATCCGCCCCTGGTGGTCGGCCAGCGCGATCTCGGTCTCGGCGTCGACGTCGGTGGAGAAGAACACCACCGGCACGGTCCCGTCGTCGTCGAAGTGCGCCGACAGCCCGAGCACGCGGTCGGCGAGCGCCTGCACGCTGCCGTCCTGGTAGTACGGCTTCATCGAACCGGAGTAGTCGACCACCAGATAGACCGCCGCCCGCACCCCGTCCAGCCCGTGCTTGCGGAGCGACACACCGGCGCTCTTGTACAGGCTGACCAGCGCGGGCGCGGCCTCCTCGACCTTGCTGAGACTGATCGCGGCCATATGCTCTCCCCCTGATGCGCCTGGCTGGTTGCCGAGGCTACGGCACACCCGCCCCGCCTCTCCCTCCGTCCACAGGTGTTCGCTATTTTGTTCGCCGCCGCCCCCACCGGCTCACCGTTCGTCCCGTCCCCATCGAGGAGCCGGCTGTGGAGCCCGAGTCCACCCCGTCCACCGAGTCCGCCGTCACCACCTGCTACCGCCACCCCAAGGTCGAGTCCCACGTCCGCTGCACCCGCTGCGAGCGGTACATCTGCCCGGACTGCATGCGGGAGGCGTCCGTCGGCCACCAGTGCGTGGAGTGCGTGAAGGAGGGCGCGCGGTCGGTGCGGCAGGCGCGGACGGTCGTCGGAGGCCGGATCGCCGCGACGCCGCTCGTGACCTCCGTGCTCATCGGGCTCAACGTCCTGGCCTACCTGGCCGAGGTGGTGCGCCCGGAGATCCTGGACCGGTTCGCGATGGTCAGCGCCCGCCTGATCGGCCCGGACGGCGGCTACTACGTCTACGAGCCCGGGTACCCGTCGGGCTTCCATGCCGAGGGAGTGGTCGCCGGTCAGTGGGATCGGCTGCTGACCAGCGGTTTCCTCCATCTGCCGCCGACCGAGGGCACCTTCGGGCTGCTGCACATCGTGATGAACATGCTCTCGCTCTGGCAGCTCGGCCGGATCGTGGAGCCCATGCTGGGCCGGGTCCGCTACATCGCGCTCTACCTGCTGTCGACGCTGGGCGGTTCGGTGTTCGAGCTGCTGCTGACCGACGTGAACGTGGAGTCGGTCGGCGCGTCCGGGGCGATCTTCGGCCTCGGCGCCGCGTACTACGTCCTGGCCCGCCGCGTCGGCGCTGACATGCGGGGCGTCAACCGGTTCATGGCGTTTCTGCTCCTGTGGCTGCTGCTCTCCGCCGGCCTCACCTCCTGGCAGGGCCACCTCGGCGGCCTGCTGACGGGAGCCGCGGTGACGCTCGCCTACGCCTATGCCCCGCGCGGCCCGCGCCGGGTCCTCATCCAGGCGGCGGTCTGCGTGGGCGTACTCGCGCTGTTGGCGGTGGTCGCGGTCGCGAAGGTCTCGGAACTGACCGGCGGAGGGGTGGCCCCGTGAGACGTATCGGCGTCCTGCTCTTCGCGGCGGTCCCCGTGGCCGTCACCGCGGCCGTCTACTTCCTCGTCCCCACGGACTCCGCCGACAGCCCGGGCGATCCAAGCGTCGCCACCGCGCAGCAGGCGTCCCGGCAGGATGCCAGGAGCCGGGCCGAGCAGGAGCGGTCGGCGGACGACGAGCTGATCGCGCAGTTGCCGCCGGGCCTGGCGGCCCCGGCGAAGAAGGAGCTGGCCCAGCGGCTCGTGTCCACCGCGGAGAGCTCGACCCTGGACTGGCGCCGCACCTACGGCGACATCGAGGACCTCGACGACGGCCAGGGCTACACGGCCGGCACGATCGGCTTCTGCACCGGCACCGACGACCTGCTCGCCCTGGTCGAGAACTACACCAAGGAGCACCCGGACAACGGACTCGCCACCTACCTGCCGGCCCTGCGCGCGGTCGACGGCACCGACTCCCACGAGGGCCTGGATCCCGGTTTCCCGGCCGCCTGGAAGGCGGAGGCCGAGGTGGCGGCCTTCCGCGAGGCCCAGGACACCGAGCGCGACCGCGCCTACTTCGACCCCGCGGTCCGCCTCGCCAAGCTGGACGGCCTCGGCACGCTGGGCCAGTTCGTCTACTACGACGCCATGGTCTTCCACGGCCCGGGCATCGACGAGGACGGCTTCTACGTCCTGCGCGAACGCGCCCTGCGCAAGGCGGACTCCCCCTCCCGGGGCGGCTCCGAGAGGGCCTACCTGGACGGCTTCCTCGACATCCGCCGCGCTGCCATGCGGGAGAGGCGACCGAACGCCGACACCAGCCGGATCGACACCGCCCAGCGGCGGTTCCTCGACGACGGGAACCTTCGGCTGAGCACGCCCTTGGAGTGGCGGGTGTACGGGGAGACGTACCGGGTCCCCTGAGTCGTCGGTAACCGTCCGTTCCCTTCCTCGACTTCTGGGATTATGTGCCGGGGCACGGAATCGTTCGGGGGAGGCTTCACTTGGGTTCCGTTGGCAACGCACGGGCCACTGCAGGGCGTCGACGAGCACTGCTCGTCGGCATCACGGACACGCCCGATCTCCACGCGGTCCCGGACCTCGCCGAGCGGTACCCGCGTCTCGACTGCGCTCCGCAGGACGTCGAGCTCATCGGCTCGGCACTCAAGCGGTCCGGCTACGAGATCACCACCCGCCTCGACGACATCGGGCTCGCCCGGCTGCAGGGCGCGCTCAACGCGTTCTTCACCTCGTGCGAGCCCGGGGACACCGCCTTCGTCTACGTGTCCTGCCACGGCACGTCCGTCGGGGACCACGACTACCTGCTTCCGTACGACGCCCAGCCGGGCGGGCTCCGCGAGGACGGCACCCAGGGCCTGCTCACCGCCACGCTGGTCGAGGCGGAGCCCGGGACGATGCTGCGCGGGCTGCGCCCCGGGGTGACCGCCGTGGTCTGCGTCGACGCCTGCCGGGCGGCGGAAGAGGACCCCGGCCCGGAGAACCCGCAGGAGCGGTGGGCTTCGTACGAGCTGGACGCGCTGTGGCTGTACGGCTGCGGACCGGGCCAGTACGCGTACGCCGACCCCGTGGAGGGAAGCCTGTTCGCCCGGTTCCTGGCCGAGGCGCTCCAGCCGAACAGCCCGCCGACGACCTTCGCGGACGTCGTCGAGTACACGGGCCAGGCGCTGCGCCGGCAGGCCGGGAGCGCTCCTGCCCCGCAGGTCCCCGCCCCGTATGTGCCCTCTCGCCTCCGGGACCGTACGGGGGAGATCGTCCTCTGCGACGGCTCCGAGGACACCCTCCGCTGGACCGACGCGGTCAGGAGCTGTGAGCTGTGGGAGCACACCGCCGGCAGCCCCGCGGTGCACGAGCGGGTGAAACAGCAGCTGGGTGAGCTGATCCGCTATGTGGTGGACAGCTGTGCCGGCGCGGGGGCCCACGCGGACGATCCCTGGAACGACCCGGCCTATCCCGAGCGCGTCGTGCGTCGCCTAGACGACCTCGTCCGCCGCGCGGGGCTGCGGCCCGGCGACTTCCTGTCCCCCGCGGAGACCGCCTGTCTGCTGGCGGGCCCCTTCGTCCACGAGGGCCTGGTCGCGGTGGCGCTGCAGGATCTGCGGGTCCACCAGCCCCTCCACCTGGGCGCGTCGGCGGATGACGAGGGCAGCGACAGCGACCCGCACGGGCGACAGGTGCGCGGCGCCGCCCAGGACGTGTGCCGGGCGCACTCCCAGGTACAGCGCACCGCCGGAACGCTGCGGGCCCGTGGCCTCGACGACGCCGCCCGCGCCGCCGACCACTGGCTGCGGCACCGCTTCATCGCCGACTGGGACGCGCTGTGGGAGCGGGACGGGGCCTATCCGGCGGTGGACGCGATCGTCGCCAGGGCGGTCGACGCCGTGGTCGCGGCCGCCGAGGATGCTACGGCGGGCCCGCGCACGGACGAGGCCCGGGACGAGGTCGACGACCAGGTGCGGCAGGTGCTCGGCCATGTCACGGTGAACCCGGGCGGCGCCGACAACGGCCCCCGGGTCAACGTCCCGGGCCGGGGCGACCGTTGGAACATCCGCCAGCCGGTACGCGACAACACCTGGCGCGCTCCCTGGCTCGCCCGCCTGCTGTGGACCGCGGCCCTGCTCGCCGCCGACCCCCGCCGTCTGTCCAGCGTGCTCGTCGACCATCTCGGTGCCCACGCCCCGCTGCGGCCGCAGGACGTCGTCACGGCCCTGGCGTACGACTTCGACTATGCCCAGACCGAGGGCCGCACCGCCGCCACCCACGGCCTCGACGTGCGTTTCAGCTGCCCCCATCCGGCCCTGCACGCGGCGGTCGAGGAACTGGTCGGACATGCGGACGCCACCGTACGGACGGTCCACCGCGAGTGGAACTCGACGGGTCTGCCGCCTCTCCTCAAGGGGTTGCCCGACCGGGTCACGGCCGAGAACCTGACTCCGCGCAACCAGCTCTACCGACGGCCGCTGGAGCGCTTCCGGCTCGCCGAGGACGAGATCCGGCCGCTGCTGATGGGCACGCAGCTGTACGGCGACCGCATGCTGGCCATCCGCGAGCTCTACCAGAACGCCCTCGACGCCTGCCGTTACCGCCATATGCGCCGCCAGTACGGCGCGACCCAGGCCGACTGCGGCTACCGCGTCAACTGGACCCCGCGGATCTATTTCACCCAGGGCCAGGACTCCGACGGGCGGCCCTACATCGAGTGCGAGGACAACGGCACCGGAATGAGCCGGGCCAAGCTGACCTCGATGTTCGCCCGGGCGGGCAAGCGCTACGAGCAGGACCCCGAGTTCGTGCAGGAGCGGCGCAACTGGCGCCGGGCCGGGCTCGCGGACATCGGGATGAACTCCCGTTTCGGCATCGGGGTGTTCTCGTACTTCATGCTGGCCGACGAGGTGGTCGTGTGGACGCGGCCGGTGGACCGGCACGGCCGGCCCGGCGCGGAGCAGCCGCTGCGCGCCGACATCCAGTCCGGCTCCGGGCTGCTGCGGGTCAGCGACACGGCGGACGCACCGGAACTGGGCGGGACACGGGTGCGGCTGTACCTCGCGGCACACGAGGAGAAGCAGCCCTCCCTGGTGGAGACGCTGCGGTCGATCCTTTGGGTGAGCGACTTCGAGGTGACCGCCCAGGAGCTGGACCGGGAGGATCCCGGCCAGGTCGTACGGAGCGCGACCTGGGCACCGCACACGCTGACGGCCGACGGGCCCTGGGGCGGGGAACCCGCTCAGGCGGGCCGTGACGCCTGGCTCGTGCAGGGCGAGGGGCAGCTGCTGCTGGACGGTGTGGTCGTCAAGAACGCACCCGCGGTCCACGGCAGGGTGTTCAACCTCCGTGAGCGGCACTGCCCGGAACCGAGCGTCGACCGGAACAAGATGCTCTCGTACGACGAGGAACTCGTCATGCGCGAGCTGCTGGCCGGCGTGCCGGAGGGAGTGGTCCACTGGCCGGAGGTTCCGCTGCGCTGGCTGTGGGAGCTGGCCCACGACGCGCCGCGGCTGGCGGTGGCGGTGCTGGCGGCGCTGCCCGGGGACACGACGGCCGTGCTGGAGAGCGGGCCGGGTGATCACACCCTGGTGCTGGAGCGGTTGCGGCTCGCCGAGGTGGGTTGTCTGCCCGTGGACCGGGCGCTGCTGCGGGAGCGACAGGGATCGCTGTCACTCGGGCACGACCGCCAGTACGAGACGGAACTGCTCCGCGACTGGCAGGCGACCCGGCTCGCACTCACCGACCACAGCGGGCGGGTGTTCCGGCCCGAGGGATATCCGGATCCCGCTCCGCTGGACGCGCTGCTGTTCCTGACGGACCGGACAGACGCGAAGGACTGGGCGACCCCCCTGGGAGCCGCGGCGGCGAACCGGCTCCCCGTGCGCGCGTCGGTGCGGGCGCTGCGCCGGTACGCCGTCATGGGATGGCCCGTACCCACCATCGACGACGTTCGCCGCCTCGATGACCTGATGCCCGACCGGACCGACGCGCTCCTCTACGCCCTTTACCGGCACCACGGGTATTCTCAGTCCCATACCGCCGTGCACGCGCCCATGGTGCTGCTCTCCGCGCACACCGGCCTCACCTACGGGGAACTGTCGGCCCGGCTGGAAAGGTTGCGTGCCTTCGACTCCGACCTGCCGCGGTCGCCGGAGTTGACCACGGAACTCGCGGCCGAACGCGCCTCGAACGAAGCCTCGGGGCTGGCGGCCGACTCGTTCGAGACGTACGGCCCGTGGAGCGTCAGGGTCGGCTGGCTACCCGGCGCGGTGGCGCCCATCGACCTGCTGAACTACGCGGAACCGACGTTCCCGATCGACGAAGTGATCCGGCTGATCCGCCACCTGGCCCCGTTCGGATTCTCGCTCTCCTGCGAGCCGACCAGGGCGACGTTGGACCACGGTGCGCTCAAGGCTTCCGAACGCCATCTTCTCTCCGGCAGGTACAGCTCCTCGCTGTTTCGGGGCAAGCTCTCCATGACGCGGGTGTTCGAGATCTCGCACAGCCTGCAGAAGCCACTCGCCGAGGTCGCCCAGCGGATCAACGACATCACGTCGGCCACTGGTGTGGAGGCGCCCATGGTGCCCTCCGAAGCCGCCGACTTCGTCGTGCCCAGGTGGGTCGCCAAAGCCTTGGAAAGCCCGGGGCGAGCAGCGCTTGGGCCCTGGTCGCTGGTGATGGCCGCCTTCTCGGCCTCGGGGCGCGCCGCCGAGAGGGCGTCGATGCTGCGTGCGGCGCTGCCGATCCTCCAGACGTGCGGTCTCCTCCGCAGCGATGTCGACTGGGACCATGAGGTGGTCGTCCGCGAGGCGGAACTCCCACGTCCCCTCACCGAACTGCTCAGGCGCCGGGCCACCGCTCTCGACGACCATGGGCTCACGATCCCGATGGCACTCACCATGGCCCGTACCGTCCGCGAGGAACTGGACCGGCTGAGCGGGGCGCGAGGAGAACTCCCCCTCACGGCGATCGCGAGCATCACGACCCCGGAGGCGGGGAACCTTCGCCTGGAAAGGGGCGACCATGTGCTCTTCGCCGGCCAGACCATGGGCTTCGACCACGCCTTCTGCAAGGAGTTGAGCATCCAGCGCATCCTGAAGCGCTGCCGTGCCGTCGACACCCCCCTGGGCCCCTCCCTCCGTCATCTCTCCCGCTTCACCGTCCTCGGCGCCCCCGCACCGCCGGGCGACTTCACCGGCCCCGACGCCGAGAAGCTGGAGGGCTTCCGCCCCACCCACTTCGACATGGCCGCCTTCGACACCGGCCTGCTCGGCCCCGGCACCCTCGGCCCCCTCGAACTCGTCCTCGTGGCAGGCCGCTTCGGCCAGACCCTCGGCGAGGTGTACGAACGCTACGCCCCCTTCCGCTGCCTGGGGCTGGAGGTGACCGTGCCCGAGCCGAACGCCGAGGAGGCCGAACTGGCCCCGGGTTGGCAGGAGGTCATCGTCCTGACCGCGCAGCTGACCGGCCGGGCCCCGGCGTTGACCGGCCCCGTGGACCCCGACCACATCGTGCTCTGCGCCGAGGAGACCGACCTCACCGAACCGCAGGTCCGCAAGCTCCTGGGGGCCTACAGCCGCCTGTTCGAATTCCGACTCCCGGACGAGCCCGACAGACAGGACCCCATCACGTGACCGCGATCCCCTACGACGCCGGAGCGTCCCATCCGTCGCCGCTCACCTTCCGGTGGACGGTGGACGAGGCCGCCGGAGAAGCGACGGCCACCGGGCGCTGCCCCGTCTGCGGCTGCGCGATGACGCGCACCTGGGCGTCCGGCCAGCCCCTGCTGTCCAAGGGCGGATACCTCGGCCGCCGCGGGAAGCCGGGGCCGATGCCGTATCACACGCTCTGCCAGTGCCAGACGGTGCACATGGGGCGCCCCGCGGCGGAGCGCCTCGGCTGTGGCGCGCTGCTCGTCATCGCGCCCCCGCTGACCACGGCGAGCGGTCCGACACCATGAACTTCAGCGCGGAGCAACTGCGCGACGCCGACCGCAGGGTGCGCGAGATGTCGTCGCCCGAGCGCCAGTTGCAGGCCGCCCTCCACCAGGCCGAGGGCTACCGCAACTTCCTCGCCTCCCTCACCGGCCTGCTCACCGCCGTCTTCGTGCTCAAGGGCCAGGAGGATCTCAGCAAGCTCGCGCACACCCCGCGCTGTCTCGTGATCGGCCTGCTGGTCACGGGGTTCCTCGCGCTGATCGCGGCTTCGTGGCTGGGGGTGCTCGCCGTGCACGGGCGGCCCGGCGAGGAGATCATGCTGGAGGCGGGACGACTGCTCGAATACGAGAAGCGGCGCACCCGCGTCATCTGGCGGCTCGTGGAGTGGGCCCGTTGGCTGGCTCTCGTCGGCGTCCTCGCCGTCGCGTCCGCCGTCATCGTGACCTGGGTGTGGCCGGGCGGGAACTAGAGGCGCGGGAAGCAGCGGCGCGCATGCGACGGCGCCTGCCCAGTCGTCCGGTCGGGGACTGTGGGGCAGGCGCCGTCAGTGTTCCGTACGCCGTTGTACGGGACGTATATGAGTGACCGTCAGGTCACTGGTCGAGCCGTCAGACCATCAGCGAGCGGTCCGTCGGCCGGATCGGGGCCGGCAGTTCGCTGGCGCCGGTCAGGAAGCGGTCGCAGCCGCGGGCGGCCGAGCGGCCCTCCGCGATGGCCCAGACGATGAGCGACTGGCCGCGGCCCGCGTCACCGGCGACGAAGACACCGGGGACGTTGGTCTGGAAGTCGGCGTCGCGGGCGACGTTGCCGCGCTCGTCGAGGTCCAGGCCGAACTGGTCCACGAGGCCGTTCTCACGGTCGGTGCCCGTGAAGCCCATCGCCAGCGTCACCAGCTGGGCGGGGATCTTGCGCTCCGTGCCCGGCTTCGGGGTCAGCTTGCCGTCGATGAACTCGACCTCGGTGAGGTGCAGCCACTGGACGTTGCCGTCCTCGTCGCCCTCGAAGTGGGTGGTGGAGACGGAGTAGACCCGCTCGCCGCCCTCCTCGTGCGCGGACGTGACCTTGTACAGCATCGGGAAGGTCGGCCACGGCTGGTGCGCGGCACGGTCCTCGCCCGGCTGCGGCATGATCTCCAGCTGCGTCACCGAGGCCGCGCCCTGGCGGTGGGCGGTGCCCACGCAGTCGGCGCCGGTGTCGCCGCCGCCGATGACGACCACGTGCTTGCCCTCGGCGGTGATGGGGGGCGCCACGAAGTCGCCCTCCTGCACCTTGTTCGCCAGCGGCAGGTACTCCATGGCCTGGTGGATGCCCTGGAGCTCGCGGCCGGGGACCGGGAGGTCACGGGCGGTCGTGGCGCCGGCGGCGATGACGACGGCGTCGTACCGCTTCTTCAGGTCGGTCGCCTTGAGGTCGCGGCCGATCTCGATGCCGGTGCGGAAGCGGGTGCCCTCCGCGCGCATCTGCTCGATGCGGCGGTTGATGTGCCGCTTCTCCATCTTGAACTCGGGGATGCCGTAGCGGAGCAGGCCGCCGATGCGGTCGGCGCGCTCGTAGACGGCGACGGTGTGACCGGCCCGGGTCAGCTGCTGGGCGGCGGCCAGGCCCGCCGGGCCCGAGCCGATGACGGCGACGGTCTTGCCGGACAGGCGCTCCGGGGCCTGCGGCGCGACGTCACCGCTGTCCCACGCCTTGTCGATGATCGAGACCTCGACGTTCTTGATGGTCACGGCCGGCTGGTTGATGCCGAGCACACACGCCGACTCGCACGGGGCCGGGCACAGGCGGCCCGTGAACTCCGGGAAGTTGTTCGTGGCGTGCAGGCGCTCGGACGCGGCGGTCCAGTCCTCGCGGTAGGCGTAGTCGTTCCACTCGGGGATGAGGTTCCCGAGCGGACAGCCGTTGTGGCAGAACGGGATGCCGCAGTCCATGCAGCGGCTGGCCTGCTTGCTGATGATCGGCAGCAGGGAGCCGGGGACGTAGACCTCGTTCCAGTCCTTCAGACGTACGTCGACCGGGCGGGACTTGGCGACCTCGCGGCCGTGGTTCAGAAAGCCCTTCGGGTCAGCCATTGATCGCCGCCTCCATCATCTTCTCGGTGATCTCGGTCTCGGACAGACCGGCTCGCTCGGCGGCGTCCTTGGCGGCGAGCACTGCCTTGTACGTGCTGGGGATGATCTTGCTGAAGCGCTCGACCGCATTGTCCCACTCGGCCAGGAGCTTCTCGGCGACCGTGGATCCGGTCTCCTCCTGGTGGCGGCGGACCACGTCGTGCAGCCACTTCTTGTCGGTGTCGTCGAGGGCCTCGACGGCGCTGACGTTGCCGACGTTGACGTTGTCGCGGTCGAGGTCGATGACGTACGCGATACCGCCGGACATGCCGGCCGCGAAGTTACGGCCCGTCTCGCCGAGGACCACCGCGTGGCCACCGGTCATGTACTCGCAGCCGTGGTCGCCCACGCCCTCGGAGACGACCGTCGCGCCGGAGTTGCGGACACAGAACCGCTCGCCGGTGCGGCCGCGCAGGAACAGCTCGCCGCCGGTCGCGCCGTAGGCGATGGTGTTGCCCGCGATCGTCGAGTACTCGGCGAGGTGGTCGGCGCCCCGGTCGGGGCGGACGACGACACGGCCGCCGGAGAGGCCCTTGCCGACGTAGTCGTTGGCGTCGCCCTCCAGGCGCAGCGTGACACCGCGCGGGAGGAAGGCGCCGAAGGACTGGCCCGCCGAGCCGGTGAAGGTGATGTCGATGGTGTCGTCGGGCAGACCGGCACCGCCGAACTTCTTCGTCACCTCGTGGCCGAGCATGGTGCCGACCGTGCGGTTGATGTTGCGGACCTTGACCTGGGCGCGCACCGGCTGGGCGTCGGTCGCGGAGTCCGCGGCGAGCGCGTCGGCGGCGAGCTTGATCAGCTCGTTGTCGAGCGCCTTCGCCAGCCCGTGGTCCTGCTCGATCAGCTGGTGGCGCACCGCGCCCTCGGGCAGCTCGGGCACGTGGAACAGCGGCTCCAGGTTCAGGCCCTGCGCCTTCCAGTGGTCGACGGCACGCGTGACGTCCAGCGTCTCGGCGTGGCCGACGGCCTCCTCGATGGTGCGGAAGCCCAGCTCGGCGAGGATCTCGCGGACCTCTTCGGCGATGTACTGGAAGAAGTTCACGACGTACTCGGCCTTGCCGGAGAACCGGTCCCTGAGGGTCGGGTTCTGGGTGGCGATGCCGACCGGGCAGGTGTCCAGGTGGCAGACGCGCATCATGACGCAGCCGGAGACGACGAGCGGCGCGGTCGCGAAACCGAACTCCTCGGCGCCGAGCAGCGCGGCGATGACCACGTCACGGCCGGTCTTCAGCTGGCCGTCGGTCTGCACGACGATGCGGTCGCGCAGGCCGTTGAGCAGCAGCGTCTGCTGGGTCTCGGCGAGACCCAGCTCCCAGGGGCCGCCCGCGTGCTTGAGCGAGGTGAGCGGCGAGGCACCCGTGCCGCCGTCGTGACCGGAGATCAGGACGACGTCCGCGTGCGCCTTGGAGACACCCGCGGCGACCGTGCCGACGCCGACCTCGGAGACCAGCTTCACGTGGATGCGGGCCTGCGGGTTGGCGTTCTTCAGGTCGTGGATCAGCTGGGCCAGGTCCTCGATGGAGTAGATGTCGTGGTGCGGCGGCGGGGAGATCAGGCCCACGCCCGGCGTCGAGTGACGCGTCTTGGCGACCCACGGGTAGACCTTGTGGCCGGGCAGCTGGCCGCCCTCGCCGGGCTTGGCGCCCTGGGCCATCTTGATCTGGATGTCGTCGGCGTTGACCAGGTACTCGGAGGTCACACCGAAGCGGCCGGAGGCGACCTGCTTGATGGACGAGCGCCGCGCCGGGTCGTACAGACGGTCCGGGTCCTCGCCGCCCTCACCGGTGTTGGACTTGCCGCCCAGCTGGTTCATGGCGATGGCGAGGGTCTCGTGCGCCTCCTTGGAGATGGAGCCGTACGACATGGCGCCGGTGGAGAAGCGCTTGACGATCTCGCTGGCCGGCTCGACCTCGTCGATGGAGATCGGCTGCCGGTCCGACTTGAAGCCGAAGAGCCCGCGGAGCGTCATGAGGCGCTCGGACTGCTCGTTCACGCGCTCGGTGTACTTCTTGAAGATGTCGTAGCGACCGGTGCGCGTGGAGTGCTGGAGGCGGAAGACCGTCTCCGGGTCGAACAGGTGCGGCTCGCCCTCACGGCGCCACTGGTACTCGCCGCCTATCTCCAGGGCGCGGTGCGCCGGAGCGATGCCGGAGGCGGGGTACGCCTTGGCGTGCCGGGCGGCGACCTCCTTGGCGATGACGTCGATGCCGACGCCGCCGATCTTGGTGGCGGTGCCGTTGAAGTACTTCTCGACGAAGGCGTCGTCGAGGCCGACAGCCTCGAAGACCTGGGCGCCTCGGTAGGAGGCGACGGTCGAGATGCCCATCTTGGACATGACCTTCAGGACGCCCTTGCCGAGGGCGTAGATCAGGTTGCGGATGGCCTTCTCGGCCTCGATGTCCGAGAGGAAGGTGCCCGCACGGACGAGGTCCTCGACGGACTCCATCGCCAGGTACGGGTTGACCGCGGCGGCGCCGAAGCCGATCAGCAGGGCGACGTGGTGGACCTCGCGGACGTCACCGGCCTCGACCAGCAGGCCCACGTGGGTGCGCTGCTTGGTGCGGATGAGGTGGTGGTGGACGGCCGCGGTGAGCAGCAGCGACGGGATCGGCGCGTGCTCGGCGTCGGAGTGGCGGTCCGACAGGACGATCAGCCGGGCGCCGTTGTCGATGGCGGCGTCGGCCTCGGCGCAGATCTCCTCGATGCGCGCGGCGAGGGAGTCACCGCCGCCGTGCACCCGGTACAGGCCGGAGAGGGTCGCGGCCTTGAAGCCGGGCATGTCGCCGTCGGCGTTGATGTGGATGAGCTTGGCCAGCTCGTCGTTGTCGATCACCGGGAAGGGCAGGGTGACCGAGCGGCAGGAGGCGGCCGTCGGGTCGAGCAGGTTGCCCTGCGGGCCCAGCGAGGAGTTCAGCGAGGTGACGAGCTCCTCGCGGATGGCGTCCAGCGGCGGGTTGGTGACCTGCGCGAACAGCTGGGTGAAGTAGTCGAAGAGCAGGCGCGGACGCTCGCTCAGCGCGGCGATGGGCGAGTCGGTGCCCATGGAGCCGAGCGGCTCACCGCCGGTCTTGGCCATCGGCGCGAGGATGACGCGCAGCTCTTCCTCGGTGTAGCCGAAGGTCTGCTGGCGGCGGGTGACCGAGGCGTGCGTGTGCACGATGTGCTCGCGCTCGGGCAGGTCGGACAGCTCGATCTCGCCGGCTTCCAGCCACTCGGCGTACGGCTTCTCCGCCGCGAGCTGGGCCTTGATCTCGTCGTCCTCGATGATGCGGTGCTCGGCGGTGTCCACGAGGAACATGCGGCCGGGCTGCAGGCGGCCCTTGCGGACGACCTTCGCGGGGTCGATGTCGAGGACGCCGACCTCGGAGCCGAGGACGACGAGGCCGTCGTCGGTGACCCAGTAGCGGCCGGGGCGCAGACCGTTGCGGTCGAGTACGGCGCCGACCTGGGTGCCGTCGGTGAAGGTGACACAGGCCGGGCCGTCCCAGGGCTCCATCATCGTGGAGTGGAACTGGTAGAAGGCGCGCCGGGCCGGGTCCATGGAGTCGTGGTTCTCCCACGCCTCCGGGATCATCATCAGCACGGAGTGCGGCAGCGAACGGCCACCGAGGTGGAGCAGCTCCAGCACCTCGTCGAAGGACGCCGAGTCGGAGGCGTCGGGCGTACACACCGGGAAGATGCGGTCCAGGGCCTTGTCGTCCGAGCCGAACAGATCCGACACCAGCTGCGACTCGCGGGCGACCATCCAGTTGCGGTTGCCCTTGACGGTGTTGATCTCACCGTTGTGCGCGACGAAGCGGTACGGGTGCGCCAGCGGCCACGACGGGAAGGTGTTCGTCGAGAAGCGCGAGTGGACGAGGGCGACGGCCGAGCCGAAGCGGCGGTCGGACAGGTCCGGGAAGAAGGGCTCCAGCTGGCCGGTGGTCAGCATGCCCTTGTAGACGATCGTGCGGGCCGAGAGCGACGGGAAGTAGACACCGGCCTCGCGCTCGGCGCGCTTGCGCAGCACGAAGGCCTTGCGGTCGAGGGCGATGTCCTTCGAGGCGCCGTCCGCGACGAAGACCTGGCGGAAGGCGGGCATCGTCGAGCGGGCGGTGGCACCCAGCAGCTCGGGGGCGACGGGAACCTCACGCCAGCCGAGAACGGTGAGCCCCTCCTCGGACGCGATCGTCTCGATCTGCGAGACGAAGTCCTCGGTCCCGTCCTCCGGCAGGAAGGCGATACCGACGGCGTACGCACCGGCCTCGGGCAGCTCGAATCCGGCCACCTCACGGAAGAAGGCGTCCGGCACCTGGGAGAGGATGCCCGCGCCGTCACCCGAGTCGGGCTCGGAGCCGGTGGCACCACGGTGTTCGAGATTGCGCAGAACGGTGAGCGCCTGCTCGACCAGCGTGTGGCTCGCCTCGCCGGTGAGGGTGGCCACGAAGCCGACGCCACAGGCGTCGCGCTCGTTGCGGGGGTCGTACATACCCTGCGCAGCAGGGCGAGCATCCATGAAGGACCAGTTCTGGCCATTCGTGGAGTGCTGGGACGGCTGGCGCGGCGTACGCATCGGCTCTCCCGTCGTCGTCATCTGGCATATGCAAATTGCCGAGGGACGACGTTGGCCCTCTGCGTGAGTGCAAAATTTCGTGCAGGTTACATGATGGGGCGGTTCTCGGGAAGCGGGATAATCCGTTCCATCATGCGGACACCATGGGCTGCGACAAGGGTTCCGCGCCCATGGCTTGAAAGTGTGTGGAGACCGAACGAGACAGGTCCATGTCCGTCGATCCGAGGCGGAGGGGGCGTCGTCGCCCACCCCGCGCGTACGCCGAAGGCTTCATTGCCCACAGCGCTTACGGCTCATGCCCGGTGGTCACGCATCCGAAACCAGCGAGTAACGGCTACTTATGCGGCCCAACGCATAAGATTCAGCCGAGCTATCCTACGGCCGTTCCGAACCAACTGCCCAGGGCGTACGTCACACCGGCCGCGGCCCCACCGAGCGCGAGCTGCCGCAGCCCGCTGTACCACCAGGTCCGCGCCGTCACCTTGGCCACGACCGCCCCGCACAGGAACAACCCGACGAGTGCGAGCAGCAAGGCCGGCCACAGCGAGGTCGCACCGAGCAGATACGGCAGCACGGGCAGCAGGGCGCCCAGCGCGAACGAACCGAACGACGACACGGCCGCGACCAGTGGCGACGGCAGATCGCCGGGGTCGATACCGAGTTCCTCGCGCGCATGTATCTCCAGGGCCACCTCGGGATCGCGGGAGAGCTGCTCGGCGACGGCCTTGGCGAGCCGAGGCTCCACGCCCCGCGCCTCGTAGAGCGCCGCGAGCTCGGCCTCCTCGTCCTTCGGGTGCTTTCTCAGCTCCCGACGCTCGACGTCCAGCTCGGCCTCGACCAGCTCCCGCTGCGAGGCGACGGAGGTGTACTCACCGGCGGCCATGGAGAAGGCGCCGGCCGCCAGCCCGGCCAGCCCGCTCAGCACGATGGTCTGATGACCGACCGCCCCGCCCGCGACACCGGTCATCAGGGCGAGGTTGGAGACCAGACCGTCCATCGCGCCGAAGACGGCGGGGCGCAGCCAGCCGCCGTTCACATCGCGGTGCGTGTGGTTGTCACGGTGCGCCTCGTGCAGCGGCGCCTCGGTCTCGATGATGGCCATGAAGGTCCCCCAGAAACTCAGGTAAGGCCGGCTTTAGACAAGTTCTATTCTTTGACAACACTAAATCTATGCCCGGTAATCCCTGCCCGCCAGCAAGGAAAGGCTCGGCTAACCTGCGGTTTTCCCATAGAACGCTCATTCGTGCCAGGGGGTGCACAAATGTCGACCGGGTGACTCTGAGGTTTCCGAGGCTCAGGTCAACCGCCGACGGTGGGACATATCCGCAAAGGGCTCCGCGCCCTGGGCGGAGCCCCCGGAGGAGAGGCCGCGCATGCCATCCATCGCCTGCATCCCCTCGGTCCCGGCGCCCGGGAACGCCGCCGAACTCCGCGAACGGGCGCGCGGCGCACTGCTGGGCCTGGCGGTCGGCGACGCGCTGGGCGCCCCCGCGGAGAACATGAAGC
Source organism: Streptomyces sp. NPDC057623 (assembly GCF_042800355.1). Classification (NCBI taxonomy): domain Bacteria; kingdom Bacillati; phylum Actinomycetota; class Actinomycetes; order Kitasatosporales; family Streptomycetaceae; genus Streptomyces; species Streptomyces sp. NPDC057623. The sequence continues at coordinate 214,276 of NZ_JBHVGZ010000006.1, forward strand.
CCTCCGAGATCCGCGCCCGCTGGGGCCGCATCACCGGGTTCGTCACCGACAACCCCTCCGGCACGGACGACACCGAGTACGCGATCTTCTCGGGCCTCCTCCTCGCCCGCCACGGCTCGGCTCTCACCCCGGCCCATGTGGAGTCGGCCTGGCACGAGTGGATCGCGGACCGGGCGGAGGGCCCTTTCCGGGGCGCCGGCTTCAGTGAGCGCGGCACGCTGGAGAACCTCCGCCGGGGCCTCGCGGCCCCCATCTCGGCCCAGCACCGCCACGCCTGGAGCGACGGCCTCGCCATGCGGGCGGCCCCCTTCGGCGTCTTCGCGGCGGGCCGCCCGGCGGAGGCGGCCCGCCTGGTGGCGATCGACGGCTCGGTGAGCCATGACGGCGAGGGCATCTACGGCGGCCAGGCGGTGGCGGCCGGGGTGGCGGCGGCGATGGCGGGCGCGGCGACGATCGCGGTGGTGGCCTCGGCCCTCGCCGTGGTCCCGGACGACTCCTGGACGGCCCGCTCCCTGCGCCGCGCCGTGACGGTGGCCCACCGCGGCGAACGCGCGGTCCGATCCGCGGTCGTGATCGGCGGCTACCCCTGGACCGACCTGGCCCCCGAAGCCGTCGCGCTGGCCTTCGGGGCGTACGCGGCGGCGGACGGCGACTTCGCCCAGGCGGTCCTCACGGCCGTGAACATGGGCCGGGACGCGGACACGACGGCGGCGGTGGCGGGGGCCCTGGCCGGGGCGACGCGAGGGGCGTCGGCGATCCCGGCCGAGTGGGCGGCGGCGATCGGCCCGGCGAGGGGCAGCTGTCTGCCGTCGATGGCCGGGCATCACGTGCTGGACGTGGCGGAGTTGCTGGTGCCGGGGGAGGACAGGAAATGGGTGACGGGGGGACTCGCGACGGCTGAGGCGCCGACGCCCCGCGCCGGAGCCCGACGGTGAACCCGCCCACCCCATGGGACGAGGGCGCCCCGACCATGACACCCCCCGAAGCCGAACCCACCCTGCTCGTACAGCCGGCCGAGCCGGCGATCACGGACGGCACACCCGTGACACAGCCGAACGAACCCGCGGCCGCCGACGGCGGGCACGCCCCACCGGGGCCACCCGCACCCGACGACGAGAGCCGCACGCGCGGTGCGGGTGGGAGACAACCGGCCGAAGGCGAAGCCGAGGCCATCAGACCCCACCCCCCGGAGGGCAACCGCGTCGAGGGCCTCCTGCTCGGCCTGGCCGCAGGCGACGCGGCCGGCTGGCCCGCCGCCCGCCACAGAGCCGCCCGCATGCCCGACTGGACCCGCCGCCTCACCCGCGAACTCGACACCTTCGCCGAACACAACGCGACGACCACCCTCCCCGTCCCCATCGCCCTGAACCAACCCCCCGAGCCCCTCCGCCTCGGCCCCTCCGACGACGCGGAATGGGCGGCCTTCGCGGCAGAGGCGCTCCTGCGCGCCGGCGACGACACCGCCCTCGGCGACCTCAGCCGAGAACGCCGCACCAGAGCCGCGATCGACCTCACCTGGAACGCCGTAGCCAGCGAGGTCGCCGCGGCAGCGGACCGCGCCCCCGAGATCGAGTCGGCGATCCTCCCCCTGCGCGCCCGTATCTCCGTCCGCGCCGGCCTCGGCAACCTCGCCGCCGGCCTGCGCCCGCCCGCCACCGGTCACGACAACCCGCACTACTTCGACGACGCGGCCTGCGTACGGGCATGCGTCCTCGCCGTGGCCCACCCCGGCGACCCCCACCGCGCGGCCGACCTCGCCGAGTTCGACGCCCGCTACACCCAGGACGGCGACGGCGTACACGGCGCGAGGGCGATGGCGGCGGCCCTCGCGCTGGCCCTGACCGGCGCGACGACCGAGACCTGCGTGGCCGCGGCGCTCGCCGAGCTCCCCGAGGAGACGGAGATCGGCCGCAACGCCCGGCACGCCCTGAGGCTCGCGCGGGACGCCGACAGCGCCTTCGCCCTGATCCCTCTCCTGGAACACCAGATCGTCGACCACGTCTACAGCTACGGCATCGCCGCGGCCGAGACGGTCCCGGTCGCGCTGGCCCTCGCGGTCGCCGCGGGCGGCCGTATCGCCGAGGCGGTCCCCGCCGCGGCGTGCCTCAGCCGGGTAGCGGATTCGGCACCGGCCCTGGCCGGCGCGCTGACGGGCGCGTTGGGCGGCGGCGCGTCGGTCCCGGCGACCTGGCGCGACGCCTGCCGCACCCTCTCCGGCTGCGTACTCCCCCGGCTCACCGGCACCGACCTGGTGGAACTCGCCGAACTCCTGGAAGCCACGCAACCGGCCCCACCAGGGGGATGATTCGGGAATGACGCCCAAAACAGAAGAAAGCAGTGGTCCGTGTCTCGCCGAGCGGATCACCGGCGCCCTGGTCGGCGCGGCGGTCGGCGACGCCCTCGGCGGCCCGGTGGAGGGCTACTCCCCCGACCAGATCCTTCAGCGCCACGGCGGCCGCGTCCACGGCATCGTCGGCCCCTGGAACGGCGACGCCTGGCGCACGGCCCGTCCCATCGCTCCGTACCACAAGGGCGACGGGCACGTCACCGACGACACGTTGCTGACCCACGCGCTGGTCCGCGTCTACGAGCGGGTCCGCGACCACCTCGACGCGTACGCCATCGCCGACCACCTGGTCCCGGACCTGATGACCAACCCGCGCTGGATCCCGGAGCTGGAGGCGGACGCCCTCCCCCTGCAACGCGTCTTCCTCGCGGAGAAGTGGCTGGTGGCCCGCCTCCACTACGGCCACGTGGACCCGCGGGAAGCCGGCGTCGGCAACATCGTCAACTGCGGTGCCGCGATGTACATGGCCCCGGTCGGCCTGGTCAACGCGGCCGACCCGAGGGCCGCGTACACCGAGGCGCTGGACGTCGCGGGCGCCCACCAGTCGTCGTACGGCCGTGAGGCGGCGGGCGTCCTCGCCGCGGCGGTGGCGTCGGCGTGCGCTCCCGGCGCCACCCCGGACTCGGTCGTCTCGACCTGTCTGTCCCTGGCGAAGGACGGCACGAGGGTGGCGATCGAGAGGGTCTGCGAAGTGGCGGCCCGGTACACGGACTTCGAGTCGGCGCTCTCCCCGCTCCGCGAGGCGGTCACCCCGTACGACACGGTGGGCCCCGACTACCGACAGCCCTCCCTCGGCGCCCGCCGCCCCTCCCGGCTGCACGCCATCGAGGAACTCCCGGTCGCCCTCGGCATGGTGCTGGTCGCGAGGGGCGACTACCGCCAGGCGGTCCTGGGCGCGGTGAACTACGGCCGCGACTGCGACTCGATCGCGACGATGGCCGGCGCCCTGGCCGGCGCCCTGGGCTCACCGGTCCCCGAGGACTGGTCGAAGGCGGTCGCGGAGGCCAGCCGCCTGGACCTGTGGGCGCCGCCCCGCGCCCTGACCGAGGTGACGAGGGAGATCCACGCCCGGGACGTACACCGCCGCCGGGCCCACGAAGCGGCGTTCACCGCACTGGAGGGCCGACCATGCTCCGACTGACCTGGGTCCAGCCGGAGGACCTGCTCGGCCACGAGCTCCGCCAGGCAGCCCTGGACGGCCGGGAGCCGTCGAGGATCGCGGCGCGGTGGAGGGCGGCGGGCGGCAGTGAGGCTCCGCTGCGGGCGGGGGCCTCGACGGAGCCGGCGTCGCGGTATCTGCGGACGCTGGCCGAGGACCTGCTGGACGAACTGGCGGACCTGCCCAGCAGGTTGGAGGACGACGAGCCGACGGACCTGGCGAAGATCAGGTCCCTGTGCCCGGACTGGCCGAGCGAGGGCGGCACCGCCCACGCACCCCCCACACCCGTCCGCCACGAAGCCGCCTGGCTGGGCAGAGCCGTCGGCTGCCTCCTGGGCAAACCCGTGGAGAAGCTCCCCCTCGAAGCCATCCGCCACCTGGCCGGATCCACCGGCAACTGGCCCCTGGCCACGTACTTCACCGCTCGTGGCGTCCCCGCCGACCTCCTCGCCGCCCACCCCTGGAACCGCCGCTCGGCGACCACCTCCCTCGCCGAGAACATCGACGGCATGCCCGAGGACGACGACCTCAACTACCCCCTGCTCAACCTTCTCCTGCTCAGGCGCCACGGCAGGACCTTCACCACCACCGACGTGGCCCGCCTCTGGCTGGACGAACTCCCACCCGGCCGCACCTTCACCGCCGAACGCATCGCCCACCGCAACCTCCTCCTCGGCATCGAGCCCCCGCACACGGCCCGCCACCGCAACCCCTTCCGCGAGTGGATCGGCGCCCTCATCCGCGCGGACGTCCACGGCTGGACCAACCCCGGCGACCCGGCTGCCGCCGCCGAACAGGCCCATCGGGACGCCACCCTCACCCACACCGCCAACGGCGTCTACGCGGCGATGTTCACGGCGGCCGTCATCGCGCGGGCGGCGACGGCGACCGGCCCCCACGACATCCACGCCTGCCTGCGCACCGGCCTCACGGTGATCCCCCCGAACTCCCGGCTGGCAAGGGCCGTCCACCACGCGATCCGACTCGCCGCGTCCATCCCCGACTTCGACACGGTCGTCGACGAACTCCACGCCACCCACGCGCCCACCCACCACTGGGTCCACGCCATCCCGAACACCGCCCTGATCGCCGCCGCCCTCACCCACGCGAACGGCGACTTCACCGGGTCCATCTGCCGTGCCGTGTCAGGAGGCTGGGACACCGACTCCAACGGCGCGACCGCGGGCAGCGTCGCCGCCCTCCTCGCCGGCACCCCCGCCGCCCTCCCCGACCGCTGGACGGCCCCCCTCAAGAACCGCCTCGCCACCTCCGTCGCCGACTTCGACGGCACCGGCTTCGACGCACTGGCGCACCTCACCTGCGCACTCACCCCCTCGGAGGCCACTCGCCCATGACCGACATCGTCGTGCTCGGCAGCACGAACATGGACCTCGTCACGTACGTCGAAAAGGCTCCGCAGCGCGGCGAGACCGTGAGCGGACGGGAGTTCCGTACGATCCCCGGCGGCAAGGGCGCCAACCAGGCGATCGCGGCGGCCCGCGCGGGCGGCCTCGTCTCGATGATCGGCGCTGTCGGCAACGACGGCTTCGGCACCCGGCTGCGCTCCACCCTGGAACACTCCGGCGTGGACACCGACGACCTCCGCACGGTCGAAGGCCCCTCCGGCACCGCGCACATCGTCGTGGACGACGAGGGCGGCAACGCGATCGTCGTGATCCCCGGCGCGAACGGCACGCTGGACCACCTGAGCCCCGGCGACGAGGGCGTCATCGCCGCCGCCGGCACCCTGCTGCTCCAGCTGGAGATCCCTCTGGCCGCGGTGCTGGCCGGCGCCCAGGCGGCCCGCCGCCACGACGTCCGTACGATCCTCACCCCGGCCCCCGCCCAGCCGCTGCCGGACGAACTCCTCGGCGCCATCGACCTGTTGGTGCCCAACGAGCACGAGGCCACCACCCTCACCGGCCGCACCGACCCCCGTGAGGCGGCCACCGCGCTGCTCGACCAGGTACGGGAAGTCGTCGTCACCCTGGGCGCGGCCGGCAGCCTCTACGCCGCCCGCGGCGCCGAACCCCTGGCCGTCCCCGCCCCGAAGGTCACCGCCGTCGACTCCACCGGCGCCGGCGACGTCTTCGTCGGCGCCCTCGCGGTGGCGCTCGGCGAGGGCCGCCCGATGCCGGACGCGCTGAAGTGGGCGGCCGCGGCGGCCGCGCTGTCGGTGCAGCGCGAGGGCGCCACCGAATCGATGCCGTACCGCCCGGAGATCGAGGAACGGTACGCGTCATGACCGAAGCAGCCAACGCCCCGCTGGCCGGCCTGCGCGTCCTCGATGTGGCCACCCTCTTCGCCGGCCCGCTGGCCGCCACGATGCTCGGCGACTTCGGCGCGGAGGTCATCAAGGTCGAGCACCCCGGGAAACCGGACCCCTCCCGCGGCCACGGCCCGTCGAAGGACGGCGTGGGCCTGTGGTGGAAGGTGCTCGGCCGCAACAAGCGCACCATCGCCCTGAACCTGTCCAGGCCCGGTGGCCGCGCCGCCCTGCTCCGGCTGGCCGCGACCGCGGACGTCGTCATCGAGAACTTCCGCCCGGGCACCCTGGAGAAATGGGACCTCGGCTGGCCGGAGCTCTGCGCCGCCAACCCCCGCCTGGTCCTCACCCGCGTCACCGGCTTCGGCCAGTTCGGCCCCGCCGCCCACCGCCCCGGCTTCGGCACGCTCGCCGAGGCGATGAGCGGCTTCGCCGCGCTCACCGGGGAGCCCGACGCGCCCCCGACGCTCCCGCCCTTCGGCCTGGCCGACTCCATCGCGGGCCTCGCCACCGCGTACGCCGTGATGACGGCACTGGCCGCGCGCGAGCGCACCGGCGAGGGACAGGTCGTCGACATGGCCCTCATCGAGCCGATGCTGCTGGCCCTCGGCCCCCAGCCCACCTGGTACGACCAGCTCGGCTACGTCCAGGAACGCACCGGCAACCGCTCCGCCAACAACGCCCCGCGCAACACCTACCGCACGGCGGACGGCACCTGGGTCGCCGTCTCCACCTCCGCCCAGTCGATCGCCGAGCGCGTGATGCACCTGGTGGGACGCCCCGAGCTGATCGACGAGCCGTGGTTCGCGACGGGCGCCGACCGGGCCCGCCACGCGGACGTCCTCGACCGGGCGGTCGGCGACTGGATCGCCCGCCACACCCGTGCCGACGTCCTCGCCGCCTTCGAGAAGGCGGAGGCGGCCGTGGCCCCGATCCAGGACGTACGGGACGTGATGACCGACCCTCAGTACGCGGCCCTCGACACGATCACCACCGTCGACGACCCCGAGCTGGGCCCCCTGCGCATGCAGAACGTCCTCTTCCGCCTCTCCGCCACCCCCGGCACGATCCGCTGGGCGGGCCGCCCGCACGGCGCGGACTCCGCCGAGATCCTCGCCGGCCTGGGCCTGACCCCCGCCGAACGGGCGGCCCTGCGTGAGGAGGGCACCCTGTGACGCGCTTCCCGCTGACCTGGCTGTACGCCCCCGGCGACCGCCCCCATGTGGTCGCCAAGGCCCTGACGTCCGGAGCCGACATCGTCATCGTCGACCTGGAGGACGCGGTGGCCCCGGACCGCAAGGACTACGCCCGCGCGGCCACGGCCGACCTGCTCGGCGAACCGGAGCATCCTGTTCCGGTCCACGTCCGGGTGAACGCCCTGGACACCCAGGCGGCGGCGAAGGACCTGGAGGCCCTGGCCACGCGCCCCGGCCTGTCCGGCATCCGCCTGCCCAAGGTGCGCTCCGCCGACCAGATCGTCCGCCTCGCGGAGACCACCCCGCCGAGCGCGGGGGGTGCCCCGCCGCTCCACGCCCTGCTGGAGTCGGCCCTGGGCATCGAGCGGGCCTACGCGATCGCCTCCGCCCACCCGTCGCTGCGCGGCATCGCTCTCGGCGAGGCGGATCTACGGGCCGATCTGGGCATCCGGGGCGACGCCGGCCTCGACTGGTCCCGCTCCCGCGTCATCGTGGCGGCCAGGGCGGCGGGCCTGCCTCCCCCGCCCCAGACGGTCCACCCCGACATCCGCGACCTGGACGGCCTGGCGGCGACCTGCGCCCACGGCCGCACCCTGGGCTTCCTCGGCCGGGCGGCCATCCACCCCCGCCAGCTCCCGGTGATCGAGCGGGCCTACCTCCCCACGCAGGAGGAGCTGGAACAAGCGGAGACGATCATCAAGGCAGCGGCGACGAACCAGGGCGCCCAGGCCCTCCCGGACGGCAGCTTCATCGACGCGGCGGTGGTGGCGACGGCACAGCGAACCCTGTCCCTGATCCGTCGTCGCGCCTGAGACACGCGGAGGGCGCCCGGCAGACCCGGGCGCCCTCGTCCACGTACGACCAGCTGTCAGCTCTTCTTCGCCGACTCGGCCCCGTCGCTCACTTCTTCCTCGACTTCGTCTCGTGCGTCGTCGTCCTTCTTCTCCGTGCCGGAGGAGTCCTCGACGTCCTTCTTCACGTCATCCTCGGCCTCACCGTCGGAAGCCTTGGCCTCACCGTCGGCGCCTTCGACCGCACCGGGTTCGACGATCTCCTCCCGGCCCGGCCGCTTCTTCGCCGACACCACGAGGTACGTCACGGCCAGCAGGAACACGATCAGCGCGGTCCAGACGTTCAGCCGCACGCCCAGGATGTGGTGGGCGTCGTCGACGCGCATGTACTCGATCCACGCGCGGCCCGTGCAGTACGCGGCGACGTAGAGCGCGAACGCGCGCCCGTGTCCCAGCTTGAAGCGGCGGTCGGCCCAGATCACCAGCAGCGCGACGCCGATGCACCACAGCGACTCGTACAGGAACGTCGGGTGGTAGGTGCCCGGCACCCGTCCGTCCGTGGAGGAGGTGATCTCCAGCGCCCACGGGAGGTCGGTCCGCCGGCCGTACAGCTCCTGGTTGAACCAGTTGCCCCAGCGCCCGATCGCCTGTGCGAGGGCGATGCCGGGCGCCACGGCGTCGGCGTAGGCGGGCAACGGGATCCCACGACGGCGGCAGCCGATCCACGCGCCGAGCGCGCCCAGCGCGATCGCGCCCCAGATGCCGAGGCCGCCCTCCCAGATCTTGAAGGCGTCCACCCAGTCACGGCCCTCGCTGAAGTACAGCTCGTAGTCCGTGATCACGTGGTAGAGGCGCCCGCCGACCAGGCCGAATGGCACGGCCCAGACCGCGATGTCGGCCACCGTGCCGGTCCGCCCGCCCCGGGCGACCCAGCGTTTGTTGCCGAGCCAGACGGCTACGAAGACACCGATGATGATGCAGAAGGCGTAGCCGCGCAGCGGGATGGGACCGAGGTGGATCACCCCGCGCGACGGGCTGGGAATGTAGGCAAGTTCCATGGCATGGTCGACGCTACCCTGCCGGGCGGCAGCGATGGCAGGCGGCCCGGCTACGGCTCCATAACGGGCAGCGACCGGAGCGGGCCCCGGGCGGGGCTCATCCCTTGTCGGCCGCCTCCACCATCTGCTTCAGCTTGGCCGGTGTCATCGTCTGGTCCTGGTAGATGTTCTTGCCGTTCAGCAGGACCGTGGGCGTGCCGCTGAAGCCGCCCTTCTTGAACGCCTCGTTGGACTTGTTGACCCAGCTGTTGTGCGTGCCGTCCTCGACGCACTTGCGGAAGGCGGGCGTGTCCAGGCCCTTGACCTTGGCCGCGAGCTCCAGGAGCTTGCTGTTCTCGGCGAAGGCGTCGTCGGACTCCGGAGGCTGGTTCTGGTACAGCACGTCGTGGTACGGCGTGAACTTCCCGGCGTCCTGGGCGCAGGCCGCGGCGTTGGCTGCGTTGCGCGAGCCGGTGCCGCCCATGCCGCCGTCGATGATCGTCGCCAGGTGGTAGTCGACTCTGAGCTTGCCGGAGTCCGTGAGCTCATGAATCGTCGGTCGGTACGCTTCCTCGAAGGACTTGCAGGCCGGGCAGCGGAAGTCCTCCCAGACCGTGAGCGTCGACTTGGCGCTCTCCTCGCCCACCGGGATCGCGAGGCCGTCCTTGCCCTGCGCCCCCGAGGGCCCCACGACCGGCCCCGCGGTGTCGCTGCCGTCGTCCTTGCCGGCGTTCGCCGCGACGACCCCGATCACCGCCGCGAGTCCCAGGACGCAGACGACGCTCGCGCCCACGATCAGCGCGCGGCGCCGCTTGTCGGCGGCCTTCTGCTTGTCACGCTCGGCCGCCAGCCGCTCCCGGGCGGTCCGCTTTCCCTCACGATTCTGTTCGCTCACACCCGCAGAACGAACCGGGGAGGCGCAGCGCGCCTCCCCGGCCTCAGGTCCACCCGTTCGAGCGAGTCGTGCGGAAGGCTCTTCTTCTGTTTAGATCCTCACCCCTGAGGGGGGGTGCTACGCCTGTCGGCGCACGCCCTTCGCCAGGTCACCGGCGAGCGCGCGGACGGCCTCGACCCCGGCCGCGTCGTCCGGCGCGTCCAGCATCCGCTTGACGAAGGCCGAGCCGACGATCACGCCGTCGGCGAAGCCGGCGACCTCGGCGGCCTGCTCGGCGTTGGAGACGCCGAGGCCGACGCAGACGGGCAGTGCGGTGCCGGTGGCCCGGGTGCGTTCGACCAGGTCCTTCGCCTGCGCGCCCACGGACGCGCGGGTGCCGGTGACGCCCATCAGCGAGGCGGCGTAGACGAAGCCGCTGCCCGCCGCGGTGATCTGCGCGAGCCGCTCGTCCTTGCTGCTGGGCGCCACGACGAAGACCGTCGCGAGCCCGTGCTTCTCGGCGTGCTCCCTCCACAGGGACGCCTCCTGGACGGGCAGGTCGGGCAGGATGCAGCCCGCACCGCCCGCTTCCGCCAGCTCGGCGGTGAAGCGCTCGACGCCGTAGCGGTCGATGGGGTTCCAGTACGTCATCACGAGGATCGGCTTGCCGGTGGCCTCGTGCGCCTCGCGGACCGTGCGCATGACGTCCGCGATCTTCACGCCGCCGCGCAGGGCGATGTCGTCGGCGGTCTGGATGACGGGGCCGTCGAGGACGGGGTCGCTGTGCGGCAGCCCGACCTCCACGACGTCGGCGCCCCCGTCGAGGGCGGCCTTGATCGCCTCGATGCCGCCGTCCACGGTCGGGAACCCGGCCGGGAGGTAGGCGATGAGCGCGGAGCGACCCTCGGCCCTGGCGGCGGCGAGGGTGTCCGACAGCAGTTGGATGTTCCCGCTCACTTGGCGTCCCCCTGGATCTCGGCGGCGCCACCGTTCGCGTCGGCGGCGACCTCGGCGTCGGTGTCGTACAGGCCGAAGTAGCGTGCGGCCGTGTCCATGTCCTTGTCACCGCGGCCGGACAGGTTGACGACGATCAGGCCGTCCTTGCCCAGCTCCTTGCCGACTTCCAGGGCCCCGGCGAGCGCGTGGGCGCTCTCGATCGCCGGGATGATGCCCTCGGTGCGCGACAGCAGGCGCAGGGCCTGCATCGCCGCGTCGTCGGTGACCGCGCGGTACTCGCCGCGGCCGCTGTCCTTGAGGTAGGAGTGCTCCGGGCCGATGCCGGGGTAGTCCAGGCCGGCCGAGATCGAGTACGGCTCGGTGATCTGGCCCTCCTCGTCCTGGAGGACGTAGGAGCGGGAGCCGTGCAGGATGCCGGGCTCGCCGGCGGTCAGGGTCGCCGCGTGCTCACCGGTCTCGATGCCGTGCCCGGCGGGCTCGCAGCCGATGAGGCGTACGTCCGTGTCGGGGATGAAGGCGTGGAAGAGGCCGATGGCGTTGGAGCCGCCGCCGACGCAGGCGACGGCGGCGTCGGGGAGGCGTCCGGCCCGTTCCAGGAGCTGGCGGCGGGCCTCCACGCCGATGACGCGGTGGAAGTCGCGGACCATGGCGGGGAAGGGGTGCGGGCCGGCGACCGTGCCGAACAGGTAGTGCGTGCGGTCGACGTTGGCGACCCAGTCACGGAACGCCTCGTTGATGGCGTCCTTCAGGGTGCGGCTGCCGGACTTCACGGCGATGACCTCGGCGCCGAGCATGCGCATGCGGGCCACGTTGAGGGCCTGGCGCTGGGTGTCGATCTCGCCCATGTAGATGGTGCAGTCGAGGCCGAACAGGGCGCAGGCCGTCGCCGTCGCGACGCCGTGCTGGCCGGCGCCGGTCTCCGCGATCACCCGGGTCTTGCCCATGCGCTTGGTGAGCAGGGCCTGGCCGAGCACGTTGTTGATCTTGTGGGAGCCGGTGTGGTTGAGGTCTTCCCGCTTCAGGAAGATCCGGGCGCCACCGGCGTGTTCGGCGAACCTCGGCACCTCGGTGAGGGAGCTGGGGCGGCCGGTGTAGTTGACCAGCAGGTCGTCGAGCTCGCGGGCGAACTCGGGGTCGTGCTTGGCCTTGTCGTACTCGACGGCCACCTCGTCCACGGCGGCGACGAGGGCCTCCGGGATGAACTTGCCGCCGAACGCGCCGAAGTAGCCCTCGGCGCTGGGGACTTGACCCTCCGGGTCGGGGATGAAGAAGTCGCTGGGCATGCGGATACCTCACGGTGAGTGCGTGGAAAAGACACTGATCGCCGTGGGGGCGGGGTTTGTCCGACGGCGAAAGGCCGCGTGTGGCTTGTCGCGCAGTTCCCCGCGCCCCTAAGGGGCGCGCTGCCATCGACGGCCGTTTACCTGCCCGGGTTCGTCACCGATGACGTACCGCACTCGACGACCGTGGACACGCCTCGCCGGGGCTCGGCAGCCCCTCGGGCGGCAGCCGCGCGCGAGGCGGGCGTACCGGTCCACGGTGGTCACAGTGCGATTCATCGGGGTCAGCCTAGCCGGTGATCAGCCGCGCCCGTGGCGCAGTGCCGGGTGCTCGCCCGCCGCCACCAGGTCGGACACCGCGGACTTGGGGTCCTTGCCGGTCACCAGGGACTCGCCGACCAGGACCGCGTCGGCGCCGGCGTTGGCGTAGGCGATGAGGTCGTGGGGGCCGCGGACGCCCGATTCGGCGATCTTGACGAGGTTGGCCGGGATCTCGGGCGCGATGCGCTCGAACGTTCCGCGGTCGACCTCCAGGGTCTTCAGGTTCCGCGCGTTGACGCCGATGATCTTCGCGCCCGCGTCCACGGCACGCTCGACCTCGTCCTCGTCGTGCACCTCGACCAGCGGGGTCAGGCCGATGGACACGGCCCGCTCGATCAGCGACTCCAGCGCCGGCTGGTCGAGGGCGGCGACGATCAGGAGCGCGAGGTCGGCGCCGTACGCGCGGGCCTCCCACAGCTGGTACGACGTGACGATGAAGTCCTTGCGCAGGACCGGGATGTCCACGCGAGCGCGGACCGCCTCCAGGTCGGCCAGCGAGCCGCCGAAGCGGCGCTGCTCCGTGAGCACGGAGATGACGGCCGCGCCGCCCGCCTCGTAGTCCGCGGCGAGTCCGGCCGGGTCGGCGATCGCGGCCAGCGCGCCCTTGGAGGGGCTGGAGCGCTTGACCTCGCAGATGACCTTGACGCCGTCGCCCTTCAGTGCGGCGACCCCGTCCTTCGCCGCGGGAGCCTTGGCCGCGCGCTCCTTGAGCTCGTCGAGGCTGACGCGCGCCTGCCGCTCCGCGAGGTCGGCACGGACTCCGTCGATGATCTCGTCGAGCACACTCACGCGAGCGGCCCCCTTCCAGACGGTCGGACTGTGAAAACGGTGGACTGTGAAAGCGGTACGAAACCTATGGTCACTGTGATGGTATCCGGAGGAGGGCGAAGGCTTCGCATCCGGTTGACGCCGGTCCCAGTACCTGGACGTTCCCCAGTTGATCAAGGGTGTAGCCAGCCACCGAACGGCAGGTTCCGGACAACGGTGAAGACCAGCAGCAACGCCCCCGCGGCCCACAGCTGCACCGGCCCGAGATCGATCCTCAGCGGCCGTCCGCGCGCCGCACGGACCACCCAGACGGTCCACACCACGGCGAAGAGCACATAGCCGACGACGGCCAGCGCGTTGTCCTGGAGCGCCGCCGGGAGGTCCCCGTGGACCACGGCGTGCGCACTGCGCAGTCCGCCGCAGCCGGGGCAGTAGACGCCGGTGTACCGGAGCAGCGGACAGGCGGGGTAGTGGCCGGGCTCGTTGGGGTCCACGGCCCCCACGTACGCGAAGGCCCCGGCGACGGCCGCGAGCAGCCCGGCGGGGACGGCCAGCCGCCCCAGCGCGGCGGCGGCGCTCGCCCGTGGTCGCGTCGCTCTCCGGCTGTCGGCGTTCACACGTCGCATTGTGCCCCGCACGCGCGTGAGGGGCGCCCTCCGCGCCCTGTCGGCGCCCGGTCGCCCCTCAGCGAAGTCGTACGCGTGTCAGCTCTTGACGCCCGCCGGCTCGCGCTGCTGCTCGACGAGCGCCTTGTGCGCCTCCTTGGGCTGGCCGAGGCCCATGCCGCGCATGACCCAGCCGACGACGCCGCCGAGGACCACGACAGCCATGCCGGCCCAGAAGCCCGCGGGCTGGGCCATCACCATGAAGGCGCCCGAGACGCAGAAACCGATGAAGGCGATCGTGACACCGGTCCAGGCGGCCGGGGTGTGACCGTGGCTGCTGCCCGCCATTGCTTGCTCCTCTTGCTGTGTACGTGTTGTACGTGGGTGAGCCGGTCGCTCGCTGTCATTGTCCCGCACGCGCCCGCGTGCGGTGATCGGGGGTCACGGCGCGCTCGCCCCGGTCAGGTGCCGGTGGGGTCCTCACCGCGGTCGAGGGCCTTCCAGAGTTCCTCGGGGCGGTCGGGGTCGGCGGCCGGAGACCTGCGGCGGGGCCGGGGGACGCCACCGCGCTCGTAGCGGCCGGACATGCCGGGCCACAGCCGGCCGTAGCGCAGGGCCAGCAGTCCGGCGAGCAGGATCAGTACGCCGCCGACGGCAGCGACGTAGGGCCAGGCGGTGTGGGTGAGGGTCTGGACGGTGGCCGAGGTGTCGCCGGACGCCTGGGCGGCCTTCTCGTCCAGCGCGGAGCTGTCGGAGACGCCGAGCAGGGCGGCGGCCACGGTGCCGGCGCCGGAGAGCGCGAGCAGGGCGGCGACCATGAACCGGCCGGCCCGGCGGACGGCGAAGACGGCGACGAGCGCGGCGAGCCCCACTATGGCCAGGGCCGCGGGGACGCCCGTGACGTCGCTGCCCTTGGCGATCAGGGGGAACGGGCCGCCGGCCACCGTCACGGTGCCCTCCGACCAGCGCTGCCGGGTCGAGAGCAGCGCGACGGCCGCGCCGAGGGCACCGCACAGCAGGGCGACGGCGAGGCTCATACGGCCGGCCCGGGCGGAACCGGGGGCTTCGGAACGGGGGTGAGGAACAGCAGTCACGTACTCCACTATCACCCGAACCCCGAGCGAACGGTCACCCGGGGTTCGGCTGGAGCGGCCGCCGGGGCCCGATGCAGCGTCCACCGGGGCTCATGTGCGGCGGCCCGCCGGGTTCACTGGAGCCGGTTCGCGGTGTGGACCGCCCGCAGGACCGCCGCCGCCTTGTTGCGGCACTCGGTGTCCTCGGCGACCGGGTCCGAGTCGGCGACGATGCCCGCGCCGGCCTGGACGTACGCCGTGCCGCCGCGCAGCAGGGCCGTTCGGATCGCGATGGCGGTGTCGGAGTCGCCCGCGAAGTCGAGGTAGCCGACGCAGCCGCCGTACAAGCCCCGCCTGGACGGTTCGAGTTCGTCGATGATCTGCATCGCGCGGGGCTTGGGGGCGCCGGAGAGGGTGCCGGCCGGGAAGCAGGCCGTCAGGACGTCGAAGGCGGTGCGGCCGGGGGCCACGCGTCCCGTCACCGTCGAGACGATGTGCATCACGTGCGAGTACCGCTCGATGGACATGAAGTCGACGACCTCGACCGAGCCCGGCTCGCAGACCCGCCCCAGGTCGTTGCGGCCCAGGTCGACCAGCATGAGGTGCTCGGCGCGCTCCTTGGGGTCGGCGAGCAGCTCGTCGGCGAGGGCCTGGTCCTCCTGCGGGGTGGCCCCGCGCCACCGGGTGCCGGCGATGGGGTGGACCATCGCCTGTCCGTCCTCGACCTTCACCAGGGCTTCGGGGGACGATCCGACGACGTCGAAGCCCTCGAAGCGGAAGAGGTACATGTACGGCGACGGGTTGGTGGCCCTGAGCACCCGGTAGACGTCCAACGCGGTTGCCGTGCACGGCGTTTCGAAGCGCTGGGAGGGGACCACCTGGAAGGCCTCGCCGGCCCGGATGCGCTCCTTGACGTCCTCGACGGCCTCCTGGAAGTCCTCGCCGCCCCACAGGGCCGTGTACTCGGGGAGTTCGGAGGGCGGGAGCACGGCCGGCGGCTGGGCGACCGGGCGCGTCAGGTCGGCCTGCATGGCGTCGAGGCGGGCGACCGCGTCGGCGTAGGCCTCGTCGACGCCCGTATCGAGGTCGTTGTGGTTGATCGCGTTGGCGATCAGCAGGACGGAGCCCTCCCAGTGGTCCATGACGGCGAGGTCGCTGGTGAGCAGCATGGTCAGCTCGGGCAGCTTCAGGTCGTCCCGCTCGCCGGGGCCGATCTTCTCCAGGCGGCGCACGATGTCGTAGCCGAGGTAGCCGACCATGCCGCCGGTGAAGGGCGGCAGGCCCAGGTCGTGGGCGAGGTCGCGGGGGGTGTGCAGGGCCTCGATGGTGGCGCGCAGGGCGGCGAGCGGGTCGCCCTCGGCGGGGACGCCGACAGGCGGGGCGCCGAGCCAGTGGGCCTGTCCGTCGCGCTCGGTGAGAGTCCCGGCGGACCGGACGCCCACGAACGAGTAGCGGGACCAGGAGCGGCCGTTCTCCGCGGACTCCAGCAGGAAGGTGCCCGGGCGCTCGGCGGCGAGCTTGCGGTAGAGGGCGACCGGGGTGTCGCCGTCGGCGAGGAGCTTGCGGGTGACCGGGATGACGCGGCGGTCGGAGGCCAGCTTGCGGAAGGTCTCGAGGTCCATGGCGGCTGACCTTACTGATCCGAGCCGGGTACGCCGGAATCGGCGTCCTTGAGCAGCACGTCCACGTCGAAGCAGGTGCGCGCGCCCGTGTGGCAGGCCGCGCCGACCTGGTCGACCTTGACGAGCACGGTGTCGGCGTCGCAGTCGAGGGCGACGGACCTGACCCACTGGAAGTGGCCGGAGGTGTCGCCCTTGACCCAGTACTCCCGGCGGCTGCGCGACCAGTAGGTGCAGCGGCCGGTGGTGAGCGTCCGGTGCAGCGCCTCGTCGTCCATCCAGCCGAGCATCAGCACCTCTCCGGTGTCGTACTGCTGGGCGATGGCAGGCAGGAGCCCGTCGGCGCTGCGCTTGAGGCGTGCGGCGATCTCGGGGTCCAGCCGACTGGGCTGACGGGGCGTACTGGTGGTCATGCATGCCATTGTGCCGCCTGCCACTGACAGTGACGGTCCGGTGTCCACCGAGTGGATGGGGGCGACGGGTGGGCGGACCTGATACGTGGTCGTAGGCTGACTGCATGTCGACCTTCGCCAAGCGTGAACGACTTCTCATGGCCGACCTCTTGGAGGCCGAGGGCCCGGACGCCCCCACCCTCTGCGAGGGCTGGACGACCCGTGACCTGGCGGCGCACGTGGTGGTGCGCGAGCGCCGGCCCGACGCCGCCGCGGGCCTCCTGATCAAGCCGCTCGCCCCGCGTCTGGACAAGGCGATGGACGAGTTCGCGGCGAAGCCGTACGAGGAGCTGATCCAGCTCATCCGCACCGGCCCGCCGCGCTTCTCGCCCTTCCAGCTCAAGCAGATCGACGAGGCGTCGAACACGGTCGAGTTCTACGTCCACACGGAGGACGTCCGCCGCGCCCAGCCGGACTGGACGCCGCGCGAACTCGACCCGGTCTTCCAGGACGCGCTGTGGTCCCGTCTGGAGCGCTCCGCCCGGCTGGTGGGCCGCTCCGCCCCCACGGGCCTGGTGCTGCGCCGTCCCGACGGCCGGACGGCGGTCGCCCACAAGGGCACGCCCGTCGTCACGGTGACGGGCGAGCCGTCGGAACTGCTCCTGTTCGCCTACGGCCGCCAGAACGCCGCCAAGGTCGAGCTGGACGGCGACAAGGACGCGATCACCAAGCTGCACGAGGGGAAGCAGCTGGGGATCTGACGGTCACTTCGGCAGTTCGGCGCGGCGCAGGCCGGGCACGCACAGGGCGATCACTCCGCCCAGCGCGCACACCGCCGCGCTGGTCACGAAGACCGGGCCGGTGCCCCAGACACCGATGGCGGCGGCGGACAGGGGCATGCTCAGCGGCGCGAAACCGAGGCTGACCAGCCCGGAGACAGCGGTGACGCGTCCGAGGTAGGCGGCGTCGGCCTGGGTCTGCAGCAGTGCGCCGCACATGGCGCCGCTGAGCCCGGCGAGCAGTCCGATGAGCAGGGCGACCCCGACGGCCGCGACCACGCCGGACACGAAGGCCAGCGCGCCGATCGCGAACGACCCGGCGAGGATCGTGCACCCCGCCACCCGCCCGGCGTGCGGCAGGCGGCCGCGCACGGTCAGCAGCAGGGACGCGGCGCCCGCGCCGACGCCGAAGCCGGCGAGGATCCAGCCCATCCCCGAGGCGCCCCAGCCCCGCTCGTCGGCGAGCAGCGTCAGGCCGACGTTGAGCGGGCCGACGAAGCCGAGGTCGCCGAGGGCGATGGCCAGCATGAGCGGCCCGAGCACCCGGTGGCGGCGTATGTAGGCGAGACCGGCCACCAGATCACGCCAGGCGGTGTCGCCCCGCGCGGCGGCCTTGTCGTCGGCGGGCAGCTCCCGCACCCGCACGGAGAGCAGCAGTGGCACCGACACGGCGATCAGCAGGCCGGCGAGGCCGAACGCGGCCGCCGCGCCCCCGAGGGCGACCCCGAGTCCGCCGAGCGGGGCACCCACGACGCTCGCGAAGCGGATTCCCAGGCCCCGCATGCCCTGCACGCGCGCGAGCTGGTCGCGGGTCGTCACGCGCGCGGGGAGGGCGCCCACGGCCGGCATGAACACGGCGTCGACCGTGCCGAAGACCAGGGCGAGCGCGGCGAGCGCCCACAGGCCCGGGGCGGCGAAGAACAGCAGCCCCGCCACCGCGAGGACCGCCGCGCACCGCACCACGTCGCTTCCGATGACGACCCTGCGCGGCCCGAGCCGGTCGGCGATCACTCCCCCGGCCAGCATCAGCAGCGCCCGGGGCAGGGCGCTCACCGCCATGACCACCCCGGCCTGGGACGGGGAGCCGGCCTGTACGGCCGCCCAGGAGAGGGCGATGTAGTAGACGCTGTCGCCGATCATCGAGGAGGTGTAGGCGCCGAGCCAGCGCAGGACGTTGGGGTCCCGGTGGGCGGGGCGCTCGGTGACGGGTGCGGTCTGTGTTGCCGTGAGCGTCGTAGGCACGTCGGTCCTCTCAGGGGCGGAAGGGGAAGTCGTACGTGTGCACCGCGACGTTCTCGCGGCCCTCGCTGTCTCCTGCGGCTTCGGCGGCCCGGCCGCGCTCGTCGTACCGGCGGATCAGGGCGAGCAACTCCCTGTTCAACTCGGTCAGTTCGTCCGCGGTGAGACGGAGGCTGGACTCGGAGGACTCGGCCGCCCGGTTCCACTCGGGGCCCCAGTGGGCGCGCTCGTCGAGCCAGCGTCGGTACATGTCCGTGCGCTGTTCGGCGAAGAGCCTGCTCGCCGCCGTGTGCGCGGCCGCCTTCTCGGGGGCGTCGCGGAAGTCCTCGTCGCGGATGCTCACGCCATCCGAGGCGGGCCGCCACCAGCGCTCACGGCCGTCCGCGCTCTGCGGCTCGGCCTCCTCGATGAGCCCGTGCTCGGCGAGCTTGCGCAGGTGGTAGCTGACCAGCGAGACGGCCTCGTCGACCTGCTCGGCGAGCTGTGAGGCGGTGGCGACCTGAGCGATCGTCAGCGCCCGGAGAAGGTTCATCCGCAGCGGATGGGCGAGCGCCTTGAGGGTGCCCAGATCCGTGATCCGACGGCCTCTTTCCTTACCTGTCATGCCCTCACCGTAGATGCGAAAGAAAAATTGCACAACAGTTTTTGCGCAACTTCTCTTTCGCGTCCGGGCATGAGGAAGCCCCGGCCACCCGCGAGGGCGACCGGGGCTCAGCCCGGTGTCAGCGGACGGGGTGACCCGCCCCGCGCAACGCGTCCTTCACCTCGCCGATCCGCAGATCGCCGAAGTGGAACACCGACGCGGCGAGCACCGCGTCCGCCCCCGACTCGATGGCCGGCGGGAAGTCGGCGAGCTTGCCCGCGCCGCCGGACGCGATCACCGGGACCGTCACGTGCTTTCGCACGGCCTGGATCATCTCCAGGTCGTAGCCGTCCTTGGTGCCGTCCGCGTCCATCGAGTTGAGCAGGATCTCCCCCGCGCCCAGCTCGGCGGCCCGGTGGGCCCACTCGACGGCGTCCATGCCGGTGCCGCGACGGCCGCCGTGGGTGGTGACCTCGAAGGTGCCCTCGGGAGTGCGCCGCGCGTCGACCGACAGCACCAGCACCTGCCGCCCGAAGCGCTCGGCGATCTCACGGATCAGCTCGGGCCGCGCGATGGCTGCGGTGTTGACGCCCACCTTGTCGGCGCCCGCGCGCAGCAGCTTGTCCACGTCCTCGGCCGTACGGACACCGCCGCCGACCGTCAGCGGGATGAAGACCTGCTCGGCCGTGCGGCGCACGACGTCGTACGTCGTCTCGCGGTTGCCGGACGACGCGGTGATGTCCAGGAACGTCAGCTCGTCGGCGCCCTCGGCGTCGTACACCTTGGCCATCTCGACGGGGTCGCCCGCGTCGCGCAGGTTCTGGAAGTTGACGCCCTTGACGACCCGGCCGTTGTCCACGTCCAGGCAGGGGATGACTCGGACCGCCAGGGTCATGAATCCACGGCTCCTCTGTATGCCTCTAGCTCTACTTCGACCAGGATGCGCGAGTCCACGAAGCCCTCCACGACGAGCAACGTCGAGACCGGGCGCACCGTGTCGAAGAACTCCTTGTGGGCCCGGCCCACCGCGTCCACGTCCCGTGCGTGGGTCAGGTACATCCGGGTCCGGATGACGGACTCGACGCCGATCCCGAACGCGCCGAGCGCCTCGACCGCGCTGGTGAAGGCCACCTTGGCCTGCTCGTACGGATCGCCCTCGCCGTACAGCACGTCGCCCTTGAAGGAGGTCGTGCCGCCCACCAGGACGCGGTCACCCGCCGCCACGGCGCGTGCGAAACCGAAGGACTCTTCCCAGGGACTCCCGCTCTGCACGCGCCGTACGGCATCGGACGTCATGACGAGACAACCTCCAGGGCCTCTTCCAGGGTGAACGCCTTCGCGTACAGCGCCTTCCCGACGATGGAGCCCTCGACACCGAGGGGTACCAGCTCGGCGATGGCCCGCAGGTCGTCCAGGGACGAGACGCCGCCGGAGGCGACCACCGGGCGGTCCGTCGCCGCGCAGACGTTCTTCAGCAGCTCCAGGTTCGGGCCCTGGAGCGTGCCGTCCTTGGCGATGTCCGTGACGACGTAGCGGGCGCAGCCCTCGTTGTTGAGGCGCTCCAGCGTCTCGTAGAGGTCCCCACCGTCGCGGGTCCAGCCACGGCCGCGCAGGGTCGTGCCGCGTACGTCGAGGCCGACGGCGATCTTGTTGCCGTGCTCGGCGATGACCTTGGCGACCCACTCGGGGGTCTCCAGGGCGGCCGTACCGAGGTTCACACGCGTGCAGCCGGTGGCGAGCGCGGCCGCCAGGGAGGCGTCGTCGCGGATGCCGCCGGACAGCTCGACCTTGATGTCCATCGCCTTCGCGACCTCGGCGATCAGCTCGCGGTTGTCGCCGGTGCCGAAGGCGGCGTCCAGGTCGACCAGGTGCAGCCACTCGGCACCGGAGCGCTGCCAGGCCAGGGCGGCCTCCAGCGGGGAGCCGTAGGACGTCTCGGTGCCGGACTCGCCGTGCACGAGGCGGACGGCCTGGCCGTCGCGGACGTCGACGGCGGGGAGGAGTTCGAGCTTGGCCATGTCTCTACAGGGTTCCGATCCAGTTGGTGAGCAGCTGCGCTCCGGCGTCGCCGGACTTCTCGGGGTGGAACTGCGTGGCCCACAGGGCGCCGTTCTCCACGGCGGCCACGAAGGGCTTGCCGTGCGTCGACCAGGTGACCAGCGGTGCGGTCATCAGCGGGTTCCCGGTCTCCAGGGTCCAGTCGTGGACGGCGTAGGAGTGCACGAAGTAGTAGCGCGCGTCCGTGTCCAGGCCGGCGAACAGCTCGGAGCCGGCCGCCGCGTCGACGGTGTTCCAGCCCATGTGGGGCACGATGTCGGCCTGCAGCGGCTCGACCGAGCCGGGCCACTCGCCCATGCCCTCGGTCTCCACGCCGTGCTCGATGCCGCGCGCGAACAGGATCTGCATGCCGACGCAGATGCCCATCACCGGGCGCCCGCCGGACAGCCGCCGCTCGACGATCCAGTCGCCGCGGGCCTCCTTCAGGCCCTGCATGCAGGAGGCGAAGGCGCCGACGCCCGGCACCAGCAGCCCGTCGGCGTTCATGGCCTTGTCGTAGTCACGGGTGATCTCGACGTCGGCTCCCGCGCGCGCGAGGGCGCGTTCGGCGGAGCGCACGTTGCCGAAGCCGTAGTCGAAGACGACGACCTTCTTCACAGCGCTGCTCAATTCCACACCTCCAGCCTCACGACACCGGCCACGAGACACATCGCGGCGCCTATGGAGAGCAGCACGATGAGGTTCTTCGGCATCTGCTGCTTGACGAAGGAGATGATCCCGCCGATCAGGAAGAGACCGACGACGATCAGTACGGTGGACAGCCCGTTCATGGGTTTACAGCGCACCCTTCGTGGAGGGAAGGATGCCCGCCGCGCGCGGGTCCCGCTCGGAGGCGTACCGCAGGGCCCGCGCCAGCGCCTTGAACTGGCACTCGACGATGTGGTGGGCGTTGCGCCCGTACGGCACGTGCACGTGCAGCGCGATCTGTGCCTGGGCCACGAAGGACTCCAGGATGTGCCGGGTCATCGTGGTGTCGTACTCGCCGATCATCGGCGCCATCTTCTCGGGCTCGGTGTGCACGAGGTACGGGCGGCCGGAGAGGTCGACGGTGACCTGGGCGAGGGACTCGTCCAGCGGGACCGTGCAGTTGCCGAAGCGGTAGATCCCCACCTTGTCGCCGAGGGCCTGTTTGAAGGCGGCGCCCAGCGCGAGGGCGGTGTCCTCGATGGTGTGGTGGGAGTCGATGTGCAGGTCGCCCTCGGTCTTGACCGTGAGGTCGAAGAGGCCGTGGCGGCCGAGCTGGTCGAGCATGTGGTCGTAGAAGCCGACGCCGGTCGACACATCGACCTTGCCGGATCCGTCGAGGTCGATCTCGACGAGGACCGAGGTCTCCTTCGTCACCCGCTCTATGCGTCCTACGCGGTTCATGCGCTCTGCTCCTTCGGGGGCGTGGGGGTGTCCCCCACAAGACACTGCAACTCACGGACCGCGTCGAGGAACGCGTCGTTCTCTTCGGGGGTTCCGGCGGTGACCCGCAACCAGCCCGGCACGCCGTTGTCCCGGACCAGAACGCCCCGGTCGAGGATCTTCTGCCAGGTGGCGTGGCTGTCGTCGAACCGCCCGAACTGCACGAAGTTGGCGTCCGACGCGGTGACCTCGTAGCCGATCGCCAGCAGCTCGGTGACCAGCCGGTCCCGCTCCGTCTTCAGTTGCTCGACGTACTTCAGCAGCGTGTCGGTGTGCTCCAGGGCCGCCAGCGCGGTCGCCTGGGTGACGGCCGAGAGGTGGTACGGCAGCCGTACGAGCTGGACGGCGTCCACCACCGCCGGGTGCGCCGCGAGATAGCCGAGGCGCAGGCCGGCGGCGCCGAAGGCCTTGGACATCGTCCGGGAGACGACGAGATTCGGCCGGCCGTCGAGCAGCGGCAGCAGCGAGTCGCCGTGGCTGAACTCGATGTACGCCTCGTCGACCACGACCATCGACGGCTTCGCCGCCTGCGCGGCCTCGTACAGCGCGAGGACGGTCTCGGGCGGGACCGCGGTGCCCGTGGGGTTGTTGGGGGTGGTGATGAAGACGACGTCGGGCCGGTGCTCGGCGATGGCCTTCTCGGCGGCCGCGAGGTCGATCGTGAAGTCGTCGTTGCGGGGGCCGGAGATCCAGCCGGTGCCGGTGCCGCGCGAGATGAGCCCGTGCATCGAGTACGACGGCTCGAAGCCGATCGCCGTACGGCCCGGTCCGCCGAAGGTCTGGAGCAACTGCTGGATGACCTCGTTGGAGCCGTTGGCCGCCCAGACGTTCGCGAGACCGACCGCGTGGCCGGACGTGTCCGTCAGGTACTTGGCGAGCTGGGTGCGCAACTCGACCGCGTCCCGGTCGGGGTAGCGGTTGAGGTTGCGGGCCGCCTCACGCACCCGCTCGGCGATCCGCTCGACCAGCGGCTCGGGCAGCGGGTAGGGGTTCTCGTTGGTGTTCAGCCGTACGGGGACGTCCAGCTGGGGCGCGCCGTAGGGGGACTTGCCGCGCAGCTCGTCCCGTACGGGGAGATCGTCGATGCCTGTCACTTGCTCTCGGGTACCTTCCAGCCGAACCTGGCCTTGATCGCCGCGCCGTGCGCCGGCAGGTCCTCCGCCTCCGCCAGCGTGACCACGTGATGCGCGACCTCGGCCAGCGCGTCCTTCGTGTAGTCGACGATGTGGATGCCGCGCAGGAAGGACTGGACCGACAGGCCCGAGGAGTGGCAGGCGCAGCCGCCGGTGGGCAGCACGTGGTTGGAGCCGGCGGCGTAGTCGCCGAGCGAGACCGGGGCCCAGGGGCCGATGAAGATCGCGCCGGCGTTGCGCACCCGGTCGGCCACGGCGGCGGCGTCGGCCGTCTGGATCTCCAGGTGCTCGGCGCCGTACGCGTCCACGACCTTCAGGCCCTCGTCGACGCCGTCGACCAGGACGATCGCGGACTGCCTGCCCTTCAGGGCGGGCACGATCCGGTCGTCGATGTGCCTGGTGCCCGCGACCTGTGGCTCCAGCTCCCTCTCCACGGCGTCCGCGAGCTCCACGGAGTCCGTGACGAGGACGGCGGCGGCCAGCGGGTCGTGCTCGGCCTGGCTGATCAGGTCGGAGGCCACGTGCACCGGGTCGGCGGTGGCGTCGGCCAGGACCGCGATCTCGGTCGGGCCCGCCTCGGCGTCGATGCCGATCTTGCCGGTGAAGTAGCGCTTGGCGGCGGCGACCCAGATGTTGCCGGGGCCGGTGACCATGTTGGCGGGCGGGCAGGACTCGGTGCCGTACGCGAACATCGCGACGGCGGTGGCACCACCGGCGGCGTACACCTCGTCGACGCCGAGCAGCGCGCACGCGGCGAGGATCGTCGGGTGCGGCAGGCCGTCGAACTCGGCCTGTGCCGGGGAGGCGAGCGCGATCGACTCGACACCGGCCTCCTGGGCGGGCACCACGTTCATGATCACGGAGGACGGGTAGACGGAGCGGCCGCCGGGCGCGTACAGCCCGACGCGGTCGACCGGCACCCACTTCTCGGTGACCGAGCCGCCGGGCACGACCTGCGTGGTGTGCGTCGTACGGCGCTGCGCGCGGTGGACGAGCCGGGCGCGGCGGATGGACTCCTCCAGGGCCGCGCGCACGGCCGGGTCGAGCTCCTCCAGCGCGCGCGTGAGCGCCTCGGCGGGCACCCGCACCTGGTCGAGCCTGACCCCGTCGAACTTCTCGGCGAAGTCGATCAGCGCCGCGTCGCCCCGATGATGCACGGCCTCGCAGATCGGACGCACCTTCTCCAGGGCGGCCGAGACGTCGAAGTCGGCTCGGGGCAGCAGGTCGCGCAGGGCGGGTCCCTCGGGGAGGGCGTCGCCGCGCAGATCGATTCGGGAGATCACGGGCTCAATTCTCTCAGACCCTGCTTCGGCGTCGTTCGCGCGTATCAATGGCTGATACAGATCCCTTCCAAGATCCCACGGGAACCCGGAAGATCACGGGGGTGTGGGGGTGTCCCCCACAAAGCACAGCACGTCTTGCGTTCGGAGCGTCACCCAGCGGGCATGAACAGTTGTACGAACCCATGAGTAGATGAGGGGGATGGGCGAAACGTGACCGATGGTGCCGGCCTCCGCGACGGAGACCTGCCGGACGACCTGCCGAACGACCTGACCGCCGCCGAACTCGGCATGTGGCAGGCCTTCCGCAACGGCAGCGTGTACGACCTGAGCAGCGGCGACAGCGTCGTCGACGATCCGCACGGCGGACATCCCTGGGGAGCCGAGCGCACCGTCCGCGCACGGATCATCTGCTGGCTGCTGCTGGACGGCCCGCCCGCCCTCGCCGGCCGCGTGTCGTCACTGAAGCTCGTCGGCGTGCGGATCAGCGACACGATGGACCTCGCGGGCGGCACGGTGGTGCCGTACGTCGAGCTGCGCGGCTGCCGCTTCGACCGGGAGATCCGGCTGCCGGAGGCCCACTTCACGACCGTACGACTGGTGGACTGCGCGGTGCCGCGGCTGGAGGCCGCCCGGGTGCACACCGAGGGCGATCTGCACCTGCCGCGCTGCCGGTTCCACAACGGCATCCGGCTCACCGACGCCCAGATCGGCACGGATCTGCTGCTCAACCAGGCCATCGTCTACCGCGACCGCAGCGGCCGCTCCATCGCCGCGGACGGCATGACCATCGGCCAGGACCTCCAGGCCGAGATGCTGGAGTCGCACGGCGAGCTGAGCCTGCGCGGCGCCACCATCGGCGTGTCGCTGAGCCTGCGGGGCGCCCGGCTGGTCAACCCGTACACGCGGCTCGCGCTGAACGCCCCCCAGCTGACCGTCGGGCGCACGCTGTACCTGACCCCGGCGGGCGTCGGCAGCCCGCTGCTGAGCGGCCGTACCCCCGCGCGCGGGACCCGCATCCAGCGGTTCCGGTGCCAGGGCGGGGTACGGCTGGACGACGGGCGGTTCGGGGACGCGGTCGACCTGGAGCGGGCCCGGTTCACCTTCACCGACGAGCAGGAGCTGTCGCTGCGCCGCATCCAGACACCCGAGCTGCGCTTCCTGGGCGAGCACCCGGAGCGCGGCGGGGTGGTGCTGTCGGGGGCGCGGGTCGTCAACCTGATGGACCGGGCGGACGCCTGGCCGGGTCCCGGGCTGCTGCACATGGGCGGCTTCACCTACGAGAACCTCGTGCCGCGCGGCCCGTTCCCGCTGGAACGGCGACTGGAGTGGGTGACCGCGGCGACGGCCGAGTACAACCCGGAGCCGTACGAGCGGCTGGCCGCCGTGCTGCGGGCCGGCGGTGAGGACGAGGACGCGCGCGAGGTGCTGCTCGCCAAGCAGCGCCGCCGCCGCGAGACACTGCCGCCGGCGGCCAAGCTGTGGGGGTACGCGCAGGACTGGATGGTCGCCTACGGCTATCGGCCGGGTCGCGCGGCGGTGTGGATGGCGGTGCTGTGGGCGGCGAGCTCGGTGGCCTTCACCTACGCCGACCATCCGCCGATCAAGGGCGGCGAACACCCGGCCTGGAACCCTCCCCTCTTCGCCCTCGACCTGCTCCTGCCGGTCATCGACCTGGGCCAGGTGGGGTTCTGGCAGCTGCGGGGCGCCTGGCAGTGGCTGGCCGCGGCGATGATTCTGCTGGGCTGGATCCTGGCGACGACGGTGGCGACGGGCGCGACGCGCATGCTGCGCAGGAGCTGAGGGTCTGGTGCGGCCGGTGGGGTCAGTGGTGCCGGTGGGGCTGCTGAGCCGAACTCATAGCGGCAGAACAGTTGTTGAACAGTTGACCTTTACCGGTTCTTGACCTGGCCGCGTACAACTTTCCACCTGTTACCCGATCCCTATGGCGCGGGCGTGAGCAGCCGACTTTCAATGGTCGACACCATGGCTCTGCTGCCCTCGTTCGGCCGTGCGTCCCGAACGCCAAGGACCGTAGGACACCCCGCCGTCGGACTCCCCACCGACGACGAGGTGCTTCTCGACGCGCCCGACGACCGCCTCGGACCCGCGCTGGTCGCGGCCGGGCGGGGCGCGTACGAGACCGCCGCGGAACTGCTCGCCGCCACCCGCCACGGCGCGCTGTGGGAGTGCCGCGACGGGTACACGCTGCGCCTGGCCGCCTTCGCGCGCTCGCGGCCGGAGTGGCTGGAGGCCTGGCACGCGGCCGCCCCGCACGATGCGGACATGCTCCTGGTCCGGGCCCAGCTCGCGGTGGACCACGCCTGGCAGTCCCCGGCCCGGGCCGAACTGCTGCGCGGGGTCAGCCCGCTGATCACCGCCGCCGCCCGCGCCGACGACCGCGACCCGGTGCCATGGCGGATCGCGCTGGACCACGCACGCGGCTCACGCGCCGGGCACACCTACTTCGGAGAGCTGTGGGAGGCGGCCCTGCGCCGGGCCCCGCTCCACTACGGCTGCCATGTGGCGGCCCTGCGCTACCTCGCCTCGTCCTGGCACGGCTCGCACCGGGAGTGCCTCGACTTCGCCGACCGGGCCGCGCAGGACGCCCCGGCCGACTCCCTCGTCCAGGCGCTGCCGGCCCGGGCCGTCCTCGCCTATCTGAACGACGGCTGCGGTCCCGGCGTGCCCCCCGAGCGGCTGGCCGCGGCGGCCGACCGCGCGATCGCGCTCTCCGCCCGTTTCCCGGCCGCCGACCTCTGGCCGGCCGCGATCCGCAACAAGCTGACGTACGTCCTGGTACGGCTGGGCCGCTGGGAGGACGCCCTGGAGCAACTGCGCCTGATCGGCCCGTACGCCACCTCCTACCCCTGGAGCCGGTTCTCGGAGGACCCGCTGGGCCGGTTCCTGGAGGTGCGCGACGAAGTGCGGCTGCGGACGACGGCCACTCCCGCGCCGAGCGCCCGTAGCGGACATCCACTGGGTGGGCACGCCGGACGCGTTCACTCCCGCGACCACTAGGCTTTGGCGCCGTGACCGTCCGTCTTCCGCTCTTCCCCCTGAACTCGGTGCTGTTCCCGGGACTGGTGCTGCCGCTCAACATCTTCGAGGAGCGCTATCGCGCGTTGATGCGCGACCTCCTGAAGACCCCTGAGGAGGAGCCGCGCCGTTTCGCCGTCGTGGCGATCCGCGACGGCCACGAGGTGGCCCAGAGCGCCCCCGGCATGCCGGACCCCACCTCCGTCCCCGAGCGCGGCCCCGCGGCGGGCTTCGGCCCGGAGCCGGTCAAGGCCTTCCACGGGGTGGGCTGTGTGGCGGACGCGGCGACGATCCGGGAGCGGGCCGACGGCACCTTCGAGGTACTGGCGACCGGAACCAGCCGGGTACGCCTGCTCTCGGTGGACGCGTCGGGCCCGTTCCTGACGGCGGAGCTGGAGGAACTGCCCGACGAACAGGGCGACGAGGCCGGGGCGCTCGCGGAAGGGGTGCTGCGCGCGTTCCGCCAGTACCAGAAGCGCCTGGCGGGCGCCCGCGAACGGAGCCTGTCCGCCACGGCCGACCTCCCGGACCAGCCCTCGGTCGTCTCCTACCTGGTCGCGGCCGCGATGATGCTGGACACCCCGACGAAGCAGCGCCTGCTCCAGTCCCCCGACATCGCCTCCCGCCTGCGCGACGAGCTGAAACTCCTTCGCGCCGAGACCTCGATCATCCGTACGCTGCCGTCGCTCCCGGCGTCGGACCTGACGCGCGGCCCGACGAGCCTCAACTGAGCGGAACGACATGGCGAAGAAGCCGAAGAAGACCCAGCAGCAATCGGGCGGCGGCACACCCGCGACGGTGGCGCTCTCGGCCGCGGGCGTCGAGTACACGATCCACGCCTACGACCACGACCCCTCCCACCCCTCGTACGGCGAAGAGGCCGCCGAGGCGATGGGCGTCTCCCCCGACCGGGTCTTCAAGACCCTCGTGGCGGACGTGGACGGCACCCTGACCGTGGCCGTGGTCCCGGTGGCCGGCCAGCTCGACCTCAAGGCCCTGGCGTCGGCGGTCCGCGGCAAGCGCGCCGCGATGGCCGACCCGGCCCTGGCGGAACGCACCACGGGCTACGTCCGGGGCGGCATCTCCCCGCTCGGCCAGCGCAAGAAGCTCCCCACGGTGCTGGACGCCTCGGCCTCGGCCCACCCCACCATCTGCGTCTCGGCGGGCCGCCGCGGCCTGGAGGTCGAACTCTCCCCCGACGACCTGACCGCGCTCACGAACGCGACCCTGGCGCCCATCGGACGCGCCTGAGCCCTGGACGGTCCAGGCATTTCAGCCCGTCCGGCGTTTGAGGACGAGGCCCTTCGGGCCGAAGCGGGGGTCCAGGGGGCGGCAGCCCCATGGACGGGGTCGAAGGGGCAGCGCCCCTTCAAGGGATGGGACGGGTAGGGGCGGCGGGGGCGAAACCCTACGCCGGCGGCGGCCCGTACGGCCCCTGCTGCCCCACCGAAGGCTGCGGCAGCTGATACGGATCCGGATCCCGAGGCCCGAACATCGCCGTCAGCCCGAGATGAACCAGCAACGCCCCCAGCGGCCAGGCCAGCAACGCGCCCTTCGCCCCCAACTTCAGCGGCGCCGAGAACGCAACCCCCTTGCCCACTTCCTTCGCGTGCCCGATCACATCCTCCGTGGGTCCGAGCCACACCCCGACCCGCCAGGCCAGCAACGCTCCGAGAAACCCTCCGACGGCGAGCGCCACCACCAGGGGCACACCCCCACGCCGCCGCCACAGAAACACGGCGACCGCGCTCACCAGCCCGAACGCGAGCGCAAGCAGAGTGAACGTTCCGTCCACCCCGATGGCCTGCTCCCCCTCGGAATCCTTGAAGTAGACGACCCAGCTCTTGTCGACGACATCCCCGACCAGCGGCACACTCGGCGCCAGCCGCCACCACAGCACCCCGAGCAACGCCCCGAAGAGCGCCACCACGACCGCCACCACGGCGGCCTCTCGCACCTCGGTCTTCATTCCAGGACCGTCCTGTCCGTACAAGCCGGATATGCCGTGCGGGTCCAGGGGGTAGTGGGGGCCGTGGGGACCTTGTCCCCCGGGCGGGGCGCCGTACACGGCGTCATGCGGGGCGGAACCCGCCTGCCCGGCAGCGGGCGGCTGCCAGGCCTGGTTCGGGGACTGGTCACGCGGTGGCGGCGGCGGAGTCAGCGGAGCGGTCACTCTGCCATCGTGCCAGGCCGCCCTGTGCGGCGCGTCACCGGACGGCCGCCCGGCGGTACGCCCAGGTGGCGACGGCCAGCGAGATGACGCCGACCGCCCCGCACACGGCGAGGTCGCCCAGCACGAAGGCCCAGTCGGGGTCCGGTCCGAAGGTCCGCGCGAAGGCCTCCACGCCGTACGTCGAGGGCAGCAGATCCCGCGCGAACCGGACCACCTCGGGCATCCGGTCGGCGGGCAGCACGCCCAGCAGCAGAGCCGCGGACATCCCCAACTGCCCCAACAGCGTGGCCAGTTCGGGCCGCGGCGCGAGCAGCCCGAGCGCGGCCCCGAGGCCGGCGAGCGCGGCGCCCGCCAGCGGGATCACCGCGACCAGCACCCACAGATGCGTCACCGGCAGCCCGAACAGCACGCACCCGAAGAGCGCCGTGACCACGGTCCCCGGCACGGTGAAGGAGGCGTACGCCCCCGCCGCCCCCAGCACCACCGCGGCGGGCGGCACCGGCAGTGTGGCGTAGTGGTCGAGGCCGCCGCTGGCCCGCAGCTGCCCGAAGTACTGCGCGAGCAGGTTCAGCGCGACGAAGGCCACGACGAGCACCGACGACCCGGCCACCACGGCCTGTGCCTCGGCCCCGCCGTCCACGACCCCGCGCATCAGGATCATGATCCCGATCGACTGGAAGGTCGCCACGAACAGCAGCGGGATGCGCGCGACCCGGGCACGGGACAGCTGCGCCCGGTACACGGCGCCCAGCGACGGCCACAGCCGCGCCCGCGGCCCGAGCTCGGCCTCGGCCGGGCGGGCCGTCTCGTCCACGGCCAGGGCGCTGCCCGGCAGAACCTCGGCGGGTACGACACTCACGTGGCGCTGCTCCCTTTCACACGGGGGTCCACCGGGGAGGTGCCCCTGTTCCGTCCGGTGGTCCTGTTCCGCACGAATACGCATACGGATACGGAAACGACAGTCTGCGTGCTCAAGCCTTCACCAGCCCCTGCTGCGCGGCCCCGCCCAGCGCCAGGTAGACGTCCTCCAGGCTCGGCGTGGCGAGCGTGAAGTCGTCCAGCGCGGCGAAGGCGGCCCCGCCGGTGACGGTGGCGACGACCGCGCGGGCCTCCTCGGGGGCGAGCCGCAGTGTCCAGCGCCGCCCGGACTCCACGACCCGGTCCTGGAGGGCCGCGACCTCGGGCACCTCCAGGGGAGCCCGGTCGCGCCACAGCAGTTCGACCCGTACCTCGCCCGCGACGCGTTCCTTGAGCCCGGACGGTGTGTCACAGGCGATGACGCGGCCCCGGTCGAGCACCGCGACCCGGTCGAGCACGGTCTCGGCCTCGATGACGTTGTGGGTGACGAGCAGCACGGTCGTCGCACGCTCGGCCCGCCGCCGGTCCACGGCCGACCACACGGCCCGCCGGGCCACCGGGTCCATCGCGGTGGTCGGCTCGTCGAGCACGAGCAGTGGGCGTTCGCCGACCAGCGCGGCGGCGAAGCAGGCCAGCCGCCGCTGTCCGCCGGACAGCTTCTTGATCGGCCGCCCGGCGAGCGGCCCGAGGCCCAGCTCGTCGAGCACGGCGTCCCGTTCCGCCCGCGCCTGCCGCACGTCCAGGCCGCGCAGTCGCCCGGTCGTCTCGGCGGCGAGCGAGACGGTCAGTTCGTCGAGGGCGGTCGACTCCTGTCCGAGGTAGGCGAGGATCCGCGCGGCCCGCTCCGGGTGCCGCACGATGTCGTGCCCGAGGATCTCCACGCTGCCGCGGTCGGGCCGCATCAGCCCGGTGAGCTGTCGTACGAGGGTCGTCTTGCCGGCGCCGTTCGGGCCGAGCAGTCCGAAGATCTCGCCGCGCCGGATGTCCAGGCGTACGTCGTCGGTGGCCCGCACCTCGGGTGTGCCGGGCGCTCCGCGCCGTCCTCGGACGGCCGGGTAGGTCTTGGTCAGCCCGCGCACCGCGCACACGACATCACCACTGTGCCGAAGTGCCTGTGCCGCGCGCGTACTCACAAGGGACGAGCCTAAGGGGTCCGGAACCCCGATCCGCCCTCGGGTCGGCCAGTCGTCACAAACCGCCTGCTCGCCGCCCGAAATCCACCGGCCGCCGCAAATCCGCCGCAACGCCGCTCAACGCCGACGCCGGGGCCCGGCCGGGCCGGACCGACCGTCACCCGTGTGGCTCACTCGCCGGCAGGTGCGTGTTCCGCGGCCGTCCGCACGTCGATCTCCCGCCAGAACCCGGCCCGGATCGCGTACCGGTCGTGCTCGTCGATCTGGTCGTCCTTGTGCGCGAGCAGCCCGAACCGGGCCGCGTACCTGAGCAGCTCCCCGTCGATCCGGTGCGGGATCCGCGGGTACATGCCGGACAGCTTCTGGAGATGGCCCTGCTCCCCGAGCCGCGCCATCCACCGCCGCGCGAAGACCTGCCCCACCTCGTACGGATCGCCGCCGACCGTGGTGATGTCCTCCTCCCGGTCGGCCCAGCGCTGCTCCGCGGTGGTCAGCTGCGCGAGCGTCGGCATCGAGGCGACGTCGGGTGACTCGGCAGCGACGCCGGGCCGGTCGACCCACCCCTTGTCGGAGGACCAGCGCAGCGTCGCGCTGGTCGGATTCTGGGCGGGCGGCACACCGGGCGCGCGCAGGGCGGCGAGGTCCTTCGGCGTGGGCACGCCCTTGGGGGCCGGCACCCGCTCCTGGGTGCCGTTCTCCGAGGCGGCGGCCGGGGCGTGCTCGCTCTCCTCGACGGTCCGCTCGGCCGTCGCGCCGAGCGCGGAGTCGGGCAGCGGCGCGGACAGGATCGCGGCGATCTCGGGCCGGGGCACGGGCGGTGGCGCGCACACCCCGGTGAGTTCCTTGGCGCGTACGGCCTTGGTGATCCACGTACGGTCGAGCACGCGCCGCTCGTCGGCCTCGGCGACCAGGTCCTCGGACTGGTTGTAGTCGCCGTCGGCGGCCTGCACGGCCCACAGGTGTACGGCGACTCCGTGCTCCTTGGCCGCCATCATCCCCGGCAGCAGATCGCCGTCGCCGGTGACCAGGACGATGTCGGAGCAGGCGCGGTTGCGGGCCAACTCGGTGAGTTCGGCGTGCATCGCGGCGTCCACGCCCTTCTGCGCCCAGCGGCCGTCGCTTCTGGTCAGGGCACCGAGCCGGACGGTGACCCGGGGCATCACCCGCAACCGGCGGTGCTCGGGCTGCGGGACGCGGTCGGGGGCGCCGTCGAACCAGTAGATGCGCAGCAGGGGCCGTTCCGTGTCGGACTCGGCGCGCTCGCGCAACCCCTGGATGAGGGCGGTGTGATCGACGGTGATCCGGGACCGGGAGGGTTCCCCGGCGAGCAGGCTGGCGGCGGCCCCCAGCAGATACCCGGCGTCCACCAGGACGATGCAGCGGTCCACACGACTCACCCTCTTTCCGGGAGGTTTGCTTTGGGCTTCCTTCGAGTCTGCCCGACCGCGCGGGGGTTAACGGGTCGAACTCGATCTTCGGCGTGGCGTTTCGGGGCATCGGATCCACGCGCGCCTCGCCTCACGCCCCGACAACCGCTGTCACACACGGTAATTATCCGAAATGCGTTCTTTGTAAGCCTATGTGAATCTGATCCCGGCCCTGGCCCCTAGACCCCCCACAGGAGGCAGATCACCATGGCCAAGAACAAGAAGCAGGACCGGAAGCAGCCGCAGTCCGAGCGTGGTCAGCAGGAGGCCCAGCAGTCGTCGATGGAGACGCAGGCCGAGCAGCGCATCGCGCAGGTGACCCCGGGCGACATGGCCCGCAAGGGTCGGCAGAAGCGCTTCGGCCACAACTGACATCTGCATAAGGGTTGTTGAGACCCAGGCACAGGTAGAGGGGCGCACCCCGTGCGGGGTGCGCCCCTCTCATGTCCCCTGCGGGGGGGGCGGGCGCTGTGGCGCGCTCGCGTTCGTGCCGCTCAGCCCGCCAGGCAGGACGGTCCGAGCAGCACCTTCAGGTCACCGAACAGCGCCGGGTCGGGCTTCACCCGGTGCCGGTCCAGCCGGAGCACCGTCGTCTTGGTCGGGCCCTGGAGCTTGATGCGGACCTCGCTGTCGCCCTTGTGATGGGTGAGGATCTCGCCGAGCCGGTTGATCATCGGCGGGGTGACCCTGGTGGCCGGGATGGTGAGGATCACGGGGGCGTTGGTGCCCGCGTTGGACAGGTCGGGGACCTGCAGTTCCATCGCGACCAGCCGCGGCACGTCCTCACGCTTGTCGAGGCGGCCCTTGACGAACACCACGGCGTCCTCGACGAGTTGGGTCGACACGAGCTGGTACGTGGCCGGGAAGAACATGCACTCGATGGAACCGGCGAGGTCCTCGACGGTGGCGATCGCCCACGCGTTGCCCTGCTTGGTCATCTTGCGCTGGAGGCCCGAGATGATGCCGCCGATGGTCACCACGGCCCCGTCGGAGTGCTCGCCGCCGGTCAGCTGGGCGATGCCCGCGTCGGCCTTGTCGGACAGCACGTGCTCCAGACCGAAGAGAGGGTGGTCGGAGACGTACAGACCGAGCATCTCCCGCTCCTGGGCGAGCAGATAGGTCTTGTCCCATTCCTCGTCGGTGAAGACGACGTCGAGTCCGAACCCGGGCTCGTTGCTCTCCTCCTCGCCCATGCCGCCGAAGAGGTCGAACTGGCCCTCGGCCTCCTTGCGCTTGACCGCGACCACGTTGTCGATCATCGGCTCGAAGTGCGCGGTGAGGCCCTTGCGGGTGTGCCCCAGCGTGTCGAACGCGCCCGCCTTGATCAGCGACTCGGTGGTGCGCTTGTTGCAGGCGACCGCCTCCACCTTGTCGAGGTAGTCGGGGAAGGAGCCGTACTTGCCCTTGGCCTTACGGCTCCTGATGATCGACTCGACCACGTTCGTACCGACGTTGCGCACGGCCTCCAGGCCGAACAGGATCACGTCGTCGCCCTGGGCGGCGAAGTTGTGCACCGACTCGTTGACGTCCGGCGGGAGCACCTTGATGCCCATGCGGCGGCACTCGTTGAGGTAGACCGCCGACTTGTCCTTGTCGTCCTTGACGGACGTCAGCAGCGCGGCCATGTACTCGGCGGGGTGGTTCGCCTTGAGGTAGGCGGTCCAGTACGAGACCAGGCCGTACGCGGCCGAGTGCGCCTTGTTGAACGCGTAGCCGGCGAAGGGGACCAGCACGTCCCACAGGGCCTGGATGGCCTCGTCGCTGTAGCCCTTGTCGCGGGCGCCCTTCTGGAAGAGGACGAAGTTCTTCGCCAGTTCGTCGGGCTTCTTCTTGCCCATCACGCGGCGCAGGATGTCGGCCTCGCCGAGCGAGTACCCGGCGATGATCTGGGCGGCCTTCTGCACCTGCTCCTGGTAGACGATCAGGCCGTAGGTGACGGCCAGGACCTCCTCGAGGGGCTCCTCAAGCTCCTTGTGGATCGGGGTGATCTCCTGGAGCTTGTTCTTGCGCAGGGCGTAGTTGGTGTGCGAGTCCATGCCCATCGGGCCCGGACGGTACAGCGCGGAGACGGCGGAGATGTCTTCGAAGTTGTCGGGCTTCATCAGCCGCAGCAGCGAACGCATCGGCCCGCCGTCGAACTGGAACACGCCCAGGGTGTCGCCGCGCTGGAGCAGTTCGAAGGTCGTCGGGTCGTCGAGCGGCAGGGAGAGCAGGTCGAGGTCGATGCCCTTGTTGGACTTCACCATCTTGTTGGCGTCGTCCATGATCGTCAGGTTGCGCAGGCCGAGGAAGTCCATCTTCAACAGGCCGAGCGATTCGCACTGCGGGTAGTCCCACTGCGTGATGGTCACGCCGTCCGTGTGCCGCACCCAGATCGGGGCGTGGTCGACGATGGGCTCGCTGGACATGATCACGCCGGCGGCGTGCACGCCCATCTGCCGCACCAGGCCCTCGACGCCCTTCGCGGTGTCGATGACCTTCTTGACGTCCGGCTCGTTCTCGTACATCCCGCGGATCTCGCCCGCCTCGCCGTAGCGCGGGTGCGAGGGGTTGGTGATGCCGTCGAGGTCGATGCCCTTGCCGAGGACGTCGGCGGGCATCGCCTTGGTGAGGCGGTCGCCCATCGCGTACGGGTAGCCCAGCACGCGCGCGGAGTCCTTGATGGCGTTCTTCGCTTTGATCTTGCCGTAGGTGCCGATCATGGCGACCTTGTCGGCGCCGTACTTCTCCGTCACGTACCTGATCACCTCGACGCGCCGGCGCTCGTCGAAGTCGATGTCGACATCGGGCATGGAGACGCGCTCGGGGTTGAGGAACCGCTCGAAGATCAGGCCGTGCGGGATCGGGTCGAGGTCGGTGATGCCCATGGCGTAGGCGACGATCGAGCCGGCCGCGGAGCCTCGGCCGGGGCCGACCGCGATGCCGTTGTTCTTGGCCCACATGATGAAGTCGGCGACGACGAGGAAGTAGCCCGGGAACCCCATCTGGATGATGACGTCCATCTCGTACTCGGCCTGCTTCTGCCGGTCCTCGGGGACACCGCCCGGGAAACGGCGCTCCATGCCGACCCGGACCTCCTCCTTGAACCAGGTGACCTCGGTGTAGCCGTCGGGGATGTCGAACTTCGGCATGAGGTTCTTCGCCTCGAACATGCCGTCGGTGTCGACCATCTCGGCCACGAGGAGCGTGTTGGCGCAGCCCTCCTGCCAGGCGTCCGAGGAGTCGATGGCGTACATCTCGTCCGTGGACTTCAGGTAGTAGCCGGTGCCGTCGAACTTGAAGCGGTCCGGGTCGGAGAGGTTCTTGCCGGTCTGGATGCACAGCAGGGCGTCGTGGGCGGTCGCCTCGTGCGCGTACGTGTAGTGCGAGTCGTTGGTGACCAGCGGGGGGATGCCGAGCTTCTTGCCGATCTCCAGGAGGCCGTCGCGGACCCGGTGCTCGATCTCGATGCCGTGGTCCATCAGCTCCAGGAAGTAGCGGTCCTTGCCGAAGATGTCCTGGTAGTCGGCCGCCGCCTTGAGGGCCTCGTCGTACTGGCCGAGGCGCAGCCGGGTCTGGAGCTCGCCGGAGGGGCAGCCGGTGGAGGCGACGATCCCCTCGGACCACTGGGAGATCGTCTCCTTGTCCATCCGGGGCCACTTCTGGAGCCAGCCCTCGGCGTACGCGTCCGAGGAGAGCTTGAAGAGGTTGTGCAGGCCGGTCGAGTTCACGGCCCACATCGTCTTGTGGGTGTAACCGCCGGAACCGGACACATCGTCGCGCTTCTGGTGCGGCTGGCCCCACTGGATCTTGCGCTTGTTGCGCCGGGACTCGGGGGCGACATACGCCTCGATCCCGATGATCGGGGTGACCCCGGCCTTCTTCGCGGTGTGGAAGAAGTCGTACGCCCCGTGGAGGTTGCCGTGGTCGGACATGGCGATGTGCGTCATGCCCATCTCGTTGCACGCGTCGAACATGTCCTTCAGCCGCGCGGCACCGTCCAGCAGCGAGTACTGGGTGTGGACGTGCAGGTGCGTGAACGGCGGCTTTGACACGGCTTGGCCTCCATGGAAAACACTCGGTGACAGGCGGACGGACACTTCTGGGGACAGCGTCGAAGTCTATGCCTCGGGACTGACACTCACGGGGCTGCCCCGCGTACCTTCACAGCGAGGACCGCGGGCACTTTCCCGTCGGCCCGCACGTTGGATACGACAGAAACGCTGTCGTACACATGCACCAGGAGGCACCCAGCGATGTCGGTCCCCCAGCTCAGCGACGAGCAGCGCGGCGACGAGATCCTCGCCGTCTTCGACACCGCCTTCGGCGAGCTCCTGGCCGCCGACCCGGCCGCGTTCCGCGTGAAGTTCCGGAAGATGGCGGCCTCGGCCTTCGCGTTCTACCGCGGCACGGCGTGCCTCTTCTACCACGACCTGGACCCCGAGAAGCGGGGCGGCCGCTACCTCGACGAGCGCACCTCGCGCGTGTGGATCCACGGCGATCTGCACGCGGAGAACTTCGGCACGTACATGGACGCCAACGGCCGACTGATCTTCAACGTCAACGACTTCGACGAGGCGTACGTCGGCCCCTTCACCTGGGACCTCAAGCGCTTCTCCGCCTCCGTCGCCCTCATCGGGTACGCCAAGGCGCTCGGCGACGAGCAGATCACCGAGCTGGTGCGGATCTACGCGGGCGCGTACCGCGAGCGCGTGCACGCCCTGGCGACCGGCGCCAAGAGCGACGAGGTGCCGCCCTTCACCCTGGACAGCGCGCAGGGCCCGCTGCTGGACGCGCTGCGCGACGCCCGCGCGCTGACCCGCTTCGGGCTGCTGGAGTCGATGACCGAGATCCGCGACTTCGAGCGCCGCTTCGCCGGGGGCGGCGGCGCCATCGAGCTGGACGCGGCCACCCGCTACAAGGTGCTCGCGGCCTTCGACGGCTATCTGGAGACGCTG
The DNA here is from genome assembly GCF_042800355.1 of Streptomyces sp. NPDC057623. Classification (NCBI taxonomy): domain Bacteria; kingdom Bacillati; phylum Actinomycetota; class Actinomycetes; order Kitasatosporales; family Streptomycetaceae; genus Streptomyces; species Streptomyces sp. NPDC057623. Next base: position 253,007 of record NZ_JBHVGZ010000006.1, read on the forward strand.
CCGGACGCCTCGCTGGCCCGCCCGGACTCGTACCGGGTGAAGGACGTGGTCGGCCGCCGCGGCATCGGCATCGGGTCGGCCGGGCTGCCGTCGTACAACATCCTGCTGGAGGGCCACAGCGACGCCCTGGAGAACGACGTCGTGATCTACATCAAGCAGGCCCAGACCCCGGCCGTCTCCCGCCACATCACGGACCCCGCGATCCGCGAGTACTTCCAGCACGAGGGCCACCGCACGGTGATCTCCCAGCGCGCCCTCCAGCAGCACGCCGACCCCTGGCTGGGCTGGACCGAGCTGGACGGCGCGGGCCAGCTGGTCGCCGAGGTCTCGCCGTACGCGGTGGACCTGGACTGGGGCGACATCGACGACCCGGAGGAGATCGCGGCGGTCGTCGCCGACCTCGGCCGGGCCACGGCCACGATGCACGCGGCGGCGGACGACACCTCCGGCGAGTCCCTGGTGCCGTTCTCCACCGAGCGGGCCATCGACGCGGCGATCGCGGCCGACGAGGAGGGCTTCGCGGAGCTCCTGGTCGACTTCGCGCACGGCTACGGCGCACGCGCGCGTGCCGACCACCAGATCTTCGTGGACCTGTTCCGCAACGGCCGGATTCCGGGTCTTTGACTGCTCCCTTCCCTTTCCTGAAGGGGGGATTCCTGGCTCAGGCGGCCTCCTGGAGCAGCGCTCCAGGAGGTCTTACGCCGTCAGCACCAACCGGGTCCAGCCCAGCCCGGACGAGCATCACGCGCGCGGAGTTCTTGTCCCGAGAAGATGTTGCTCCGCACGCGGTGCAAGCGTAGGTACGTTCCGACAACGGAAGCGCGTGCTTGGTTCTCGCTCCGCACCGCCCGCAGTCCATGGTGGTGTGCGCAGGATGGACGAGGTACACGTCCCGCCCATGCTTGTGGCCCATCTCGATCAGGGCCTTCTTTGTCGCGCCGATCGCAGCGTCCGCCACCTTGCGGGCCATCGGTGTCTTCGCGAGAAACTTCGGGCGGAAGTCTTCCACCGCGATCGCGTCATGATCCCGCACAACTTTCTTGGCCCACTTGCGGGCCGCGTCCTGCCGCCGCCGGGCGGCCTTCTGATAGGTCTTCGCTCGCCACTTCCTTGCCTCGCGGTAGCCCTTCGAAGCAGCCTGCCCTTTCTTCGGCTTGCGGCGTGCCATCATCCGGTCGTATCGCGACAGCTTCGCCTTCGCCTTCTTGCCGTGTTCAGCATGGGGGAGGTCGTAGGCGTCGGAGGTAGTGGTCGCGGTCTCCTTCACGCCCCAGTCAATACCGATCACCCGGCCAGTCCCGGGGAGTTGCTCGATCTGGGCAGGCACAACGAACGAGGCGTACCAGTCGCCGACACTGTCCTGGTACACCCGCACAGACGACGGCTCGGCGGGTAGGGCACGGGACCACACGACGGTCAGCACGATCCGGCCCGCCAGGTGCAGGCGCCCGCCCTTCAGCCGAAAGCCGCGCCGCGTGTAGTTCATGCTCGGATCCGTCTCGCGCTTCTTCTTATGGCGCGGCATTCCTGCCCGTTGCCCGACCGGCAGGCGGTTCTTGATGTCCTTCAGTGCCTTGGCCCGAGACTTTGCGAAGTCGCGGATGAGCTGCTGCTGCGGAACCGACGCGCCCGCCGCCAGCCACGGGGTGATTGCGCGCGCAGCGGTCAGCATCCGATCCAACCCGGCCGGTCCACACTCTTCCCTTTGCGTGTGGGCCTTCTTGGAGCGTGCGACGCACTCATTCCACACCCACCGACACCGGTCCCACTCCGTGAGGAGCTTCGCCCGGGCTGTGGACGACACACGCAACCGGTAAGTGAACCTGACCTGCCCGGCCCCGTCTGCCTTCTGCAGCGCCACCATGTCGTCACCCCGCCCTCGCGATCGTCCCTGCTCCCACCCGGCCCTACCCGGATTCCACGACAAGACCGTAAGTACGAGACTCGTTCGTATGCACCCAATCGCGTTAGCGTCATCCCAACGAGCGAATACGCAAACACGCCTTCGATCCTTGATCCCCTCCGGGCAGGCCGCACGGAACAAGTTCATCCCTCGCGGCACACAGCACCCCTTCGAGAACCCCTGGCGCGGAGGCGGCCCGCAGTGCTCCTTTAGGAGTGCCTTACAGCTGCGCATGCCAGACTGTCTTTCACTATGGACATATCCGGGACCCATCTCAGAGCCGTACGCGCGGCGCTGTTCACGGCACTCGTCGTGTCGCTCAGCACCGCGTCGCACGTGCTGCTGTCCCGGGCTCCACTGCCGTTGAACACGGTGGCCTCGCTCAGCGCGACCGTCTGCGTCCTCGCGTATGCCTTGTGCGGCCGCGAGCGGAGCTTCGGACGTATTGCCGCACTCCTCATCCCCTTGGAACTGACCGCCGACACGATCCTCACAACCGGCCAGCACGTCTGTTACGGCACTGCGGGCGGACCAATCACCGGGCCACTGCGGTCCGTCGGCTTCGACGTGCTGTGCGGCGAGAACACCGCCGTGGGCATTCCCCTGGCCGGGGTGATGGGTACCGACCCGCACCACTTGGCCACCTTCCTGCCTCACGCCGACCCGAGAACGCCCTGGCTCCTGCTCGGCGCGCACATCGGCGTCGGCCTCCTCGCCGCCGCCTGGCTACGCCGCGGCGAGCGGGCACTGGCCCAGCTGGCACGCGCAGTGGCGGCGACCACCTTCCGCCCACTGCTACTGGCGGTCGAGGTGGTGACGGTGTGCCGGACTATGTCGGAACGCCGCCTTCCACGCCACACCCGCGCTACGGCCACCGCCCGCGACCGCATGCTTGTGCACTCCTTGGGGCGGCGTGGACCGCCGTGCTCGGTCTCCACGTACTCGTGAACCTGACCAACTGAGCACTCGCAGTACCCCCATACACACCCCGCACACGACGTGCGCTCGCCCCCCATGGAGATCACCAACATGAGCAAGCGGAACAGTCAGACATCGAAGTCGGCGGCCCGTGAACGCCTGCGCGCTGAGCGCGAGCGCGAGGCGAAGCGGGCGAAGGTCAGGCGGCAGATCATCGTTGCCTGTTCGGTCATCGGTGTCCTGGCAGCGGCTGGCGGCATAGGCTACGCCGTCGTTCAGGCCAATAAGCCCAGCCAGTGGGAGGCCGTGCTGGACAAGCAGGTCGTCGCGCCGGCCAACACCACGGGGAAGAACGGCACCACCGTGGTCGTCGGTAAGAGCAGTGCGAAGAAGACCCTGAAGCTTTACGAGGACCCACGCTGCCCCGTCTGTGCCGCGTTCGAACAGACCGTCGGCTCGACGGTCAAGAAGGACTACGCCGAGGGCAAGTACAAGATCCAGTTCATCGGCGGAACCTTCCTGGACGGCGATAACGACAAGGACGGCAAGCTGGAGATCGGTTCCCGGGGTGAGGGCTCCAAGAACGCGATGAGCGCCCTCGGTGCAGCGCTGAACGTCAGCCCTGACGCCTTCCTGGAGTACAAGGAGGCGCTCTACTCGGCCAAACACCACCCCGCCGAGTCCGACGACAAGTTCAAGAGCGACGACTACCTGATCGAGGTGGCGAACTCGGTCGACGCCCTTAAGAACAACAAGAAGTTCCAGAACGCCGTCAACAGCGGCACGTACGACGCGTGGGCACTGGCCATGTCACAGACGTTCAACACGAACAAGGATGAAGTTAAAGGCACGCCGAGCCTCGTAATGGACGGAAAAAAGCTCACAGGATCGGACGGCCAGAACGCCCCCATGACAGTCAGCGAATTCGACACCGCCATTCAGAAGGCTCTGGCTTCATAATCCCCGAATCTACCCTGAAGTAACGCCGAGTGTGTTCCGGAACAGCTTCAGATCCGGAACACACTGGCGCAGCACAGTCCCACATTGATTAGTCAGGACCGAACCCTGAGGGTCATTGCAGCGCAGTTGCGGCTAACTGGAACACACACGGCAGCAGCGGGTGACCATCACCGAGGCCCGGTGGCGTCCACCCTGATTTTCCATCCAGTGATGCACGGGCAATCCCCTCCACCAGGCCCCGCCGCTCAGGCCGACTAACTCTGAAAGCACACTCTAGAGAGCGCAACTCATCCATCCCACCCTTTCGCCAGGCACGCGCAGATAACTTCAACCCGGCAGCGAACATTTCGGCAGCCTTGAAAAGACACTCACCCCCATTGAACCCGCTGCCTCTTGGTCAGGCCGCCCTCATCGGGATACCTCATGCCAGCCGACTACGCCCAGGCACGAGTTCCGCATCACACCGAAGCGAAAGGGTCCGGTTGACTATCCGTCTGGCGTCGAAGTGTCCAGCCCCGACCTCCGCTCCCTGTTCGTATGGCTGCGCGAACGCCGCCATACCCTCGGCTGCCGGGGCCAGCCTGAGTACTGGCCAGCACACCCTTCCCACCCGCTCCCACCTGCGCTGCGGACTCACCTAGTACAACTAACGGCCAGTTCCGAGTCGGTACGACGACCGCCCATCGGTACGCCATCGGCGCTGACCGACCTCGCACCGATACTCCGCGCAAACTACGTTGCCCCTGGACCTCTATCAGCAGCCTCACGGTAAGCGGGGCTGACCCCCGCTTACCAGCTCCACCCGAGGCTGAAAAGGGATCAATATCAGCCATTTGGCCACCGTGACTGCACTCGACACTCAACTTGTTGCGCCCAATTCGCTCTCTACGTGAGATCCATCATGCTCATTGAGCACGGGGTGTCGCACACCCAGACCAGAGACCACGAAATAGGGGGCTGAACCCAATGAAGAATTGGGGCAAGAACGTAAAGCGCGCACTGACGGGGGCGGGCGCCACCGCTGCAGCTTTGACGCTTAGTGCTGCGCCTGCCTTCGCAGGAACAAACCTTCACTTGAAGGGCTACAGCGAAAGCTGCGGTGCGCTCGGCTGCATAACTATCGAACACGCTGACGGGTACTTTTACCACGACGGCGACAGCTGGAAGGTCTGCGACAGCTATCCGGACGGCGACCGAGCCGTATTGAAGATCGTCTGGTCCGATTCCTCGGGGAGTTGGACCAAAACAATCGCAGACACAAACGGTTCCGGGAACTCCTGCGCAACGGGGAGCCAGAACATCGTCGAAGGCACGACAGTCCACGTCAGCGTGTGGCACCAGGACGGTGCAAGTGGGACTGCGCAGCACAGGAGGAATGGGGATGCCACGGCATAGCCGCCACGGCATCGAACCGCTCGTTTACCTGAACAACACCAAGTTCCAGAACGCGGTGAAGAAGGGCACCTACGACGCCTGGGCGCTGGCCATGTCGAAGACCTTCGACACCAACAAGGACGACGTGTCGGGCACCCCGAGCTTCGTCATGGACGGCAAGAAGCTCGAGACCTCCAACCCCAACACGGGCTGGACGGCGGCCGAGTTCACCAAGGCGGTGGACGCGGCCCTCAAGGGCTGACGCCGGCCGAAGGCGGCCTTCGCACGAAGAGCGGGCGAACTTTCACCGGTTCGCCCGCTCTCGTTCATACCGATCAGTAACCTGATCGCTCGTGACCAATCGACACAGATCATCCGAGCGACTCAACTCCCCTGCCCCGCGTCGCCGTACGGTCGTCAAGGCCGCGGCGGCGACGGCCGGCGCCGCCGTAGTCGCAGCTCCGCTCGCCGCCGCGCTGCCCGCCCGCGCCGCCGAAGCGGCCCCCGCCTTCCTGCACGGCGTCGCCTCCGGCGACCCGCTGCCCGACGGCGTCCTGCTGTGGACGCGGGTGACGCCGATACCCGAGGCGGCGCCCGGCTCCGGGCTCGGTCCGGACACCGAGGTCAGCTGGATCGTCGCCCGCGACAAAGCGCTGACGAACATCGTCGCCAAGGGCTCGACCACCGCGCGCGCCGCCTCCGACCACACCGTCAAGGCGGACATACGCGGCCTGGAGCCGGCCACCGACTACTGGTTCCGCTTCTCGGCCGGCGGCACGGACTCCCCGGCGGCGCGTACCCGCACCGCGCCGGCGGCGACCGCGGCCGTCGCGGGCCTCCGCTTCGGCGTCGTCTCCTGTGCCAACTGGGAGGGCGGCTACTTCTCGTCGTACCGCCATCTCGCGGCCCGTGGCGACCTGGACGCCTGGCTCCACCTGGGCGACTACATCTACGAGTACGGCACCGGCGAGTACGGCACGCGCGGCACGGTCGTACGGCAGACCCTGCCCACCCACGAGATCCTCACGCTCGCCGACTACCGCGTCCGGCACGGCTGGTACAAGACGGATCCGGACCTTCAGGCCCTGCACACCAAGGCGCCCGTCATCGCCATCTGGGACGACCACGAGATCGCCAACGACGCCTGGTCGGGGGGTGCCGAGAACCACACCGAGGGCGCCGAGGGCAGCTGGGCCGCGCGCCGGGCCGCCGCCAAGCAGGCCTACTTCGAGTGGATGCCGGTGCGCCCGGCCATCGCCGGCACCACCTACCGCCGTCTGCGCTTCGGCAAGCTCGCCGACCTCTCCCTCCTCGACCTGCGCTCCTTCCGCTCGCAGCAGGTCTCGGTCGGCAACGGCGAGGTCGACGACCCGGACCGTACGCTCACCGGGCGCGCCCAACTGGACTGGCTGAAGGCGGGGCTGAAGTCCTCCGACACCACCTGGCGGCTGGTCGGCAACTCGGTGATGATCTCGCCGTTCGCGATCGGCTCCCTCACCGCGGACCTGCTGAAGCCCCTCGCCAAGCTGATGGGCCTGCCGCAGGAGGGCCTCGCCCTCAACCCCGACCAGTGGGACGGCTACACGGACGACCGCCGCGAACTCCTCGCCCACCTGCGCTCGAACGCGATCCGCAACACGGTGTTCCTGACCGGCGACATCCACATGGCGTGGGCCAACGACGTCCCGGTGGACGCCGGTACGTACCCGCTGTCCGCCTCCGCCGCCACCGAGTTCGTCGTCACGTCCGTCACCTCCGACAACCTCGACGACATCGTGAAGGTCCCCGAGGGCACGGTCTCCGCGATCGCCTCGCCGATCATCAGGGCCGCCAACCGGCACGTCCACTGGGTCGACACCGACCGCCACGGCTACGGCGTCCTGGACATCACGGCCGAACGCGCGCAGATGGACTACTACGTCCTGTCCGACAAGACGAAGCAGGACGCGACCGCCGCCTGGACGCGGTCGTACCGCACGCGCAGCGGGACGCAGAAGGTCGAGCGGACGTACGACCCTGTGTGACGGCGCCTGAAAGCTGTACGGAGGCGTCCCGGAGGACGTCCTAGAGGGTCTCGATGAAGCCGAGCGCCACCCGCCAGGTGGCCTCGGCGGCCTCCTCGTCGTAGTCCGGCAGCTCCGGGTCGGTGTAGAGGTGTCCGGCCCCGGCGTATCTGTACACCTCTACGTCCGCACCCGCTCTGCCCATCTGGAGATACCAGGCGCTCAGCCAGTCGTCCGTCTCGAACGGGTCCGGCTCGGCGACATGCAACTGCACCGGCAGATCGTCCACCGAGGCGTTCGCCGCGATGTCCGACGTGCCGTGCAGGAGCAGCAGCCCGCGCGCCTTCTCGTCGCCGAGCGCGAGGGTCTGGGCGACGGAGGCGCCGAACGAGAACCCGGCGTACACCAGGCCGCGCTCCGAGTAGGGCGCGGCGGCGAGCACGGCGCGCTTCAGCAGCTCGTCCTTGCCGATCCCGTCGTTGAACTCCATGCCCTCCTCGACCGTCTCGAACGTACGCCCCTCGAAGAGGTCCGGCGTCCACACCTCGTGTCCGGCGGCGCGCAGCCGGTCCGCGGCCTGGCGCACCGCAGGCCTGAGGCCGTAGGTCGAGTGAAAGAGGATGATGTTCATGAGGCCATGGTGCCAGCCGGGTACGACAACGCCGTGACCACCGCCTCACCGGCCCGCATGTTCACAACCGCCCTCAGGTGGTTACCTTCGACGGCATGGAGAACATACTCCGCCCGCTGATCGTGATCGGCGGCTCGGTCCTGCTCACCCTGATCATCGGGTGGGCGACCGACCGTCTGATGCGCAAGGCCGACGAACGGCACAGTGAGACTCCGCTGTGGGGTCAGCTGCGCCGCGCCCGCGTCCCCTACCAGCTGGTCCTGTGCGCCGCCCTGCTCAGAGGGGCCTACGACGAGTCGAAGCTGCTGGAGGAGCACAGGGTCGCCGTCGGCCGGGTGCTGACGCTGGTGCTCATCGGGGCGGCGGCCTGGCTGGCGATCCGTATCGCGGCGGCGGTCGTGGAGACCACGTACAGCCGCTACGCGCGCGTCCACCGCGATCCGGCCCGGGTCCGGCGGGTGCGCACCCAGGTGACGTTGATCATGCGCGTGGTGTCGGCGGTGGTCGGCGTGGTGGCCGTGGCGGCCATGCTGCTGACGTTCCCGGCGATGCGCGCGGCCGGCGCCTCGCTGCTGGCCTCGGCCGGCATCCTCGGCATCGTCGCCGGTGTCGCCGCCCAGTCCACGCTGAGCAACATGTTCGCCGGGTTCCAGATCGCCTTCGGGGACATGGTGCGGCTGGGCGACACCGTGGTGGTGGACGGTGAGTGGGGCACCGTCGAGGAGATCACCCTGACGTTCCTGACGGTGCGGACCTGGGACGAGCGTCGGATCACGATGCCGGTGTCGTACTTCACCGGGAAGGCCTTCGAGAACTGGTCGCGCGGCGGCGCCCAGATGACCGGCACCGTCTTCCTGCACGTCGACCACTCGGCGCCGATGGAGAAGATGCGCGAGAAGCTGCGCGACATCCTGCGCGCCTGCCCGGCGTGGGACGGCCGCGACTACGGCCTCGTCGTCACGGACTCGACGCCGAGCACCATGGAAGTGCGGGCGCTGGTGACGGCGAAGGACGCGGACGACCTGTGGACGGTGCGCGTCGCGGTGCGCGAGCAGCTGATCCGCTGGCTGGCCGACGAGCACCCGTACGCGCTGCCGCGCGTCAACGCGACGGACGCGGCCCTGCCGCCCGGCTTCCCGGTGCCCGGCGCGGTCCCCGGCCGTATCCCGGCCCGCCGCGCCCACCAGCACGACCACCAGCCGACGGCGCGCCCGGACCGTCCCTGACCGGCACCGACCGCTCGGGGCCCTCTCAGTGACCGCGCTCGGCCCCGCCGTTGACCTGGATGATCTGTGAGGTGATGTGCCCGGCGGCGTGGGAGGCCAGCCAGTGCAGGGTCGCGGCCACGTCCCCGGGCGTGGCCGCCCGCCCGGTCGAGGTCTCGGCCACGAGCCGCTCACGCCGCTCGGCGTCCATCGCGTCGCCGAAGAAGTCGGTGTCCTCGACATATCCGGGTGCGACCACGTTCACGGTGATCCCGCGCGGCCCCAACTGCCGGGCCAGGTCGTGGGCGTACGGATGCAGCGCGGCCTTCGACGCCGCGTACGCCACGCTGCCGGATCCCCGGAAGGCGGCGATGGAGCCGATGAACAGCACCCGGCCACCGGGGTCGGCGAGCCGGTCCTTCAGGGCCTCGGTGAGCAGGGCCGCGGTCAGGGTGTTGAGGCCGAAGTTGAGCGTCCAGCTGTGCAGCACGACGTCGAGGGGCTCGTCGCTGTCCACCTCGGGCTCCAGATGGCCGGCGCCCCCGGCACTGTGGATCAGCACGTCCACGGTGCCGAGCTCCGACGCCACGAACCGCTCCACGCCCCGTACGGCGCGCGTCCTGCTCAGGTCCGCCGCGTAGGTGAGGGCGCCGGGCACGCCGGCCCGCTCCAGCACCTCGGCGCGCCGCCCGAGCAGCAGCACCTGATCCCCGTCCGCCGCGAACAGCTGCGCCGTCGCGAGCCCGATTCCCGTACCGCCACCACTGATCACCACGTTGCGAGCCATGGTCAGAGCGTACGAAGTCAGGGTCGCCGAAGGCGGGATCACCGCAGGCTGCGCACGTCCAAATGCCGCAGCACCCGGTCGACCACCTCCGGATCGGCCCCCGGCTCACTGCGCGCGGCCAGCACCTCGTGCCGCGCCGCGCTCAGCAGCTCGTTCTGGATCCGCCGCACCCGCTTCAGCCGGCGCACCCGATGCTGATGCGCCTCCCTGCGCTCCTCCTCGCCCATGTCCGGGCTGATCCGCACCCCGATCTCGAACGCCCGCCGCAGCATCTGCTCGGACAGCTCCTCGGGCAGGTCCTCGACCTCCTCGATCTCCTTCAGCCGCCGCTTCGCCGCCCGCGCCGCGCGCACCGCCAGCTGCTTCTCGAACTCCTTCTCCCGCTCGCTGTCGGCCCGCACCCCGAGCCGCTTCACCAGCCAGGGCAGGGTCAGCCCCTGAAGCACCAGCGTCGCCATGATCACGCCGAACGCGATGAAGATGATCTCGTCCCGGTCGGGGAACGGAGCGCCCGAGTCCGTCTCCAGCGGAACGGCCAGCGCCAGCGCCACCGAGGCGACCCCTCGCATCCCCGACCACCACATCACCACGGTCTCGCGCCAGCTCGTCGGGATCTCCTCGTCGACGTCCCGCTTGGCGTGCATCCGCTTGGTGAGCCAGGTCGCCGGCAGCAGATACAGCAGCCGCACCAGTACGACGACGCAGACCACCGCCGCCGCCCAGCCGAGCATCTCGTCCCACCGCCCGGACGCCGTCCGCACCGCGTTGTGCAGTTCGAGCCCGATCAGCCCGAACGCGACGCCGGTGACCAGCGTGTCGACGATGTCCCAGAAGGTGTGCCCGGCGAGCCGTGTCATCACGTCGTCGGCGTCGGTGGCGTACTCGGCCAGGAACAGGGCGGTGATGAGCACGGCGAGCACGCCGGAGCCGTGGAGTTCCTCGGCCATCACGTACGAGGCGTACGGCACGAGCAGCGAGAGCCCGATCTGCAGGGTCGGGTCCCCCAGCAGATCCATCAGCTTGTTGGCGCCCCACCCCAGCGCGAGCCCGACGGCGAGCGCGACCACGGCGGAGAGCACCAGATCGAGTCCGGCCTGCCACGGGGAGAACGTGCCGCTCACCGCGGCCGCGATCGCCACGTGGTACAGCACGATGGCCGTCACGTCGTTGAAGAGCCCCTCGCCCTCCAGGATGGACACCAGCCGCCGCGGCAGCCCGAGTTGGCCTGCGACGGCGGTCGCCGCGACCGGATCGGGCGGTGCGACGAGCGCGCCCAGCGCCACGGCGGCGGCCAGCGGCAGCCCCGGCACGATCGCGTGGGCGACCGCGGCCACACACAGCGTCGTGACGAACACCAGCGCCACGGCCAGCAGGAGGATGGGCCGAACGTTCGCCGCGAACTGCCGCCACGAGGTCCGTCGTACGGCGGCATAGAGCAGGGGCGGCAGGAGCAGGGGCAGGATCAGATCCGGCGGAACCTCGACGTTCGGCACGAACTCGAGCAGCGCGAGCACGATCCCGAGCAGCGTCATCAGCACCGGCGCGGGCAGCCCGAGCCGGTCCCCCACCGGGACACTCACCACGGCCCCGAGCAACAGCACGAACAACAGGGCCAACTGATCCACGGTCAGCGCTCCGGGAGGGTCGACGTCCACACAACAGACCTCAAGCCTGCCACGTCGGACTTTTCACCAGCGCCTACGGGTCCTCGGCTACAGAGCGCGCCGCATCGCCCGGTGCGGTATCCCCGCGTCCGGGAACTCCGGCCCGTACGCCACGTACCCCAGCCGCTCGTAGAACCCCAGCGCATGCGTCTGCGCGTGCAGATCCACCGCCGCGAGCCCACGCGCGCGGGCCGCCTCCTCGATGGCCCGCACCAGGGCCACCCCGACGCCGAGGCCACGCGCCTCCCGCGTCACGGCGAGCCGCCCCAGCGAGCCCACCGAGAGATCACCGTCGACCTTGGCCGCGGCCGCCTCGCCGTACAGCAGCCGCCCGGTGCCGAGCGGCACCCCGTCCTCCCGGACCGCCAGCACATGCACGGCGACGGTGTCGTACGCGTCGTACTCCAGGTCCTCGGGAACGCCCTGCTCCCCGACGAAGACCTCCTTGCGGACCGCGAAGCACATCTCGCGGTCGGCGGGGTCCTCGGCGACCCGCACCGCGTACGACGGCGACGGCGACGGCAGACTCACCCGTACGTCTCCTCACGGACCTGGTCCAGGGCCTTCTGCAGGTCGGCCGGGTAGTCGCTCTCGAACTCGGCCCACCGCCCGTCCCCCGGGTGCTCGAAGCCGAGCCGCACGGCGTGCAGCCACTGACGGGTCAGGTGCAGCCGCTTCGCGAGCGTGGGGTCGGCGCCGTACGTCAGGTCGCCGACGCAGGGGTGCCGGTGCGCGGCCATGTGGACGCGGATCTGGTGAGTGCGGCCGGTCTCCAGCTTCACGTCGAGCAGGGAGGCCGCGCGGAACGCCTCGATCAGGTCGTAGTGCGTGACCGACGGCTTGCCCTCGGCCGTGACCGCCCACTTGTAGTCGTGGTGGGGGTGGCGGCCGATGGGCGCGTCGATGGTGCCGCTGGTCGGGTCGGGGTGGCCCTGGACCAGCGTGTGGTACCGCTTGTCGACCGTGCGCTCCTTGAACTGGCGCTTGAGCGAGGTGTACGCCCGCTCCGACTTGGCCACGGCCATCAGCCCCGAGGTGCCCACGTCGAGCCGGTGCACGATGCCCTGCCGCTCGGCGGCGCCGGACGTCGAGATCCGGTACCCGGCGGCGGCGAGCCCACCGATGACGGTCGGGCCGGACCAGCCCGGCGACGGATGAGCGGCAACGCCCACCGGCTTGACGATCACGACCACGTCATCGTCGTCGTGCACGATCTCCATGCCCTCGACCGGCTCGGCGACGATCTGCACCGGCGCGGGGGCCTGCGGCATCTCGACCTCCAGCCAGGCCCCGCCGTGCACCCGCTCGGACTTCCCGACCACCGACCCGTCGACCGTGACCTTCCCCGCCGCGGCAAGCTCGGCCGCCTTCGTACGGGAGAAGCCGAACATGCGGGAGATGGCGGCGTCGACGCGCTCGCCCTCCAGGCCGTCGGGCACGGGCAGGGTACGGATCTCGGGAATCGTGCTCACCCGACGAGTATGCCGGACCGGGCCGACACCCCCGTACGGAGCCTGTGGATAACTCCGGTGCTCAGTCCTTGTGCACGGTTCCGTCGGGGTCCAGACCGCGGAACGACAGCAGCACGATCAGGATGCCGCCGCACACGATCGCCGAGTCGGCCAGGTTGAACACGGCGAAGTGCTTGGGCGCGATGAAGTCCACCACCGCGCCCTCGAAGACGCCCGGCGAACGGAAGATGCGGTCGGTGAGGTTGCCCAGCGCACCGCCGAGCAGCAGGCCGAGCGCGATCGCCCAGGGCAGGCTGTAGAGCTTGCGGGCGAGCCGGGCGATCACCACGATCACGGCCGCCGCGATCACCGTGAAGATCACGGTGAAGGCCTCGCCGACGCCGAAGGCCGCGCCCGCGTTGCGGATCGCCTCGAACTGCAGCCAGTCACCGATGATCTCGATCGGCGGGTGGTGCTCCAGCTTGGCGACCACGATCATCTTGCTGACCAGGTCGAGGGCGTACGCGAACGCGGCGACGCCGAACAGCACCGCGATCCGGCGCTTGCCCCGGGGCCGCTCGCCCGCGGTGTCCTTCACGCCCTCGTCGGCCTGCTCCGGCTCGGCTCCCGCCGCCTCTGGGGTATCCGGCGTACCGATGATGCGCTCCGCCTCTGCCACGTGAGTCCCTCAACCTAGGTACCTGACTGAGGACGAGAGTACGACACGTCCAGCGGCACCCGCCTACCGGTCAGTACCGGCGCTCCTGCTTCTGCTTGCACTCCACGCACAGGGTCGCGCGCGGGAAGGCCTGCATCCGCGCCTTGCCGATCGGGTTGCCGCAGTTCTCGCACAGGCCGTACGTGCCCGCGTCGAGCCGCTCCAGGGCGCGCTCGGTCTGGATGAGCATCTCGCGCGCGTTGGCGGCCAGCGCCAGCTCGTGCTCGCGTGTGATGTTCTTGGCGCCGGTGTCCGCCTGGTCGTCGCCGGCGCCGTCCCCGGAGTCCCGCATCAGACCGACGAGGGACTGCTCGGACGACGTGATCTCGTCGCTCAGCCGCCGGTCCTCGGCCATCAGCTCGGCCCGTGCCTCCTCGACCTCCTCTGGGGTCCAGGGGTCCTCGCCGGGGCGTACCGCGAGCTCGCCGGGCTCCGCCCCGGCGATGCGCGCCTTGGGAAGGGCGGTCTTGGCCGCCGTGGCCGTGCCAGGAGTCTTCTTCGCAACCACCGTCGTGGCTCCCGTCTGCTCCGCGGCCTGCGCCGCGCCCGCCTTCTTGGCCCTGCTCTTGGCGCCCACACTCTTCCCGGCCGCCCGCTCCGCAACCGCGTCCGCGCTCTCCTCGACCGCGGACGACCTGGCCGCGCGCTCCTTGGCCGTCCCCTTCGCGGCCGCACCCTTCACGGCGGCGCTCTTCCTGGCGGTGCCCTTCTTCGCACCGGCGCCCTCCTCGGCGCCCACGTCCCCACCAGCCCCCTTCTTCCGGGAAGCCTTCTGACCAGCGGCGTCCTTCCCGACGGCCACCTTCACGGCCGCCTTCCCGGCAGCGCTCCCCCTGGCCGCGCCTTCCCGGGTCGCGCCCTTCGTTGGGGCGTCTTCCTCAGCTACGGACGTCCTGGCCGCGGCCTTGGCCGGCGGCGCCGCTTCCGCGGCCCCCGCCCTGGCCGCCTTGCCCCGGGCAGTGCTCTTCCTGGCCACCGCCTTCTTCGCCGCGGTCCTGTCGTCGGCGCCCTTCTTGGCGGCGGTCTTCGACACGGCCGCCTTCGCGCCACCCGCCTTGGGTGTCGCCGTCCTGCCCGGCGCCTTGGGTGATGCCGTCTTCCCATCGGCCTTCTTCATGGCGTCCTCCGGCGCTGCCTCGTCCGCCCGCCCCTTCGAGCCCCGCCCCTTCGCCGTCGAGGCCGCCTCCGACACCGCCCCGCCCCCGACAGCCCCCCGCACCGACTTCACCGGCTTCCCGTCCCGCGCCCCCGCGCCACCCCCTTGCGCGCTCTTCCTCCCACCCACGTCCTTGGCCGCTCCGCCGGAGGCACCCGCATGGATGGATCTGCTCGACGCCGACTGCTGTACGGCGGTCTTCTTCGCCACCATGCCGCGGCCCCTTCACATATTGTGATCTTGCTCGCGAATCGTGCTGGGACGATAAATCGACTTGAGTCCCGCGGCAACGGGGCACACCGCCCGATTCGCCCGCCTCGCGCATGCGGCGCGGCCGACCTGCAACCGTTGTGCCCAGCTCCCCGCCGGGTATGCAATCGAGCCGGACGTCCCAGAATCCGAACACGCGTACCGCTCCATTCGGGTCACCCCGGCCGGTACGACGCGGCCGCCCCCGCTGCCGGAAAATCCTGTCGGCCACTGTCCCCGCGGCGCCGTACACTGGGCGGAGCGAAAAGCGTGGATGGGGACGAGTAGCGACGTACGCAGCCCAGAGCGACCCGGGGACGGTGGAAGCCCGGGGGCGAGCGCGACGTGAAGATCACCCCGGAGCCGCCGGAGGAAAGCCCAGCGAGGCGAGTAGAACCGGCATCGCGACCCCAATGAGGGGGCTCGCCGACGCACACTCCGCGTCGGAGGGCCAAGGAGGGTGGTACCGCGGGAGCGCGCCGACACCGGCGTACGGAAAGACACGGCTCTCGTCCCTCCGGACGGAAGGCAGCAAGTCCGCCGGAGGAAGCCCGCTGATGACAACGCCGACGTACCGCCAGGTACCCGCCCAGGTCGACCTGCCCGCGCTCGAGCACGCGATGCTCGACTTCTGGCGCGAGCAGAAGATCTTCGCCAAGAGCCTGGAGCAGTCCGAGGGCCGCCCCGAGTGGGTGTTCTACGAGGGCCCGCCCACCGCCAACGGCATGCCCGGCGCCCACCACATCGAGGCCCGCGTTTTCAAGGACGTCTTCCCCCGCTTCCGCACCATGCGCGGCTACCACGTGGCGCGCAAGGCCGGCTGGGACTGCCACGGCCTCCCGGTGGAGCTGGCGGTCGAGAAGGAGCTCGGCTTCGCCGGCAAGAAGGACATCGAGGCGTACGGCATCGCCGAGTTCAACGACAAGTGCCGCGAGTCCGTGCTGCGCCACACCGACGCCTTCTCCGACCTGACGACCCGCATGGGCTACTGGGTCGACCTGGACGACGCCTACGTCACGATGGAACCCGAGTACATCGAGTCCGTCTGGTGGTCGCTCAAGGAGATCTTCAACAAGGGCCTGCTGGTCCAGGACCACCGCGTCGCCCCCTGGTGCCCGCGCTGCGGCACCGGCCTGTCCGACCACGAGCTGGCGCAGGGCTACGAGACGGTCGTCGACCCCTCGGTGTACGTCCGTTTCCCGCTCACCTCCGGTCCGCTCGCCGGCGAGGCCGCGCTCCTGGTGTGGACGACCACACCCTGGACCCTCGTCTCCAACACGGCCGTGGCCGCGCACCCGGACGTCACCTATGTCGTCGCGACGGACGGCGAGGAGAAGCTCGTCGTCGCCGAACCGCTCGTCGCCAAGGCCCTCGGCGAGGGCTGGGAGGCCACCGGCCAGACCTTCACCGGCGCCGAGATGGAGCGCTGGACGTATCAGCGCCCGTTCGAGCTGGTCGAGTTCCCGGAGCCGGCCCACTACGTGGTCAACGCCGAGTACGTCACGACCGAGGACGGTACGGGTCTGGTCCACCAGTCCCCCGCCTTCGGTGAGGACGACCTCAAGGTCTGCCGCGCGTACGGCCTGCCCGTCGTCAACCCCGTCCGCGCGGACGGCACCTTCGAGGAGGACGTCCCACTGGTCGGCGGCGTCTTCTTCAAGAAGGCGGACGAAAAGCTCACCGAGGACCTCCAGCAGCGCGGCCGGCTCTTCAAGCACATCCCGTACGAGCACAGCTACCCCCACTGCTGGCGCTGTCACACCGCGCTCCTCTACTACGCGCAGCCCTCCTGGTACATCCGCACCACGGCCGTCAAGGACCGTCTCCTCCAGGAGAACGAGAACACCAACTGGTTCCCCGACACGGTCAAGCACGGCCGCTTCGGAGACTGGCTGAACAACAACATCGACTGGGCGCTGTCCCGCAACCGCTACTGGGGCACCCCGCTGCCGATCTGGCGCTGCGAGGACGACCACCTCACCTGCGTCGGCTCCCGCGCGGAGCTGTCCGAGCTGACGGGCGCCGACCAGTCCGAGCTGGACCCGCACCGTCCGTTCATCGACGACGTCACGTTCGCCTGCCAGAAGGACGGCTGCGGCAAGACGGCCACGCGCGTGCCGGAGGTCATCGACGCCTGGTACGACTCGGGCTCGATGCCGTTCGCGCAGTGGGGCTACCCGCACAAGAACAAGGAGCTCTTCGAGAGCCGCTACCCGGCGCAGTTCATCAGCGAGGCCATCGACCAGACCCGCGGCTGGTTCTACACGCTGATGGCGGTCGGCACGCTCGTCTTCGACAAGTCGTCGTACGAGAACGTCGTCTGCCTCGGCCACATCCTCGCCGAGGACGGCCGCAAGATGTCCAAGCACCTGGGCAACACCCTGGACCCGATCCCGCTGATGGACCGGCACGGCGCCGACGCGGTGCGCTGGTTCATGGCGGCCGGCGGTTCCCCGTGGGCGGCACGCCGCGTGGGCCACGGCACGATCCAGGAGGTGGTGCGCAAGACCCTGCTCACCTACTGGAACACCGTCGCCTTCCAGGCCCTGTACGCCCGCACCTCGAACTGGGCGCCGTCCGCCGCGGACCCGGCCCCGGCCGACCGCCCGGTCCTGGACCGCTGGCTGCTCTCCGAGCTGCACGCGCTGACCGACCAGGTGACCCAGTCCCTGGAGGCGTACGACACCCAGCGCGCCGGAAAGCTGCTCTCGGCGTTCGTCGACGACCTGTCCAACTGGTACGTCCGCCGCTCGCGGCGCCGCTTCTGGCAGGGCGACAAGGCGGCGCTGCGCACCCTGCACGAGGTCGTCGAGACGGTCACGAAGCTGATGGCCCCGCTGACCCCGTTCATCACCGAGCGGGTCTGGCAGGACCTGATCGTGCCGGTGACCCCGGACGCGCCGGAGTCGGTGCATCTGGCGTCCTGGCCGGAGGCGGACCTGTCGGCGATCGACCCGGAGCTGTCCAGGCAGATGGTCCTGGTCCGCCGACTGGTCGAGCTGGGCCGTGCCACGCGCGCGGAGTCGGGCGTGAAGACCCGCCAGCCGCTGAAGCGCGCGCTGGTGGCGGCGACCGGCTTCGAGGCGCTCAACCCCGAACTGCACGCGCAGATCACGGAGGAGCTGAACGTCGAGTCCCTGGCGTCCCTCTCCGAGGTCGGCGGCAGCCTGGTGGACACCACCGCCAAGGCCAACTTCCGCGCCCTGGGCAAGCGTTTCGGCAAGCGTGTCCAGGACGTGGCGAAGGCCGTCGCGAACGCGGACGCGGCGGCACTGTCCCTGGCCCTGCGCCAGGGCACGGCGTCGGTGGAAGTCGACGGCGAGACCGTCAGCCTCGCTCCGGACGAGGTGATCATCACGGAGACCCCGCGCGAGGGCTGGTCGGTGGCGTCCGACTCGGGCGCGACGGTCGCCCTGGACCTGGAGATCACGGAGGAGCTGCGCCGCGCGGGCCTGGCCCGTGACGCGATCCGCCTGATCCAGGAGGCCCGCAAGAACAGTGGTCTCGACGTGGCCGACCGGATCGCCCTGCGCTGGACCGCCACGGACGCCGCGACGGTCGCGGCGCTGGGCGAGCACGCCGAGCTCATCGCCGACGAGGTCCTCGCGACGGACTTCGCCCAGGGCGGGGCGGACGACAGCTACGGCTCCCCGTTCGAGGACGAGGGTCTGACCCTGACGTTCCGCCTGCGCAAGGTGTAGCGAGACCCGTCCGGACATCCGAAGGCCCGGGACCCCCAAAGAATCTTGGTGGTCCCGGGCCTTCGGCGTTGTGTACGTCGGACACCGCACCCAACTGCCGAACAAACACCGCAAACCCCGTGAACACGCGTAGCAAAAGGGCGGGGCCCCGGATCAAAATCCGGGGCCCCGCCCTGAACGCTGCCGACGCCTACGGCGTACTACCAACCGTCAGTTGTCGTCCTCGTCGATGAGGAACCCGCGCATCGGCGACGGGGCCTGGCCCATGGGACCCGGACCCTGCGGCCGGACCGGAGCCATCGGCTGGGTCATCGCCGGGGACATCTGCTGCTGACCGCCGTAGGACGGAGCAGCCGGAGACGGGGCGCCGCCCATCGTCTGGTTGCCGCCGTACGACGGGGCGCTCGCGCCGGCCGGTGCCATGGAGGGCGCCGGGGACGGCGGAAGCGACGCTGCGGCCGGGTTCCGCGGCGGGGCGAGCGAGTCGTCCGCCTGGGTCTCCAGCTGGCGCAGCTGCGACTCGAGGTAGGACTTCAGCCGCGTGCGGTACTCGCGCTCGAAGCCACGCAGGTCCTCGACCTTGCGCTCCAGCGTGGCGCGGGCGGACTCCAGGGAGCCCATCGCGACGCGGTGCTTCTCCTGCGCGTCCCGCTCCAGGGCGTCCGCCTTGGCACGGGCGTCACGCTCAAGACCCTCGGCACGCGAACGCGCCTCGCCGACGATCTTGTTGGCCTCGGAACGAGCCTCGGCGATCGCCTGGTCGGCGGTCTGCTGGGCCAGCGAGAGGACACGGGCGGCGCTGTCGCCACCGGGGCCGCCCTGACCCGGGCCGCCCATGGGGCCGGGGCCACCCATAGGACCGCCCATCGGGCCACCCATCTGCTGCTGCATCGGGGGCTGGCCCATCGGCCCTGGACCCTGGCCCATCGGACCGGGACCCTGCGGGCCACCCTGACCGCCGGGACCGGCGGGCAGCTGCGGAGCACCGCTGGGCAGCTGGGGCGGGCCTCCCATGGGGCCACCCATCTGCTGCTGCGGCGGGCCCGATATGCCGGCGGGTACAGGAGCCCCGGGACCGCGCATGCCCTGCTGGGGCATACCGCCTTGCTGGGGCATTCCGCCCTGCTGAGGCATGCCGCCCTGCTGCTGGTCCTGCGGACCGCCGGGACCCTCCGGGGGCTTGCGCATGTTCTGCTGGTTCTGAGCAGCAGCACGCGTGGCCGCGGCCAGCTTGGCGCGCAGGTCCTCGTTCTCGCGGAGCAGTCGCGTCAGTTCGGCTTCGACCTCATCGAGGAAGGCATCGACCTCGTCCTCGTCATAGCCTTCTCGGAGGCGGACGGTCGTGAACTGCTTGTTCCGCACGTCCTCGGGGGTCAACGGCATCTCTTCACCTCAACGTTGTCGTCGGCAGTCGGCAAGACCGTATCTGTCACATCGCTCACATCGCGCTCCGCACGAGCGTGATCAGGATGTAGACGATGATCATCAGTACGAAGAAGGACAGGTCGAGCGCCACGCCCCCGAGACGCAGCGGCGGGATGACCCGCCGCAGAAGCTTGAGCGGTGGATCAGTGACAGTGTAGGTGGCCTCCAGAACGACCACCATCGCCTTGCCGGGTTGCCACGAGCGGGCGAACTGGAAGACGTAGTCCATGACCAACCGGAAGATGAGCACGATGAGGAAGACCATCAGCGCGATGTAGAGAACCTGCAAGACCACGCTCATGACTGGTGCTTCCCTCTCCCCTGTTCCCTGTTCCGTGCGGGTGTCCCCGGTGGTGCGTCTCAGCTCTGGTTGAAGAACCCGCCCTCTGCGATACGGGCCTTGTCCTCCGCCGTGACATCGACGTTAGCAGGCGACAACAGGAACACCTTCTGCGTCACCCGCTCGATGCTGCCGTGAAGACCAAACACCAAACCAGCCGCAAAGTCGACAAGTCGCTTCGCGTCTGTGTCATCCATCTCAGTCAGATTCATGATCACCGGGGTGCCTTCACGGAAGTGTTCCCCGATGGTACGGGCCTCGTTGTAGGTCCGCGGGTGAAGTGTGGTGATCCGGTACGGCTCTCGTTCCGACACGACCTTGGGCATGATCACCGGTGCGTTCTTCTCCAGGCTTGCGCGTTCTTGTGTGATGGACGCCACGGGCGCGATGCGCGCCGGGCGGCCGGATTCCGCGGGTAGCGAAGTCGATCGGGCCACGGGTTCACGCGGCGCGGGCGGCTGCACGATTCGCACCTCTTCGTCCCTTTGGGACGAATGTGCACTGTGGGACTGGTGGGACGGCTCATGCCGTCGGTGGTCCCGCTCGGGCTCCGGGTCCAGTTCGGGCTCGAAGTCGTCGTCGGGGTCGAACCCCCGGCCGTCGTACCCATCGTCCTCCACGAGGCCGAGGTAGACCGCCATCTTGCGCATCGCGCCGGCCATGCTCTGAGTCCTCCGCTCTGTGGTGGATCGACTGCCAAGTGCCCGCGATCCACGCGGTCGTTACGCCCGCCTTCCGGCGACATTGACCATATTTTCTGCTGTGGTCCGACTTCCTGGCGACGTTACCCGAGCCTGGGGCGGACTCCGAGTACCGCAGTGCCGACGCGCACATGTGTCGCACCGGCCGCCACGGCCTCTTCGAGGTCTGCACTCATCCCTGCCGAGACCATGTTCGCAGCCGGATGGGCCTGCCGCAGGTCGGTCGACAAATCCATCAACCGCTCGAACGCCGCCTGCTGGCGCCCCTCGTACTCCCCGCTGAGCGGGGCGACGGTCATGAGTCCGTCGAAGCGGAGCCCCGGGGCCTTCGCGACGAGGACGGCCAACTCTTCGATCCCGCCCGGCGCCACACCACCCCTCTCTCCCCTCGCACCCTCTCCCGCGTCCAGCGCCACCTGGATGAGGCAGCCGACCTCACGCTCCTGCCGTACAGCCTCCTTCGAGAGGGCCGTCACCAGCTTGGAACGATCGACGGACTGCACGAGATCCGCGTAACCGACCACAGATCGCACCTTGTTGGTCTGCAACTGGCCGACAAAATGCCATGCAAGGGGCAGATCCGAGCATTCGGCAGCCTTCGGGGCCGCGTCCTGGTCGCGGTTCTCGGCGACATGGCGCACACCTAGTTCCGACAGCATCCGCACATCGCTCGCGGGGTACGTCTTGGTGACCACGATCAAGGTCACCTCCTCGCGTGCGCGCCCGGCGGCCGCGCAGGCCGCGGCGATGCGGTCCTCCACCTTCGCCAGGTTCGCGGCGAGTTCGTCCTTACGGTCCGTCATGTCCATTCAGTCCAGCCATACATAGCCCGCGAGCCGACCCGTGGTGCGGTCGCGGCGGTACGAGAAGTGGTCGTCCGACTCCAGCGTGCAGACCGGCGACTGCTCCCGGTCGCGCACCCCGAGGCGCCCGAGCTGGGCGTGCACGCCGGCGGCCACGTCCACCGCGGGCGTCCCCCAACTCGTCTCGGCGTGCGCCGTCGGCTCCACGGCGGACACCTCGGCGCGCATCGCCTCCGGCACCTCGTAACACCGTCCGCAGACGGCGGGGCCGGTGCGGACGACGATCCGGGACGGCTCGGCGCCCAGGTCCGTCATCGCGCGTAGCACGGCCGGGACGACCCCGGCGATCATGCCGGGGCGCCCCGCGTGGGCCGCTCCGGCGATCCCGGCGACCGGGTCGGCCAGCAGGACCGGCACGCAGTCGGCGGTGAGGACGGCGAGGGCGAGACCTCGCTGTGCCGTGACGATCGCGTCGACGTCGGGAACCGGACGGTCGCGCCATGGCCCGTCGACCTCGACGACGTCGGCCCCGTGCACCTGGTTCATCCAGACGACCTCGCCCGGCCCGAGCCCGAGGGACTTGGCGGCGAGCTCGCGGTTGGTCAGTACGGCTTCGGGGTCGTCGCCGACCGCGCCGCCGAGATTGAGCTGCTCATACGGAGCGGCGCTCACCCCACCCCACCGGTCGGTGAAGGCGAAGTGCGCGCCGCTCACGGTGTCGCGCTGTCCTATCACGGCAGAAGGATCACTTAAGGAAGTCCGGGACGTCCAGCTCCTCCGCCGCACTGTCGGCGTAGGTCCGGGACGGCGGGACCGGCGGGGCGACCGGGATGTCGTTCACCGGCTCCGGCGACGTGGGCTCGGGCTCCTCCTTCGGCGTGACACTGCCGAGCGAGCCGAAGGACGGGCGGCTCTCGGCCTGCCGTACCGGAGTGGGCTCCTCGCGGCGGGCCGGGGACGAGGAAGAGGAGGACGAGGTCGAGCCGAGGACGTTGTCCCGGCGGGCCGGCGGCTGGCCTCCGTCGAAGCCGGCCGCGATCACGGTGACCCGGACCTCGTCGCCGAGGGCGTCGTCGATGACCGCGCCGAAGATGATGTTGGCCTCGGGGTGGGCGGCCTCGCTGACCAGCTGGGCGGCCTCGTTGATCTCGAACAGGCCGAGGTCGGAGCCACCGGAGATGGAGAGCAGCACGCCCCGGGCGCCGTCGATGGACGCCTCGAGCAGCGGCGAGGAGATCGCCATCTCGGCCGCGGCCACCGCGCGGTCGTCCCCGCGGGCCGAGCCGATGCCCATGAGGGCCGAACCGGCCTCGGACATGACCGACTTGACGTCGGCGAAGTCGAGGTTGATCAGACCCGGGGTGGTGATGAGGTCGGTGATGCCCTGGACACCGGAGAGCAGGACCTGGTCGGCCGACTTGAACGCGTCGAGCACCGAGACCTGGCGGTCCGAGATGGACAGCAGCCGGTCGTTCGGGATGACGATGAGGGTGTCGACCTCTTCGCGGAGTTCGGCGATGCCGTCCTCGGCCTGGTTGGCCCGGCGCCGTCCCTCGAAGGTGAACGGGCGGGTGACCACACCGATGGTGAGGGCGCCGAGCGAGCGGGCGATGTTGGCCACGACCGGCGCGCCGCCGGTGCCGGTGCCGCCGCCTTCACCGGCCGTCACGAAGACCATGTCGGCCCCCTTGAGGACCTCTTCGATCTCCTCGCGGTGGTCCTCGGCGGCCTTGCGGCCGACGGCCGGGTTGGCTCCGGCGCCGAGTCCGCGGGTGAGTTCACGGCCGACGTCGAGCTTGACGTCGGCGTCGCTCATCAACAGAGCTTGCGCGTCGGTGTTGATGGCGATGAACTCGACGCCCTTGAGACCGACCTCGATCATCCGGTTGATGGCATTGACACCACCGCCGCCGACACCGATGACTTTGATGACTGCGAGGTAGTTCTGCGGTGCTGCCACGTCGAAGGCCTCTCGCCTCGAGTTACGGGTCGTCGGATCACGAGAGGCTGTGCTTCGTGAACCGCGACTGATGCCGAATGGGACGGTCCGTAGCGCCGACCCGAACCCTAACCCTGAAGTTTAGGGTTACCAGTGTGTCTGTTCCTTGAAGTCTTCTGAACAGGACACTAAGTCGACAAGTGGCGCACGTTCAACGAACACGCCGAACCTCCCGTTTTTCTTTTCACCCTATGTGATCAGCCGTGTCGCTGCCCAACCAGGGTGCTGGCCTGCGCTGATGTGCGTCAACTCCCTGCTGACGCAGGGGCGGTGGGAACGCTGACGTCGAAGTACCGCGCATCCGGCGAGGCTTTCATGAGAGCGGTGAGTGTGCGGGCCTTCGCGCCCCCCTTCTCACCGCTCCCCCAGGCCACGGTCCGCCCGCCCACCAAAGCCAGCGAGATGTCGTCGTAGGAACGGACCTTGACGACCTGGGTGTCACGCGTGACGGCGTCCGGAAGAGCACCGGCGACACGCACCGCTTCCCGGACCAGACGGCTCTCCCCGAAGCGGCGCAGACTCGCGGCGGCGGAGCTCGACCGGGTCACGGTCAATTCCAGCGCGGGAACGCCTTTCGGAGCCTGAGAAACCGTGGCGAAACGGACGCCTTCCTTGTCCACTTCGACGAACTTTCCGTCCTTTTGGACAATCAGAACCGGAGTACGCTCCGTCACTTTAAGGCTGATTCCATGCGGCCAGGAGCGAACCACGTCAACCACGTCAATTCGGGGCAATTCCCGGCGCAGTCGTGCCTCAATCGCATCGGTGTCGACGGAAATCAGCGGCGCGCCCACCGGGACGTCGGCCACCTCCTGGACCTGTGCGGGCGTCAGAACGCGGGTCCCGGAGACGGATACCCGCTCGACGCGCAGCCACTTGGAGCCATAGAGCAGCCAGACGGAGCCCGCGCCGAGGAGGACGAGCGCAACGAGAAGAATGATGATCGTACGAAGTCTCGGAGTTGGCCTCAATCGCCGGGCGAGGGGCGGGTCGGACGACTCCTGCTGGCGTTCACCGCGCTCGGCGGTGGTCGGTCCGGCCACGCTCCCTGCCCTCCGTCATACGTTCCTAGCGGCGATGCGAGGCGATCGCCTCGTACACCATGCCGACGAGCAGGTCGTCGGCGTCCCGGCGGCCGAACTCGCTCGCGGCACGGGACATCTCGTACAGCCGGTGCGGGTCGGCGAGCACGGGCAGGACGTTCTGCTGCACCCACTCGGGCGTGAGTTCCGCGTCGTCGACCAGCAGTCCGCCGCCGGCCTTGACCACCGGCTGGGCGTTGAGCCGCTGCTCCCCGTTGCCGATGGGCAGCGGGACGTAGGCGGCCGGGAGTCCGACGGCGGAGAGTTCGGCGACGGTCATCGCGCCCGCACGGCAGAGCATCATGTCGGCCGCGGCGTACGCGAGGTCCATCCGATCCACGTACGGTACCGGGATGTACGGGGGCATTCCCGGCATCTGGTGCACCTGCGGCAGTTCGTTCTTCGGGCCGACCGCGTGCAGGATCTGGATCCCGGCCTGCTGGAGCCAGGGCGCGACCTGCTGGACGACCTCGTTGAGACGGCGGGCGCCCTGCGAGCCGCCGGAGACCAGCAGCGTGGGCAGGTTCGGGTCGAGGCCGAACGCGGCGCGGGCCTCGGGGCGGACGGCGGCCCGGTCGAGGGTGGCGATGGTCCGGCGCAGCGGGATCCCGATGTACCGAGAGTTGCGGAGCTTGCTGTCCGGGGTGGAGACGGCGACCTGGGCGGCGTACCGCGAACCGATCTTGTTCGCGAGGCCCGGGCGGGCGTTGGCCTCGTGGATGATGATCGGCACACCGAGGCGCTTGGCGGCGAGATAGCCGGGCAGCGCGACATAGCCCCCGAAGCCGACGACGGCGTCGGCCTTGGTGCGCTCCAGGATCTGCTCGGTCGCCTTGATCGTGCCGCGCAGTCGGCCCGGGACGGTGATCAGCTCGGGCGTGGGCTTGCGGGGCAGCGGCACGGCAGGGATGAGCGCGAGCTCATAGCCCCGCTGCGGAACGAGCTTGGTCTCCAGGCCGCGCTCCGTGCCCAGGGCCGTGATCCCCACGCTCGGGTCCTGCCTGCGCAGGGCGTCCGCGAGGGCGAGCGCGGGCTCGATGTGGCCGGCGGTCCCCCCACCGGCGAGTACGACATGCACCGAAATTCACCGCTCTCCGGACGAACGCGCCGCCGAGGCACGCCGTCGCATCGTGTTCCATCTCCGAGGCGCCCGGCCAGAGCCGGCGCCTCCCGCACGCTTTCTACCAAAGCGGGGTTGCCGCACGGAAAGCGCTGCCCGCGCAGCGGGCTCGTCGCGCGCGAACGCGATCAACAGCCCGATGGCGAACATGGTCGGCAGCAGGGCGGATCCTCCGTAGGAGAACAGCGGAAGGGGGACTCCGGCGATCGGCAGCAGACCGAGCACCGCACCGATGTTGATCACGGCTTGCGCGGTGATCCAGGTGGTCACGCCTCCCGCGGCATACCTGACGAAGCGGTCCTCCGTGCGTCCGGCCACGCGGATACCCGCATAGCCTAGAGCCGCGAACAGGGCGAGCACCGACAGCGTCCCTGCCAGGCCCAGTTCCTCACCGGTGACGGCGAAGATGAAGTCGGTGTGGGCTTCGGGGAGTTGGCCCCATTTCTCCACGCTCGCACCGAGCCCGGAGCCGAAGATTCCGCCCGAGGCGAGCGCGTAGATGCCGTGCACGGCCTGCCAGCAGTCGACGGGCCCGGCCTGGGGCTCGGTGGCGCCCAGGCACTGCAGGCGGGCCATGCGGTTCTCGCTGGTCTTGATCAGGAGCAGCCCGATCAGGCCGGCCACCGACAGGACCCCCACGAACAGCCGGGTCGGCGCTCCGGCCAGCCACAGCAGGCCGAACAGGATCGCCGACAGGATGATCGCCGTACCCATGTCACCGCCGAGCATGATCAGCCCGAGCAGCATGAAGGCGACCGGCACGAGCGGCACCAGCATGTGCTTCCACTGCGTGAGCAGCTTCCGGTCCTCCTTGCGGGCGATCAGGTCCGCGCCCCACAGCACCAGCGCGAGCTTGCCGAACTCGCTGGGCTGGATCTGGAAGGACCCGCCGAGGGCGATCCAGTTCTGGTTGCCGTTGACCGCGACTCCTATCCCGGGGACCTGGACGAGCGCCATCAGGAAGACGGCGCCCGCGAGGATCGGGTAGGCCAGCGCCCGGTGCAGCTTCACGGGCATCCGCGAGGCGGCGAACAGCAGCCCGGCGCCGATCACCGCGGCCAGCAGCTGCTTGCGGAAGAAGTACGACCCCGGCAGCGACATCTGCAGGGCGGTGATCTGGGAGGCCGAGTAGACCATCACCAGACCCAGCACGGTGATCAGCAGGCTGCCGCCGAAGATCAGGTAGTACGCGGTCAGCGGCCGGTCCCAGGCCCGGTTCAGCCGGATGTAGAGCCGCCGTACCGCGTTGTCGTGCGGCGACGGCCGAGGAGCGACGGGGCGCCCGACGGCCCGCTGCACGGGGGGTCGTCCCGTACGGCTACCGGGCATCGGCGCCCACCGCCTCGTCGTGGGAGTACGTACCGTCCGGCCACATCCGAGTCACGCGTCCCTCCAAGGGTCCCGAAGCACCCGCAGTGGCCGAGACCCGGCGTCAGGCGCCCGCGCCGAGTTCGCGAACGGCCTCCGCGAACACGTCACCGCGCTGGTTGTAGTTGGCGAACATGTCCATCGAGGCACAGGCCGGGGCGAGCAGCACCGTGTCGCCTGGCTGGGCGAGCCGCCGCGCTTCGCGGACCGCCGCGAGCATCGCCCCAGTGTCGGTCCGGTCGAGGTCGACGACGGGTACTTCCGGCGCGTGTCGCGCCAGGGCTTCACGGATCAGGCCCCGATCCGCGCCGATGAGCACGACTCCGCGCAGCCGCTCGGCCGCCCTGGTCACCAGTTCCTCGAAGACGGCGCCCTTGGCGAGCCCGCCCGCGATCCACACGATGGACTCGTAGGCCGCCAACGAGGCTTCCGCCGCGTGGGTGTTGGTGGCCTTGGAGTCGTCGATGTAGGCGACGTCGTCCACGTCCGCCACGTGCGCGATGCGGTGGGCGTCCGGGGTGAAGGCGCGCAGGCCGTCCCGTACGGCCTGGGGAGGCACGCCGTACGCCCGGGCGAGGGCCGCCGCCGCCAGGGCGTTGGCGATGTTGTGCGGAACCGGCGGGTTGACGTCGGTGACCTCGGCGAGCTCCTGGGCGTTCTTCTGCCGGTTCTCGACGAAGGCGCGGTCGACCAGGACCCCCTCGACGACGCCGAGTTGGGACGGGGCCGGGGTGCCGAGGGTGAAGCCGATGGCCCGGCAGCCCTCCTCGACGTCCGCGTCGCGCACCAGGTCCTCGGTGGCCTTGTCGGCGACGTTGTAGACACAGGCGACGCGATTGCCCTCGTAGATGCGGCCCTTGTCGGCGGCGTACGCCTCCATGGAGCCGTGCCAGTCGAGGTGGTCGGGGGCGAGGTTCAGCACGGCCGCCGAGTGCGCCCGCAGCGAGGGCGCCCAGTGGAGCTGGTAGCTGGACAACTCCACGGCCAGGACGTCGTACTGCTCCTCGCCGAGCACCGCGTCGAGGAGCGAGACGCCGATGTTGCCCACGGCGGCGGTGCGCAGGCCCGCCGCCCTGAGGATGGAGGCGAGCATCTGGACGGTCGTGGTCTTGCCGTTGGTGCCGGTGACGGCGAGCCAGGGCGCGGCGTCCGGACCGCGCAGCCGCCAGGCGAGCTCGACGTCGCCCCAGACCGGGACGCCCGCCTCATGAGCCGCCGCGAACAGCGGCTTGTCCGGCTTCCAGCCGGGCGCGGTGACGATGAGTTCGGTGCCTTCGGGCAGGGTCGCCCCGTCGCCGAGGCGGACGGTGATGCCCAGGGCCTCCAGCTCGGCGGCCTGGGCACGCGCGCGTGCGTCGTCACCGTCGTTGACGACGGTGATCTTCGCGCCGAGGCCGTGCAGCACCTTGGCCGCCGGGATCCCGGAGACACCGAGTCCCGCGACGGTGACGTTCTTCCCCTGCCAGTCGGTCACTTGTCCGCTGCCCATCCCGCGTAGAAGAGGCCCAGTCCGACAATCACACAGATGCCCTGAATGATCCAGAAGCGGACCACGATGAGTACTTCGGACCAGCCCTGCAGTTCGAAGTGGTGCTGGAGTGGCGCCATCCGGAAGACGCGCTTGCCGGTGAGGCGGAAGGAGCCGACCTGGATGACCACCGACATGGTGATCAGCACGAACAGGCCGCCGAGGAGGGCGACCAGCAGCTCGGTGCGGGAGCAGATGGCGAGGCCCGCCAGCGCGCCGCCCAGGGCGAGCGAACCGGTGTCCCCCATGAAGATCTTGGCCGGCGAGGTGTTCCACCACAGGAAGCCGAGGCAGGCGCCCATCAGCGCGGAGGAGACGACGGCGAGGTCCAGTGGATCGCGTACCTCGTAGCAGGCGCCCGGGTTGGTGAGGGTCTGCGCGTTGGCGCAGGACTCCTGGAACTGCCAGACACCGATGAAGGTGTAGGCGCCGAAGACCAGCACGGAGGCGCCGGTGGCGAGGCCGTCCAGACCGTCCGTCAGGTTCACGCCGTTCGACATGGCGAGGATCATGAACAGCGCCCAGACGACGAACAGCACCGGGCCGATGGACCAGCCGAAGTCCTGCACGAAGGAGAGCTTGGTGGAGGCCGGGGTGTTGCCCCGGTTGTCCGCGAACTGGAGCGAGAGCACCGCGAAGGCGATACCGCCGAGCAGCTGGCCCGCCATCTTGGCCTTGGCCCGCAGGCCCAGCGACCGCCGCTTGACGATCTTGATGTAGTCGTCCAGGAAGCCGACCAGACCCATGCCGGCCATCAGACCGATCACCAGGATGCCGGAGAAGGTCGGCGGCTTGCCCGTGATCAGCTTGGACAGGAAGTACGCGACGATCGTCGCCAGGATGAAGGCGATACCGCCCATGGTCGGCGTACCGCGCTTGCTGTGGTGCTCGCGCGGGCCGTCGTCACGGATGTACTGGCCGTAGCCCTTGCGGGCCAGCAGCTTGATCAGCAGCGGGGTGCCGACCAGGGTCAGGAAGAGGCCAATGACTCCTGAGAACAGGATCTGATTCATCATCGGGCGGCAACCTCACCCTCGGTACCGCCCGCGAGCAGCGCCTCGGCGACACTCTCCAGACCTACCGAACGGGACGCCTTCACGAGTACGACGTCCCCCGGGCGCAACTCGCTGCGCAACAGGTCGACCGCCGCCTGTGCGTCGGACACGTGCACCGACTCCTCACCCCACGAACCCTCGTTATATGCGCCCAGTTGCAGCCAGGACGCTTCCCTGCCCCCGACTGCGACGAGCTTGCTGACGTTGAGCCGGACGGCGAGCCGTCCGACCGCGTCGTGCTCGGCGAGCGCCTCGTCCCCGAGCTCGGCCATCTCACCGAGCACCGCCCACGTACGGCGTCCTCTGCCCATGGCCGCGAGCGCGCGCAGAGCGGCTCGCATGGACTCGGGGTTCGCGTTGTAGGCGTCGTTGACGACCGTCACGCCGTCCGGGCGCTCGGTGACCTCCATCCGCCAGCGGGAGAGGGAGCCCGCCTCGGAGAGCGCGGTGGCGATCTCTTCCGCGGACATGCCCAGCTCATGGGCGACGGCGGCCGCGGCGAGCGCGTTCGACACGTGGTGCTCACCGTACAGGCGCATGGTCACATCGCTGCACCCGGAGGGTGTGTGAAGCATGAAGGAAGGCTGTCCGGTGTCCGTGAGTCGCACGTTCTCGGCGCGTACGTCCGCTTCGCCGGACTCTCCGAAAAGGATCACCTTCGCCTTCGTACGTGATGCCATGGCCCGTACGAGGGGATCGTCGGCGTTGAGGATCGCCGCGCCGTCCTCCGGGAGGCTCTCCACCAACTCGCCCTTGGCCTGCGCGATCTGCTCACGGCCGCCGAACTCGCCGATGTGGGCGGTGCCGACGTTGAGCACGAGGCCGATCTTCGGGGGCGTCAGATCGGTGAGATAGCGGATGTGGCCGATGCCGCGGGCGCCCATCTCCAGGACGAGGAACCTCGTCTCCTCGGTGGCACTGAGCGCGGTCAGCGGCAGCCCGATCTCGTTGTTGAGCGAGCCCGGCGTCCACACCGTGGGCGCCTCGCGCTGGAGCACCTGGGCGATCAGGTCCTTGGTGCTGGTCTTGCCCGCCGAGCCGGTCAGGGCCACGAGGGTCGCACCCAGCCGTCGTACGACATGACGGGCGAGGGCGCCGAGCGCCGTCTGGACGTCGGCCACGACGATCGCGGGAGCGTCGACCGGCCGCGACGCCAGTACGGCGACCGCCCCCGCTTCGACGACCTGCCGGGCGAAGTCGTGGCCGTCCACGCGCTCACCGGCGAAGGCGGCGAAGAGGGTGCCGGGCCCCACCTCACGGGAGTCCCGGACGACCGGTCCGGTGACCTGGACGGACGGATCCGGTATGTCGTGCGTCTGCCCGCCGACGACTTCTGCGATCTCGGCGAGAGAGAGGGCGATCACAAGTTCATCCCTGGGTCTTCTGGATAGCTTCGCGCAGCACCTGGCGGTCGTCGAAGGGACGGACCACTCCGGCGATGTCCTGGCCCTGCTCATGGCCCTTGCCGGCGACCAGCACGGTGTCGCCGGGCCGGGCGCGGGCGACGGCCGCGGCGATGGCGGCGGCCCGGTCCTCGAAGACCTGGACCTCGCCACGCTCGTGTGCCGGTACGGACGCCGCGCCCTGGAGCATGGTCGCGAGGATCGCGAGGGGGTCTTCGGAACGGGGGTTGTCGGAGGTCAGTACGGCGGTGTCGGAGAGCCGGGCGGCGGCGGCGCCCATCGGCTCGCGCTTGGTCACGTCACGGTCCCCGCCGCAGCCGAGCACGACGTGCAGGCTGCCCTCGGTGACCTTGCGGAGCGCCTTGAGCACCGATTCGACGGCGTCGGTCTTGTGGGCGTAGTCCACGACCGCGAGATACGGCTGCCCGGCGTCCACGCGTTCCAGCCGGCCCGGCACGCCCGGTACCGCGGCGATGCCGTCGGCGGCGGCCTGGACGTCGAGCCCGGCGGCCGCCAGGGCGGTGATGGCGGCGAGGGTGTTCGCCACGTTGAAGGGGCCCGCGATCGGCGACCTGGCGGCGATCCGCTCGCCCCCCGGGCCGATCACGGTGAACGTCGAGTCCATGGGCCCGATCGTCACGTCCTCGGCGCGCCAGTCGGCGTCGGGGTGACCCTCGGCGGAGAAGGTGACGACCGGGACGGTGGCTTCCTTGGCCAGCCGGCGGCCGTACTCGTCGTCGAGGTTGACGACGCCGAGCCTGCTGCGTTTCGGGGTGAACAGCTGCGCCTTGGCCTGGAAGTAGTCCTCCATGTCGGAGTGGAACTCCATGTGCTCCGGGCTGAGGTTGGTGAAGACGGCGATGTCGAAGACGCAGGCGTCGACCCGGCCGAGGACCAGCGCGTGGCTGGAGACCTCCATGGCGACCGCCTCGACACCGCGTTCGCGCATGACGGCGAACAGGGCCTGGAGGTCGGTGGCCTCGGGCGTGGTGCGCTCGGACTTGATGCGCTCGTCGCCGATGCGCATCTCGACCGTGCCGATGAGTCCGGTGGTGCGGGCGGCCTTGAGGGCGCCCTCGACGAGATACGCCGTCGTGGTCTTGCCGGAGGTGCCGGTGATGCCGATCTGGAGGAGATCGCGGCCGGGATGGCCGTAGATCGTGGCCGCCAGTTCACCCATCTGCCCGCGCGGCTCGTCGACGACCAGGACCGGCAGGCCGGTCGCGGCCGCGCGCTCGGCGCCGGTCGGGTCGGTCAGCACGGCGACCGCGCCGAGGCCCGCGGCCTGCGTGACGAAGTCGGCGCCGTGCAGGCGGGCGCCCGGGAGGGCGGCGTACAGATCGCCGGGGCGGACGGCGCGCGAGTCATGGGTGATGCCCGTGACCTCCACGGCGGCGTCCGCGCGGTCCGGCGCGGTGGCACCCAGCTGATCGGCGAGTTCCGCGAGGGGTGTGGCGGAGAGCTGCACCGGCCTGGGCGGCCCGGGGTACGTCACGGGATGCCCCTTCTGGGTGGTTTGGGACTGATCAGCGTGTGGCACGGCGGTGAGCGTACCGGGCGCACCCGCCCGGGAGCGAAGTGAGGGGCGGGGGGCGCCTGGGTTCCCGGAGTCGGGAGTGATCGTTGTCACGAGGTGTTTCCTGGCTGCTCGGTGCTGATCAGGGTGGTCGGTCGTCAGTGGTCAGTTGAAGGCGACCGGGAGCTTGGCGGCCTTGGCCCCGGTCGGCGGGACCTGGAGGGTCTTCAGGGCGAACTCCATCACCTGCTTGTAGATGGGGCCGCAGATCTGGCCGCCGAAGTAGTTGCCCTGGGTGGCGTTCTGGATGGCGCAGTAGACCGTGACACGGGGCTTGTCCGCGGGCGCGAACCCGGCGAACGACGACGTGTAGCCGCGGTACTTGCCGGTGGCCGGATCCACTCGGTTCGCCGTACCCGTCTTGCCCGCGACCCGGTAGCCGGGGATGCGCGCCTTGGTGCCGGTGCCCTCCCTGTCGTCCACGACCGACTCCAGCATCTGGGCGAGGGTCTTCGCCGTCTTGGCGCTGATGACCCGGCTCTTCTCGGGCTTCGGCGCCTCGGTGAACTTCCCGTCGGGCCCCTCGGTGCCGCGCACGAGGGTGGGTTCGACGCGTACGCCGCCGTTGGCGATCGTGGAGTAGATCGAGGCCGCCTGCATCGCGTTGAGGGACAGACCCTGGCCGAAAGGAATCGTGTACTGCTGCGACGTCGACCACTTGTCCGGCGCCGCCAGGATGCCCGGGGTCTCGCCGGGGAAGCCGAGCCCGGTGTAGCTGCCGAGGCCGAACTTGCGCAGGTAGTCGTAGAGGACCTTGTTGGCCGCCCGCTGGGTCTTGCCGAGCTGGCCGGTGGCGAGGATGGTGCCGATGTTGCTGGACTTGGCGAGCACGCCGTTGAGCGTCAGGAAC
This sequence comes from Streptomyces sp. NPDC057623, assembly GCF_042800355.1. Lineage (NCBI taxonomy): Bacteria > Bacillati > Actinomycetota > Actinomycetes > Kitasatosporales > Streptomycetaceae > Streptomyces > Streptomyces sp. NPDC057623. Next base: position 286,977 of record NZ_JBHVGZ010000006.1, read on the forward strand.
CAGGTGTCGTGGTCGATGTCGTCCTTGAAGAGCCGGTCACCGCGGTGCAGCCGGTTGGGCACGATGACATGCGTGCCGGGTGTGGCCACACCCTCTTGCAGTACGGCGGCCATCGACATGATCTTGGCGGTGGAACCGGGCTCGAAGGCGTCCTGGAGGGCCGCGTTGCCCATGTTCGCGCTGCTGGCCTCGGAGAGGTCGTTCGGGTCGAAGCCGGGGGAGTTGGCCATGGCGAGGATCTCGCCGGTGCGGGTGTCCTGGACGATCACATAGCCGCGGTCCGCCTTGGACTCCCGCACCTGCTTGGTGATCGCGTTCTGCGCGGCCCATTGGATGTCGCGGTCGATGGTGAGCTCGACGTCGCTGCCGGGCACCGCGGGCGTCTCGGTGGAGCCCACGGTGGGGACCTGGCGGCCGCCGGACTGGGCGTAGCGGATCTCGCCGTCCGTGCCGGACAACTGCTTGTTCAGCTGCTGCTCGATCCCGCCGCCGCCCTTGCCGTCGGCGTTGACCCAGCCCAGTATCCCGGCGGCGAGGTCGCCGTTCGGGTAGACGCGCTTGCTGCTGGCGACCGAGAGGACGCCGGCGAGGACGTTGACCGTGCTCTTGTCGTTCTCGGCCTTGGTGGCCAGAGCGCTCTTCAGATCCTTGATCTGCTTCCAGACCTGCGGGGTCTGGCGGTTCGCCAGCAGGGTGTAGCGCAGGTTCGTGTTCGCCGGCCGGAGCTTCCTGACGATCTTCTCCGGCTCCTGGCCGAGGATCGGCGCGAGGAGGGCGGCCGCCTGCTCGGGGCCGTCGTCGATCTTCAGCTGCTCACGGGAGAACAGCGTGGGGTCGGCCGTGATGTCGTACGCGTCCACACTGGCCGCCAGGGCGACACCGTTGCGGTCGGTGATGCCGCCGCGCTCGGCGGCCAGCGTGTAGCCCACATACCGGTTCTTCTCGGCCTTGGCGGCGTAGGTGCCGGCGTCGACCCCCTGCACCTGGAGCAGCCGTACGACGAAGGCGGCCAGGACCAGAGTCAGGGCCAGACCGACCATGCGCAGCCGGGGGCGGGGGCTGCCGAGCCGGATCTTGCCGGAGGGCATGGGGCGGGGCCGTGCCGGGCGGCGGGCCGGGCGGGCGCCGGGGCCCGGGCGGCGCTGGGCGCCGGCGGAGCGAGCGGGCTTCGCGGGGCCGGGCACGCGCCGCCGGGGCGGTTCCCTGTCGGACACTTCCGTCACCTGCCGGGGGTCGGGTACGTGGAGGGCTGGGCGGAGGGCGCGTACTGGGGTACGGCGTAGCTGGCCGGGGCCGGCGTGGTGAGGGTGGCCTCGGGAGAGGGCGTGGTGGGCGCCGGGGGCGTCCCGGGCTCGCCGCCGAGGGCCTCGGGGGCGAGCACGAGGGGGTTGTACGCGGCGCCCTGCCCACCGGCCGCGGGGCTGGGAACGCCCTTGACCGTGCCGTCGGGGTTGAGGAAGGCGGGGTCGCCGCCGGGCACCATGCCCAGTTCGAGTGCGCGGCGTTGTAGGGCGTCGGGGGCGGAGTAGGCGTCGATGTCCCGCTGGAGGGACTGTTCCTCGTCGGTGAGGGCCTTCGTCTCCTTCTGGATGTCGTCGAGTCTGAAGGCGCCTTCGCTGAGGGCGGAGTTCAGTACGAGGAGCCCGATCAGGCCGCCACCGAGCAGGAGGACGACGAGGAGGACGAAGGGGGCGCGGGCGGCCTGTCTGGCCCCCGCGGGGAAGAGCCGCGCGAGCCGGGCGGCCCGCCCCCTCAGTTCGGGTTTCCTACTCACTCGCCCTCCCCCGAGTCCGGTTCTCCAACTCATGGGTTTGAATCCTGGACCCGGACACCCGCCCCGGCCTCCCGCCCGTCATTCGATGGACTCCCTGATGCGCTCGGCGCCCCGCAGACGCGCCGGTGCGGCGCGCCGGTTCTCGGCGACCTCTTCCTCGGTGGGAAGTTCGGCACCGCGCGTCAGCAGCTTGAGTCGCGGCTGGTACTGCTCGGGGACGACGGGCAGCCCTGGCGGGGCGGTGTTGGCGGCGCCGGCCGCGAACACCTGCTTGACCAGCCGGTCCTCCAGCGAGTGGTACGACAGGACGGCGATGCGTCCGCCGACGGCGAGAGCCTGCACCGCGGCCGGGATCGCCCGCTCCAGGACCGAGAGCTCGCCGTTGACCTCGATGCGCAGCGCCTGGAAGGTGCGCTTGGCCGGGTTGCCGCCGGTGCGCTTGGCGGCCTGCGGCAGCGCGTCCCGGATGAGCTCCACGAGCCGGGCGCTGTTGCTGAACGGCTCCTTGTCGCGCTCGCGCACGACGGCGGCCACGATCCGCTTGGCCTGCTTCTCCTCGCCGTACGCCCGCAGGATCCGGACCAGTTCGCCGGGCGGGTAGGTGTTGAGGACCTCGGCGGCACTGACGCCGGTCGTCTGGTCCATGCGCATGTCGAGGGGGGCGTCCTGAGCGTAGGCGAAGCCGCGGTCGGCCTCGTCCAGCTGCATCGAGGAGACACCGAGGTCGAACAGCACGCCCTGCACGCGCGCGATGCCGAGCCTGTCCAGGACCTCGGGGAGCTCGTCGTAGACGGCGTGCACGAGGGTCGCGCGCTCGCCGTGGGGCGCGAGCCGCTCGCCGGACAGGCGCAGGGCCTCCTTGTCCCGGTCGAGGGCGACGAGCCGGGCCTCGGGGAACCGCTGGAGGAGCGCCTCGCTGTGGCCGCCGAGCCCGAGCGTGCAGTCGACGACCACCGCTCCGGGCCGCTCCAGGGCGGGGGCCAACAGGTCCAGGCACCGCTGGAGCATCACCGGGACATGTCGACTCTGGCTCAAGGGGCCCTCTCAGATCCGACGGGCTCGCACGCACCGCCGGGTCCCCGTCCTCCCCCAGCGAGCTGGAGGACCCCCGGTGAAGAGGAGGCCCGCCGGCGCCGGAAGCGTCAGCCGACCGGGAGCGGGAGGAGGCCGAGCCGTACGTACGCGCCGCGCACGCGGGGAGATCTCCGGAAAGTCGCCGGGATCTCCGGGGAATTCAGTCCAGCAGGGAGTCTCGCCTCCCGCTTCGCGTCACTTTAGTCCACGGTGTCTCGCGGTCAATCAACCGGCCTGCGCGTCGCCACTTCGGGTTCCGCCTCAGCCGCACCATGCGCGAAATCGCTCGTATGGGCGCACGCACGCCACCCCTGTGGGTTAGCTCACCACAAGACGCAATGGCGTTCTTTGTCCCCTCTCACAGCAGGACCGTTTCAGACGTGACCAGTAACGTCATGGGTATGACGACTTCTGCATCGGTACCCGCCCGCCCCGAGAGTGCGATAGTCCACCGCGGCACGGTCACCGACCGTCTGGTCGAGGCCAACGAGCGCTACGCCTCCGCGTTCAGCGACCCTGGCATGGACGCCCGCCCCGTACTCCAGGTCGCCATCGTCGCCTGTATGGACGCCCGGCTCGACCTGCATGCCGCGCTCGGTCTGGAACTCGGCGACTGTCACACCATCCGCAACGCCGGTGGCGTCGTCACGGACGACGTGATCCGCTCGCTCACCATCAGCCAGCGCAAGCTCGGCACCCGCAGCATCGTCCTGATCCACCACACCGGCTGCGGCCTGGAGTCCCTCACCGAGGACTTCCGCACCGAGCTGGAGCTGGAGGTCGGCCAGCGGCCCGCCTGGGCGGTGGAGTCCTTCCGGGACGTCGACCAGGACGTGCGGCAGTCGATGCAGCGCGTGCGCACCTCGCCGTTCCTGGTGAACACCGACGACGTGCGCGGCTTCGTCTTCGACGTGAGGACGGGTCTGCTGCGCGAGGTCGACCCCGCGTAACCCGCTGTCGCAGCTGTCGTTTCGCTGTCAATCCAGCCTCCGGGCCGCACAAAAGGCCCTAAGCCCTGACATATCGCGGACAGTTGTCCACAGTCGAGTGACACGAATCGGTAACGGCAGCAAGAATGCGAGTGTGGCGGCACGCGAAACGTTTCCCGCGTGGTGTCCGTGTTCAAGGGGTGGGCCGGTCCGCATCGCGTCGGCCCGGAAAGAACGGGCCGAGGAGGGCCGGGTGACGACCTATGACGATCGAGCGAGCCTCACTGATCTGACCGCCACTGTGGAGCGTGTCCGCAGTTCGGTGGAGGGTGTGATCGAGGGCAAGCCCGAGGTCGTACGGCTTTCGCTGACCGTGCTGCTCGCCGAGGGACATCTTCTGATCGAAGACGTCCCCGGCGTGGGCAAGACGATGCTGGCCAAGGCGCTGGCACGGTCCATCGACTGTTCGGTCAGGCGTATCCAGTTCACGCCCGACCTGCTGCCGTCCGACATCACCGGTGTGTCCATCTGGGACCAGCAGCGCAAGGACTTCGAGTTCAAGCCCGGCGCGATCTTCGCCCAGATCGTGATCGGCGACGAGATCAACCGCGCCTCGCCGAAGACGCAGTCCGCGCTGCTGGAGTCCATGGAGGAGCGCCAGGTCACCATCGACGGCCAGACCTACGAGCTGCCGAGCCCCTTCATGGTGGTGGCCACGCAGAACCCGGTCGAGATGGAGGGCACCTATCCGCTGCCCGAGGCCCAGCGCGACCGCTTCATGGCCCGCGTCTCCGTCGGCTACCCGAGCGTGGAGGCCGAGCTCCAGATGCTGGACGTGCACGGCGGGGCCTCCCCGCTGGAGGACCTCCAGCCGGTGGCGCACGCGCACGACATCGTGAAGCTGATCGACGCGGTCCGCGGCGTCCACGTCGCCGAGCCGGTGCGGCGGTACGCGGTGGAGCTGGTCGCCGCCACGCGCACCCACCCGGACCTCAGACTCGGCGCCTCCCCGCGCGCGACGCTGCATCTGCTGCGCGCGGCGAAGGCGTCGGCGGCCCTGAGCGGCCGGGAGTACGCGCTGCCGGACGACGTGCAGGCCCTCGCCGTGGCCGTCCTGGCCCACCGCCTGCTGCCCACCGCGCAGGCCCAGCTGAACCGCCGTTCCTCCGAGCAGGTCGTCCAGGAGATCCTGCAACGCACCCCGGTGCCCGCCGCGCCGCACCAGCAGAGCGGCTTCGGCGGCCTGGGCCGCGGCACTCAGGCGTACGGCCAGCAGCCGCCGCGGAGGCTCGGATGACCTCCGGTGGGACCGGGCAGGCGGAGGCGGACCGCGGCGAGAAGAGCGGGATCCGCACCGCGCTGGCCGGTCTGACCACACGTGGCCGCTCCTTCCTGGCCGCCGGCATCGCGGCCGCCGTCTGCGCCTACGTCCTCGGCCAGAGCGACCTGCTGCGTGTCGGTCTGCTGCTGGCGGTGCTCCCGCTGGTGTGCGCGACCGTGCTGTACCGCACGCGCTACCGGGTCGCGGGCAGTCGCCGGCTCTCCCCCGCGCGCGTGCCCGCCGGCAGCGAGGCCCGAGTGCATCTGCGGATGGACAACGTCTCCCGGCTGCCCACGGGCCTGCTGATGCTCCAGGACCGGGTGCCGTACGTCCTCGGGCCGCGCCCGCGCTTCGTACTGGACCGGGTGGAGGCGGGCGGCCGCCGCGAGGTGTCCTACCGCGTGCGCTCCGACCTGCGCGGCCGCTATCCGCTGGGCCCGCTGCAGCTGCGCCTGAGCGACCCGTTCGGCATGTGCGAGCTGACCCGCTCCTTCTCGACGTACGACACCCTGACGGTCATCCCGCGCGTGGAGCCGCTGCCACCGGTGCGCTTCAGCGGGGAGGCCAAGGGGTACGGCGACGGGCGGCAGCGGTCGCTCGCCCTGGCCGGCGAGGACGACGTGATCCCGCGCGGGTACCGCTACGGCGACGACCTGCGCCGCGTGCACTGGCGCTCGACCGCGCGCTACGGCGAGCTGATGGTGCGCCGTGAGGAGCAGCCGCAGCGCTCCCGCTGCACGGTGCTGCTGGACACCCGGGGCCTTGCCTTCCGGGGCGCGGGCCCGGACTCGGCCTTCGAGTGGGCCGTCTCGGGCACCGCGTCCACGCTGGTCCACATGCTCGAACGGGGCTTCTCCGTCCGGCTGTTGACCGACACCGGCAGCTCGGTGCCCGGCGAGGGCGCCGACGGGTTCGCGGGCGCGAGCCAGGAGTCGGCGGACGCGGCCGGGCTGATGATGGACACCCTCGCGGTGATCGACCACTCGGACGGTACGGGGCTGTCGCGGGCGTACGACGTGCTGCGCGGCGGCAACGAGGGGCTGTTGGTCGCCTTCTTCGGCGACCTCGACGAGGAGCAGGCGGCGGTGGCCGCCAAGATGCGCCAGCGCAGCGGTGGCGCGGTGGCCTTCGTGCTGGACAGCGGGGCGTGGGTGCGGGAACCGGCCGATGGGCCCGGCGCGTTGGACAGGAGCGAGGAGCGGCTGCGGATGCTGCGGGAGGCGGGCTGGACGGCCCTGAGCGTGCCGCGGGGCGCTTCACTGGACGAGCTGTGGCGTCAGGCGGACCGAGCGCGTACGGACGCGGTCTCGGCGAGTGGGGCGCGGGGCGAGGGGGGACGGGCATGAGCGGACGGACGCGGATGGCGCTGTGCGCCGCGGCGGCCACACTGATGGCGTCCTGCGCCCTGCTGCCGCTGGTCTCCCCGGTCACCTGGCTGATTCAGGCGATCTTCCTGTTGGCGGTCCAGACGGGTGTGGGCATGGCGACCCGGCGCGTGCCGCTGGCCCGCCCTTTGACGGTGGTGGCGCAGGTTCTCGTCGCCCTGATGCTGCTGACCATGACCTTCGCCAACCAGCAGGCGATCATCGGAGTGATCCCCGGCCCGGAGGCCTTCCGCCACTTCGGCGAGCTGTTGCAGACGGGCGCGGACGACGTCAGCCGGTACTCGATCCCGGCGCCCCTGTCGGACGGCATCCGGCTGATGCTCATCGGCGGCGTCCTGATCATCGGCCTGGCGGTGGACACCCTCGCGGTGACCTTCCGCAGCGCCGCCCCGGCCGGGCTGCCGCTGCTGGCGCTGTACTCGGTGGCCGCGGGGCTGTCCGACGGCGGTGCGGACTGGCTGTGGTTCCTGGTCGCCGCCGTGGGCTATCTGATGCTGCTCCTGGCCGAGGGGCGCGACCGGCTCTCGCAGTGGGGCCGGGTCTTCGGCGGGGCCCCGCGCAGACCCGGCGGGGAGCCGACCGACGCGGTGGCGCCGGTCCGTACCGGGCGGCGCATCGGCGTGGTCGCCCTGGGCATCGCCCTGGTGGTACCGCTCGGGCTGCCCGCGATGAACGGCGGCCTGCTGGACGCCGCGGGCACCGGTGTCGGGTCCGGCAGCGGCAGGGGCGGCACGATCTCCGCGGTGAACCCGCTGGTGTCCCTGCGCGACAGCCTGAACGTGGACGAGGACCGCGAAGTCCTGTCCCTGAAGACCAACACGAGCGACCTCTCGAACCTGTACCTGCGGATCGTGTCCCTGGACGACTTCGACGGCACCACCTGGCAGCCGTCCAAGCGCAACATCCAGGCCATGCCCGACCAGTTCCCCACCCCCTTCGGCCTCGGCCCCGACGTGCGGCGCACGGAGGTCGAGACGACCGTCTCGGCCGCGGACTGGTACGCCCAGAACTGGCTGCCGATGCCGTACCCGCCCAGCGGTGTGAACATCTCGGGCGACTGGCGGTACGAGCCGCTGGGCATGACGGTCGTCGGCGACCGCCGCCAGACCACCCGCGGGGCGACGTACACCGTGCGCAGCCTCGACGTCCAGCCGACGGCGGACCAGCTGGCGAACGCGCCAAAGCCGCCCGCCGCCCTGAAGCGCGAGTTCACCGAGCTCCCCGACTCGCTGCCGTCGGTGGTCGCC